>NZ_SRHQ01000016.1:0-137765 GCF_004683995.1 Methylorubrum sp. Q1 | reverse complement strand
GCGGTGGGCGACGACGACGCAGATGCCGCCGCGCTGCCGCACGCCGAGGATCGCCTGCGTCAGGGCGTTCTCGCCCTCGGCATCGAGATTGGCGTTGGGCTCGTCGAGCACCACGAGGAAGGGCTCGCGGTAGAGAGCCCGCGCCAACCCGACCCGTTGGCGCTGCCCGGCCGAGAGGCCCGTGCCGCCCTCGCCGATGCGGGTGTCGTAGCCCTCCGGCAGCCGCAGGATCAGATCGTGCACGCCGGCGGCCTTGGCCGCCGCGATGATCGCCTCGGCCGGCGCCTGCGGCTCGAAGCGGGCGATGTTCTCGGCCACGCTGCCGGCGAAGAGTTCGACCTCCTGCGGCAGGAAGCCGATATGCGGGCCGAGGTCGCCGCTCGTCCATTGATCGAGCGCGGCGCCATCGAAGCGGATCTTTCCGCGGATCGGCGGCCAGACGCCGACAAGGGCGCGCACAAGGGAAGACTTGCCGGAGGCCGAGGGGCCGATGATGCCGAGCCCCTGCCCCGCTCTGAGGCCGAAGCTGACATCCTGCACCACGAGGCGCGGGGTGCCGGGCGGGGCGATGCTGGCGGCCTCGACGGTGATGGTCTCAGCCGGCGCCGGCAGGGCGTGCGGACGCTCGCCCTGCGGCATCCGGGCCAGCAACTCCGACAGCCGATGCCAGCTTTGCCGCGCGGCCACAAAACCCTTCCAGTTGGCGATGGTGAGCTCCGCAGGCGCGAGCGCGCGGGAGACGAGGATCGAGCTCGCGATGATGACACCGGCGCTGGCCTCGTTGTGGATGACGAGCCAGGCGCCGAGCGCGAGCACGCCCGATTGCAGGGCCATGCGGAACACCTTGGAGCCGGCGCCAAAGCCGCTGCCGGCATCCGACACGGCTTGATGCGCCTCCATGTATTCGCGGTTGGCCAGAGCCCAGCGGGCAGCGAGGCGCTCCTGCATGCCCATGGCGGCCAGCACCTCGGCATTGCGGCGGCCGGCTTCGGCGAGACCGTTGCGGCGCATGCCGTGGCCGGTCGCGGCCCGCGTCGGGCCCTTGCTCGCGCGGTCGGTCAGGAAGGTCAGGGCGGCGAGAATACCCATGCCGACGAGGGCGGCGACGCCGATCAGCGGGTGAAACAGGAAGCAGATCAGCAGGTAGACCGGCATCCAGGGCAAATCGAAGAAGGCGGAAGGACCGGAACCGGAGAGGAAGGCGCGGATCTGGTCGAGGTCGCGCAGCGGCAGAAGGCCGTCGCCCTGGTTCGCCCCTTTGAGCGGCGCGCGCACGACGAGATCGAACACGCGCCCGCTCAGGGCCTCGTCGAGCGCGGCGCCGATGCGGGCGAGGATCCGGCCGCGGAGGGCCTCGAGCACGCCCTGGAACGCATAGAGCACGAGGGCGAGGGCCGCGAGGCCGATCAGGGTCGGCACGGATCGGCTCGGGATCACCCGGTCGTAGACTTCGAGCATGAAGAACGAGCCGGTGAGATAGAGGATGTTCACCAGCCCGCTCATCACGGCCACGCCGATGAAGGCCGTCTTGCATCGCGCCAAGGCGGCGGCGATCTCGTTCTTGTCGCGCCCAACGTTCATCATCGTAGCCCCCTTTGCCCGCGGTCCGGATTCGCCGCCATTCCGACCGCCACGCGACCCGTGCTGAGTGAGCGTGTTGATAATTAAAAATGCGACCAAATTTCAGCATAGGTGCTCTCATCAGAACGGATTACACCTTTGTAACTATGGGTATGTTGAATATATTCTTAAGTTTTATCCTCGTTACCAAAGCATCGATCGGACGCGCTTCCGTATCAATATTCAGAACTATGAAGAAAAGTTCAGCTCAATATTTGCTGTACTCGAAAGCGAAATCGAGACGCGCAACTCGTCACCGACCGGATATCCGGCAAGGTGCCGCGGAACGAAAAAGCCGCCGGCCCAATGGACCGGCGGCTTTTCGCTTCTCGATACGCTGAACCCTGAACGGAGGGGGCAGCCTGCTATTGCGGTGGTGCCGCGGGTGCCTCCGGCGCCGGCTCGGGCGTTGCCGGAGCCCGCGGCACGGCTGCCATCTCGGCGGTCGTCCGTGCCAGTTCCGGGTAGCTCTCGATGACGTGCGCACCCGCCAGCGGCTTGCTTTGGCCGTTGTGGCACGTGGCGCAGTTCAGCTTGGGTGCGTCTCCGGTCGGACCGAGGCGGTTGGCCGGGAAGGTCCCCGTCAGCGGCTCGATGTAATCGCCGTTCAGGTCGCGCACCATCCGGATCGCGTGCCAAGCCAGCGTACGCTGCGGCGTGCTCTGCGACCAGTTCGAGACCGCCCGGGTGTTGTGGCAGTAGGTGCAGTTGACGCCGAGCGACGACGACATGTGCATCATCAGGCCGTAGGTCCGCTCGGCGGCCTGGATCGGCTTGCCCTTGCTTTCCGGCAGCGCCGTCGTCGCGTTGACGCGGATGAGGTTCTCGTCGACGTCCTTCTTGCCGAAGAACTCACTCAGCGTGTCGTAGGGCAGCGAGGCGAGGCCGACGGAGGGCGAGGCCATGTTCTGCCCGTTGTTGCGGGCGATGAAGCCGGTCTTGTAGTTCGGCCCCGGATTCTGGAACCAGATCTGCGCCGGCACGGGCTTCCCGCGGTGGCAGGTGTAGCAGTTCACCCCCGCCTCGCCGACATGCTTCTCCTTCCAGGTGGTGTTGATGTGCTGCACCATCTGGATCATCCGCCGGGCGACCTGCTTCTGATAGAGGCTGTCGTCGGCCATGTTCTCGGTGTTGTGGCAGTAGGTGCAGCCCTGCTCCGGGCTGACCCATTCCGTCATCGAGACCATCAGGCGGTTGAATTCCTCGACGCTGAGATCTTTGAGAATCTTCACGTTCTCGTAGACCGCGCCGGCCTTCTCGGTACCGGCCTCGACCGGCTCGGCCGGGGCCGGCGGGATGTTGGCGGCCTTCAGTGCCGCCGCGCCGGACTTGGTCTGGATCTGATCCATACCGGTGCCGCGGAAACCGTGCTGCTGGGCGAGGATCGGCGGCTTGGTCCAGCCCGCCGTGCCGAACTGGGCGATGGTGAGGAACAGGGCGACGACCGCGCCCGCGACGACGAGCAGAGTCTTCATGGCGCCCCCCCTGGCGTCGCGAGCGGGTCGGTGATCGGTCCGTAGATCTGCGGGTAGGACGGCGCGACGCCGTGCTTGACCGCCCAGAGGTACCAATTGTCGACCACGGTGCCGGTGAGCAGAATGCCGATGCCGCCTGTGATCGTCGTCAGCACCGCGAACCACCACGCCCAGCGGTGAATCGATTCCATGGTGGCGTTGAAGCCCATGGTCCAGCGCCAGAACAGGGCGGCGCGCTCGGTGGCGGTGCCGCGATCGACGATCTGGTCGATCTCACGCTCGGCGCCGTAGCGGCTGGTGGCCAGGATCGTCGCCCCATGCATCGCGAACAGCAGCGTCGACCCATAGAGGAAGACAATCGAGAGCATGTGGAACGGGTTGTAGAACAGGTTGCCGTAGCGCAGCGAGAACGCGGCGGTCCAATCGAGATGCGGGAAGATGCCGAACGGCACCGCCTCGCTCCACGAACCCATCAGAATCGGGCGGATGAAGCCCAGCACGAGGTAGAGCCAGATCGCGGCGGCAAACGCCCAGGGCGTGTGCGATCCGAGCCCGAGCGCCCGGGCGCGGCGATACATCCGCACCCACCACAGCAGGATCGACGCGGTGAGGAAAAAGCCCGCGATCAGCCACCAGCCGCCCTCGTTGAGCGGCGGCAGCACCTTGAGCCCGTATTTGGGCAGCGGCGGCTCGAGCGCCAGCCAGGGGAGCTGGCGGACGAACTGGATCGGGTCCCAGTTCACGCTGGCCCACATGTTAAGACCGATGATCTCGAAGGCGATCAGGCCGCAGGCGAAGGACAGCGCGCCGAGATAGCCGCCATAGATCGGCCCGACCTGGCTGTTGCCGATCAGCCCGAACAGGTAGCTGTTGAACGGCTTGCCGATGCGGGCGTCGGACGAGATCGGGATGCCGTGTTCCGGCTCGACCGGGCGGACCTGCACCTGCGTGAAGATGTTCTGATAATAGGCCACGGCGTCTCCCTCCCTGGACCTGCGGTCGTACGAGGCTCACGCCGTCGGCGGAGACCTCCGAGCCCCGAAGATCGAACCTGCGCTTCAGGCCGGCCGGCGCGGATGCCGGGCGGCGATCCGGTTCACCGCCACACGGGCAGGTTGAGCCACCAGCCCCACCATTCCGGCCACCCTTGCGTCCAGAAGGGCCCCGAGATGACGATGCAGACCGCGCTCCAGAATCCGGCCGAGAGCGCGAGGAAAAGGCCGAGCCGGTGGATGCCCAGCGTGCCGATCGAGTAGCCGATCGTGTCGCGGAAGTAGGTGTCCTCGTGCTCGGGCGTCTTCACAGTCTCGCCCTTGGCCGGATTGGTCGAGGACAGGATCAGCGAGCCGTGCAGCGCCAGCGCGAAGGTCGTCGTGAAGAAGAACGTCACGGCGAGCATGTGCGCGGGATTGTAGTGGAAGTGCAGATACTGGTAGCCGGTGTTCGACACCCAATCGAGATGGGAGAGGATGCCGTAGGGGAAGCCGTAGCCCCATGCGCCCATCAGGAACGGGCGGATCACCACCAGCGAGACGTAGGCGAAGATCGCCACCGAGAAGGCGAACGGCACGTGGTAGCCGATGCCGAGCTTGCGGCAGATCTCGACCTCGCGCAGCGCCCAGGACGAGAACGCCCCCACCGCGCAGAAGGTAATGATCTGCCACAGGCCCCCTTCCTTCAGGGGTGCCAGCGCCAGCCCGTACTTCAAGTCGGGGGGCGCGATGTTGATCTGCCAGATGTTCCAGGTCGGGCCGATGGCCGCGCCGTAGAGGATCAGTGCGGTGCCGAGCACCGAGAAGAAGATCGTCGTGACGCCGAAGAAGCCGACATAGAACGGCCCCACCCAGAAGTCGAACAGGTCTCCGCCCAGCAGAGTGCCGCCGCGGACCCGGTATTTGCGCTCGAAGCTCAGCATCGCCATGGCGGAAATCCCCGCGGTGAGGACGAAGGGTGCCGGGGCAGGCCCGAAAGAGCCTGCCCGCAGCAGAACCAGCGGTCAGGCCGGTCAGGTCGGCATCGTCGGGAGGACGAGGCTGTGGGCGGCGGCCGCCTTCGCGTCCTTCGGGCCTTCCAGCCAGTTGAACCGGTCGGTGCTGAGCAGGATGAAATGGATCAGCAGCGCCAGGACGAACAGGAAGGTGAAGAGCGCGACGAGGGTGCGCCGGGGATCGAACAGAAGCCAGATCTTGTGCATCGCGCGTCTCCTCAGCCGATCATCGACGCAAGGCCGTGGGCGGCGTTGGTCACGCCGTCGAGCAGGGCGTAGCCCTTCGGCCCGGGAAGCCAGGGCCGCCACAGCCAGACGAGAATGTGGGCGACCACGGCGATTGCCGTGAAGATGATGAAGCTCGTCAGGAAGATCGCGTGAAATTCCTTGGCTTCGGGTTCCGTCAGCCCGGACAGGCTGCTCGGTCTTTCTGTGATACCGTTCGCCATCGATCGAACCTCCGCTGGTTATGCCGCGCGTTGACAGGCGTGGCGGGTGTCGCCGTGACTCGATGACATCACGGCGCAGGGATCCCCCGTGTCACCACACGGAAGTACTGAGGCGCTGGCGCATCGTCGCGAAAGGCGGTTGCCGGTTCGCGAAGCGACGCGCCGGGTCCCTAGCCCATGAAGGCAAACGGGATCGCCGAGACGGCCATGGCCTTGGCCTCGCCGAAGACGGAACGGCGCTTCGGCGTCAGACCGCGCTGAGGCGCGGTGCCCGGCCGGAAACGCTGCATCAGGGCGGCGGCGAGGAAGAAGGGGTAGGTTGCGGCGAGGATGATCCGGAACTGGACCGCCTCGCTGTGCAGCCGCGACGACGCGGGCATCGATCGTTGCATGACCACTCCCATGGCTTGGTGCTCCGCATTCTGTCCGGCTCCGCGAAGGGCCGGAGGGTGAAGGGGATGGAGGAGAGCCGTGCTCATGCGGCGCTCCCCAAGACGAGATCGCTCTGCGCCCGCTCGACATGGTCGGCGGCGACGCGCTCGGCGGCGACCCGGCGCGCGGCCCGCTCGGCAGCATCACGCAGGCGTTTGGCGGCGGAGATCCGCGTGAGAACGGGATGGGCCTCGACCAGCGCGTCGAGCCGGGCGCGGGCCGCTTCATCCCAGGGCAGCTCGCGGTGCGTCCGGGCGGGCGTCGCTTCGACCGCATCCATGTCGCGCGCGAGCGGCAGGATGTGGAAGAGCATGTCGAACAGGGCGTTGCAGACTTCCTGCACGAGGTAGGTCGCGCCGGCATAGCCCATGAACGGCGTACCGGTGTGCCGCCGGATGATGGCGCCGGGGAACGAGGCGGGCACGTAGATCGCCCGCCCGCCCACCTCGGCGAGATACATCCGCTCGTTGAAGGAGCCGAACAGGACGAGGGGCGGGTTGGTCTTGATCGCCTCGCGCACCGCCGTGTTGTCGGGCTTCGTGCCCGCGCTGCGGCTGATGGCGAAGTGGCAGGGCAAGCCCATTTCCTCTTCGAGGAAGTGGCGCACGCCGCGGGCGTAGGTCTCCGTCGCGACAATGCCGAAGCTCGCCGTGCCGAAGAAGTCCTGCGTCACCGAGCGCCACAGGTCCCAGACCGGCTTGATCGTGGTGTGGCGCTCGCGCTCGATGAAGGGTTCGGGGTCGATCCCGAGAATCTCGCCGAGCGTGCGCAGGAACTTGGTGGTCGAGAGCACCCCGATCGGCGCCTGGAGATAGGGGCGCTCCAGGCTCTCGCAGAGCAGGCGGCCGAACTCGCGGTAGAGGCAGATATTGGCATCCGCGTTGACGAGCTTGGGCACGTCGGCGAGGTGCGAGCCGAGCGGGAAGGTGAGGTTCACCTCGGCGCCGATCCCTTCCACGAGGCGGCGGATCTCGGCGAGGTCCGAGGCCATGTTGAAGGTGCCGTAGGCCGGGCCGATGATGTTGACCCGCGGCTTCTCCCCGGCCTTGCGCTCGGGCCGGGCCGGGATCCCCTTCTTGGCGAAGCGCCGGGCGCCGTATTCCTGCCAGAGCCAGCTCATCGCCCGGTCGGCGGATTGCCACTGGTCCTCGTCGATGGTGCGCGGCAGGAAGCGCTGGAGCCCGGTGCCCTCCGGGGTGACGCCGCCGCCGATCATCTCGGCGATCGAGCCCGTCACCACGACGCTGGGCTGGCCGGGATCGAGCGTGGCGTGCGCCCGCTTCATCGCGCCCTCGGTGCCGTGGCGGCCGAGTTCTTCTTCCGCCAAGCCGGTGACGACGATCGGCAGCTCGTGCGGCGGCAGGGCGTCGGTGTAATGCAGCACCGAGGTCACCGGCAGATTCTCGCAGCCCACGGGGCCGTCGATGACCACCTGCAGGCCCTTGATCGCCGTGAAGACGTAGACCGCCCCCCAATAGCCGCCGGCGCGGTCGTGATCGATGACCAGCATCAGACCATCTCCCCGATCGGCTTCAGGGGAGCCGCCGCCTTCGGCGCCGTCTTGAGCACCGGCACCTCCTGCCAGATGCCGGCGGCGTGGCCGGTGCCGACACCCTCGAAGAAGGCGCGCATGGCGTCGAAGCGCGGCCGGTTGGCCAGGGCGGCGTTGACGACCTTCGCCAGCGAGCCGGCTCCTGCGGCACCCATCAGCGGGCGCGCCGAGATCAGGTTGGTGAAGTAGAGCGCCGGCGTGCCGGCCTCCTTCGCCTTCTGCACCACCGGCGTCGTGCCGATGGCGAGATCCGGCCGGAACGCTTCGAGCGCGGCGAGGTCGTCCTCCAGCGAGGCGCGGTAGCGGACGCTGACGCCGCGCTCTTCCAGCCAGACCCGGTCCGGCTCGGACCAGGGCGTGCGCGGGCAGGCGGTGCCGACATAGGGCACTTCGGCGCCGCTCTCGACGAGGAGGCGGGCCACCAGGAGTTCCGAGCCCTCGTAACCCGAGAGCGTGATGCGCCCGCGGATCGGCGCCGCAGCCAGCGCCCCCCGGATCGCCGGCAGAAGCCGGTTCTGCGCCGCCGCGATTGTGTCCCGCGGGACGTCGCAGGCATTGCCGATGGCCTCCAGCCAGTCGGCGGTGCCGTCATGGCCGACGGGGGCGGAGCCGACCACCGGCCGACCCGCCGCCTCGAACTCGCGCACGCTTGCGGTGTAGAACGGGTGGATCGCCGCCACCGCCGCCGCGTCGAGGGCGCCGTAGAGTTCGCGCCATTCGCGCGTCGGCACGACGGGGCCGGCGCTGAGGCCCAGCGGCTCGAGGAGCGCGCCGATCACCACGGGATCGGCCGGGAACATCTCGCCCAGAAGCGCGACGGACGGACGCTCCGAGCGGCCCCCACGCGGCGCCTGGACCGGGCCGTTCTCGGCCTCGCTGCGGGCGAATTTGAGCATGGCGCCGGCCAGCACGTCCTTGGCCTCGGCATGGGTCGGCACGCCGAAGCCCGGCACGTCGATGCCGATGACGCGCACGCCGTCGATCTGCTTCGGCAGCAGCCGCAGCGGCACGCCCGATGCGGTCGGGACGCAGAGGTTGATGACGACGATCGCATCGTAGTCTTGCGGATTGGCCGAGGCGTAGACCGCCTCGCGGATGTCCTCGAACAGCTTGCCGGTGACGAGCGTCTCGGAGTTGAACGGCACGTAGCCGACGCTGCGGCGCGCGCCGTAGAAATGCGAGGTGAAGGTCAGCCCGTAGACGCAGCAGGCCGAGCCCGACAGGATCGTCATCGTGCGCCGCATGCGCAGACCAACGCGCAGGGAGCCGAAGGCGGGGCACATGCTCTGCGGTTGATCGTGCGGACCGGCCGGATAGTCCTTGCGGTACTGCTCCAGCGTTTCGGACAGGCCGGCCGATTCGGCGGCGGCGCGCATCGCGTCCTTGCCGGCATGGCAGCCGAGCCCATCGCCCTGTGTCGCGGCGAGATCGATGCCCTCGGGGCGGCGGGCGCGGAGCGCGGTGATATCGAGGCTGACCGCCATGGCTCAGACCTCGTCGTAGACGACTTCGAGGGACGGTTTGGTGAGGCTGGTTCGCCCGCACATGTCCTCGATGGTGGCCGGCTCCAGCACCACGTTTCGTCCGGTGGCTTCGCTGGAGAACAGGCCGAGCAGCGCGTCCTGGCTCAGCGGCGTCGGCTGGTGCGGTGCGGCTTCCGCCACGTTCTGAGAG
Source organism: Methylorubrum sp. Q1 (assembly GCF_004683995.1). Taxonomy (NCBI): domain Bacteria; kingdom Pseudomonadati; phylum Pseudomonadota; class Alphaproteobacteria; order Hyphomicrobiales; family Methylobacteriaceae; genus Methylorubrum; species Methylorubrum sp. Q1. The sequence goes on along the minus strand of NZ_SRHQ01000016.1, from coordinate 128,576 downwards.
AGGTCGGCGAAGAGCGAGCCCCAGCGCCCGTCGGGCTTGCCGATGATCTCGTAATTCGCGCTCTTGCGGCGGATGTCGTCGTCGGCCGGGATCGAGGCCAGCACCGGGATGCCCGCGGCGGCCGCGAAGGCCTGCGCCTCGCCCGTGCCGTCGTCCTTGTTGATGACGAGGCCGCCGACGCCGACATTGCCGCCCATCTTGCGGAAGTATTCGACCGCCGAGCAGACGTTGTTGGCGACGTAGAGCGATTGCAGATCGTTGGAACCGACGACGATGACCTTCTGGCACATGTCCCGGGCGATCGGCAGGCCGAAGCCGCCGCAGACCACGTCGCCGAGAAAGTCGAGCAGGACGTAGTCGAAGCCCCATTCATGGAAGCCGAGTTTTTCCAGAAGCTCGAAGCCGTGGATGATTCCGCGCCCGCCGCAGCCGCGGCCGACCTCAGGCCCGCCGAGTTCCATCGCGTAGACACCGTCGCGCTTGAAGCAGACATCGCCGATGGCGACCGCCTCACCCGCGAGCTTCTTCTTCGTCGAGGTCTCGATGATCGTCGGGCAAGCGCGCCCGCCGAACAGGAGCGAGGTCGTGTCGCTCTTCGGATCACAGCCGATCAGCAGGACCTTCTTGCCCTGCTGGGCCATCATGTAGCTGAGATTGGCCAGGGTGAACGACTTGCCGATGCCGCCCTTGCCGTAGATCGCGATGATCTGCGTCTCGCGCTTGACCTCGCCGGTCGCGACCGGATCGGGCTCGATGGCGGCTTCGGCCCGCAGCGTCGTCGCAGCGTCCAGCGCCGCCTTGTTGAGCTGTAGGTTCATGAGCAGGCCCTCCAATCGAGGATCATCTTCAGGCAGGCCGGATCGGCGAAAGCGGTGCGGTAGGCCTCCCCCGCTTCCGTGGCGGGCACCCGGTGGGTGATGAGTCCGTCGAGCGACAGGCTTCCGGCCTCGATCAGGGCCCGGACCGCCGCGAGATCGCCCGGCCGCCACTCCGCCGAGACCCGGATGCGGGCCTCGCGCAGGAAGGCGGGTGGAAAGGCGAAGGCGAGCGGTGCCTCGTAGAAGCCGGCCAGCACGATCTCGCCGCCGGGAGCGAGGCGGCCGATCAGCGTGTCGAGCAGGCTCGAATCGCCACTGACATCGGTGATGGTGGAATAGTCGCGCGCCGGATCTTCGTCGGGCGCGAGCACGGAATAACCGAAGGTGCCCTCGGCCCGCAGCGTCTCGCGTTCCCACACCACGGGCTCGCCGCCGGCCAGCACCGTCAGCCGCGCGAGCAGACGACCGAGCACGCCGTGGCCGACGATCAGGTTCTGCTTGCCGGGCACGATGCCGGACAGGGCGTGGTAGGCGGTCGCGACCAGGGCGATAAGGCAGGCTCGGTCGCCGAGCGCGGCATCGACCGGGACGAGGCGGGAAGCCGGAGCGATCAGGTGCGAGGCCGCGCCGCCGAACAGGCCGTTGACCTCGCCGAAGCAGCGGGCGCCGGGTACGAACACGGTTTGCCCGACGCGCAGGCCACTGCCGGCCTCGGTCTCGACCACCGTGCCGACCGACTCGTAGCCGGGCACCAGCGGGTACCCCATGCCGGGAAAGGGCGGCATCCGCCCGGACCAGAGCAGGCGCTCGGTTCCCGTGCTGATGCCGCTCCAAGAGACGGCAACGGTCGCATCGCCCTTCGTTGCCGGGGTGAGCGCGAGGCGGTTGAGCGCCAAGTGCTCCGGTCGTTCAAGGACGACGGCCAACGCTTCCATCTCCCTGCCCCCCGTTGCTGGTTGCGACTCTGCGAAGGGCCGAACCGCTTGATGTCATCCTAGATGGACGTGAACTTGCGTCAAGTAAACTTTACACTTTTAGCGCCGCTTTGCGGTGATCAATCGCGCCAGCAGCGGGCGCCGCGTGGTCCGCTCGCGGATTTCACCGAAGCCGACCTGTGCCAGCATGGCCGATAGTTCCTCGGCCGTGCGGGGCCGGCCGCTGCCCATGGCCAGGAGGTAGAAGCCGAAATACGCATCTCCCACCGGCTCCGCGCCGGGCGTGCCGGCCATCGGCTCGGCGATCGCCAATAGGCCGCCCGGCGGCAGCGCCGCGTAGGCCGCGCACAGGAGCGACAGGGCTACCGCATCGTCGTGATCGTGGACGACCCGCACCAGGGTGATCGCGTCGGCGCCCGGCGGCAGGGAGGCGCCGAGAAAGCTCCGGCCGAGGCAGGCGACGCGGTTCCCGAGGCCCTCGGCGGCGAGTCGGGCGCCCGCCCGTTCCGCGACCGGCGGGAGATCGAGCAGGCGCAGGGTCAGCCCCGGATGGCGGCGGGCGGCCTGGGCGAGGAACACACCCTCCCCGCCCCCGACATCCATCAGGCACGCACGATCGGCGAGCGGCAGGGCATCGAGCACGTCGTCGGCGATCAGCGCCTGCGAGGCCGCCATCAAGCCGCTATAGGCCGCAACCGAATCCGGCCCGAGCTGCGCCGACGCGCCGGCTTCGGCATAGGGCCAGTAGCCCCCGAGCCGCGTCGGCCCCGCTCCCCCGCGCAACAGAGCGACGGGATCGGCCAGATCGGCGTAGAGCATCGCGTGGTGCTCGATCATCGCCGCGACCGAGGGATTGCCGATCAGCGCCGCGCCGAGATCGGCCAGGGCGAAGCGCCCGTCCGGCAGCCGCGTGATCAGGTCGAGCGAGGCGGCGGCCTTGAGCAGGGTCAGGGCGCGATCCGCGGGCAGATCGAGACGCCGGGCGAGAGCATCGGGCGCGAGCGGGCCGTCCCGCAGCAGCGTGAACAGGTCGAGCCGGACGCAGGCGAACAGCACCTGCGCGTAGACGAAGCCGGCGCACAGATCGAACAACGCCCTCGTGTTACGCTGCGCGATCCTGCGGGTGAGTGGAAACCCCGCCGCCCAGCGCTGGAAGCCAGGGCTGGCGACCGTGCGGTTACGGAAGGCGAGCCAGCGCTCGCGCCAGCCGCCGCGCCTCTCCGGCGCGGGTCCGGCCTCGGTCATCGCGGCGGGCAAGGCCGGGCCTCACGCCATCGCGCGTAAGGAAGCGGGCATGAACAGCCGGGTCTGCGCTTCGATCTCGATGCGCATGGCGTCCTGCCCGCGGCAGGGGGGAATCACGTCGATCGCCTCCTGCGTGAGGTGCTTCAGGCGCTCCAGGGCACCGCCCATCCCGAGCAGGGCCGCCGCGTTCGGGCGCCCGAGGGTGGCGTCACGGCCGGCGGGCTTGCCGATCTCCTCCTGGCGGCAGGCGACGTCGCGCAGATCGTCGGCGACCTGATAAGCCGCCCCGAGGCATTCGCCGAGCAAGCGCCAGGGGAGCGGCGGCGCTCCCGCGGCGGCGGCACCGGCCACCGTGGCCGCGGCGAACAGCGCACCGGTCTTGGCCTGCTGGTACTCGACCAGATCCACGTAAGGTTCGGATTCCCAGGCCTGCCCCGCGACGATGCCGGAGGGCGAGCCGGCGGCGCGGGCGATCAGCCCGACGAGACAGGCGAGGCGCGTCGGCGAGCGGATCACGCCCCGCGCCAGCGTCTCGAAGGCGGCGACGATCAGCGCGTCGCCCGTGAGCACCGCGAGCGGCACGCCGAAGGCCGCATGAACCGAGGGCTTCTGGCGCCGCATCGGCGCGTCGTCGAAGCAGGGCAGGTCGTCGTGGACGAGCGAGGCGCAGTGCAGGAGTTCGATCGCCGCGGCGGCCGCCTCGGAGGCGGCGGGGTCGTCGTCGCCGCAGGCGAGCGCGACGGCGAGGCAGAGCCGCGGGCGGATGCGGTGGCCGCCGGGAAAGACCGCATAGCGGATCGCCTCCGCCAGCAGCGGCGGCGCACCCGGCGCCTCCGCATGCGAAACCGCAATGTCGAGCACCGTCTCGATCCGCCGGCCGACGTCCATGCCGTCCTCCCGTTGTCAGGCTGACTTGCCTTGCGTTTATGTCAACTATACTTGACACTGTTACGGGTCCGGATCAACGGCGATGCGCCGCGGAGTGCATTTTCGGTGGCAGAAAAAAGCGTCATCGTGATCGGGGCTGGGATTGGCGGGCTCGCGGCGGCCTTGAGCCTCGCCGCATCCGGTCATGACGTCACCGTCCTGGAGCGGGCAGCGCGCGTCGGCGGAAAGATGCGATCAGTGGCCGTGGACGGGGTGCCCGTCGAGGCGGGCCCCACCGTCTTCACCATGCGCTGGGTGTTCGAGGAGCTGTTCGCCGAAGCCGGCGCCGACCTCGGATCGGAGATGCGGCTGCGGCCGGCCACCCTGCTGGCCCGCCATGCCTGGAACGGGCACGAACGGCTCGATCTGTTCGCGGATATCGAGACCTCGGCGGCGGCGATCGGCGCCTTTGCCGGCGCGCGCGAGGCGGAGGGCTATCGGCGGTTCTGCGCCCGTGCGGCCGAGGTCTACCGTACGCTGGAAGGGCCGTTCATCCGCGCCGACCGGCCGAGCCCCGTCGATCTCGCCCAGCGCGTCGGGCTCGCGGGAATCGGCAGCCTGTGGCGTATCCAGCCCTTCGCGACCCTGTGGTCGGCGCTCGGCGAGTATTTCCGCGATCCGCGCCTGCGCCAGCTCTTCGGGCGTTACGCCACCTATTGCGGCGCCTCGCCGTTCGAGGCGCCCGCCACGCTGATGCTGGTCGCCCATGTGGAGCAGGCGGGCGTCTGGACCGTCGAGGGCGGCTTGAGCCGGCTCGCGCGCAAGGTCGCGGATCTGGCCGAAAGCCGCGGCGCCACCCTGCGCACCGGCACGGATGTGGCGCGGATCCTGACCGAGCGCGGCCGCGTCGCAGGGGTCGAACTCGTCGGCGGCGAGCGCATCGCCGCAGACGCGGTGATCGCCAACGTCGACGTGGCGGCGCTCGGCGGCGGCCTGCTCGGGGGCGATGCGGCGGCAGCCGGCGACCGAGTTCCCGCCCGCGAACGTTCGCTCTCGGCGCTCACACTCTGCCTGACGGCGCGGGCGAAGGGCTTCGACCTGGCGCATCACAGCGTGTTCTTCTCGGGCGAATACCGGGCGGAGTTCGACGCGATCCTGCGCGGTCGTCGCCTGCCGCCGGACCCGACCGTCTACGTCTGCGCGCAGGACCGGGACGGCGACGGCGGCTCGGCCCCTGACGGGCCGGAACGCCTGCTCCTCCTCGTCAACGCCCCCGCCGATGGCGGAGAGCGTCGCTTCAGCCCCACGGAGATCGCCGCATGCGAGACGACCATCCATCGCAAGCTCTCAGCCTGCGGACTCACGCTGGAACCGACGGGACCGGGGACGATCACGACCCCGCAGGACTTCGCGGCGTTGTTTCCGGGGACGGGCGGGGCCCTCTACGGCCGAGCCTCGCACGGCTGGACGGCGACGTTCAAGCGGCCGGGGGCCCGGACGCGGGTGCCGGGGCTCTACCTGGCGGGGGGCAGCGTGCATCCGGGGCCGGGAGTGCCGATGGCGGCGCAATCGGGCCGGCTCGCGGCGGCGGCACTGCGCGCGGACCTCGCTTCGACGGGGCGGTGACGCGCGGCGGCTACGTCTGGTGGTACGTCGATGCGGTGAGCGAGGACGGGCGCCAGGGGCTCACCGTGATCGCCTTCATCGGCAGCGTGTTTTCGCCCTACTATGCCTGGGATGCGGCACGCGACCCGTTCGCCCACTGCGCCGTCAACGTCGTGCTCTACGGCGAGCGGGGCAACCGCTTCGCCATGACCGAGCGCAACGCCCGGTCGCTGGCGCGGGATGCGACGAGCTTCAGCCTCGGGCCGTCCTCCCTCGAATGGGACGGCAGCGTGCTGACGATCCGCCTCGACGAGCGAGGCTCGCCGATCCCGCGGGCGGTGCGGGGCACGGTGCGGGTGCGGCCAAGGGCGCTCACCGCGCAGCCCTTCACCCTCGACACGCACGGCCTGCACCGCTGGTGGCCGATGGCGCCCGATTGCGAGGTCGAGGCCGCGTTTACCGCGCCCGCCCTCTCCTGGCGCGGCAGCGGCTACCACGACACCAATGACGGCGACGGCGCGCTCGAAGACGCGTTCACGGACTGGACCTGGTGCCGCGCCCCGCTCAACCGCGGTTCGGCCATCCTCTACGACGTGCGTCGGACCGATGGCAGCGGACAGAACCTGACGCTGCGCTTCGACGCCGACGGCACCCGGCGCGAGATGCGCCCACCGCTCGCCGCCGGCCTGCCGCCCACCGGCCTATGGCGGATGCCGCGCACGACCCGCAGCGACGACGGCCGCGCCCAGGTGATCCGCACCTTCGAGGACACGCCGTTCTACGCCCGCTCGCTGCTCGCCTCGACGCTCGACGGCGAGGCGGTGCAACCCGTGCACGAGAGTTTGTCGCTTACGCGCTTCCGCAATCCGCTGGTGCGGCTGATGCTGCCGTTCCGGATGCCGCGGCGGATCGCCTGAGGAGGGCACCCATCGCGCCAGCGCGATGGGATCCCACCGAAGACCAAATTCGCATCCCGAAGGGATCAGCCGGATTTGGTATGAGATCGATCAGCCGGCGTTCGCCTCGGCCTCGTCCTTGCGCTCATAGCGCAGCAGGAGCGGCGTCTGGGCCAGGGCGAAGGCGACCGTGAGCGGCATGATGCCGAACACCTTGAAGCTCACCCAGAAATCCTCGGTCTGCGTGCGCCAGACGACCTCGTTGACGACCGCGAGCGCGAGGAAGAACAGGCCCCAGCGGAAGGTGAGCTTGCGCCAGCCCTCGTCGGTGAGCGCGAACATGCTGTCGAGGACGACCGAGAGCAGCGACTTGTTGAAGGCGAGACCGCCGAGAAGGACAAGACCGAACAGCGTGTTCACGATGGTCGGCTTCATCATGATGAAGGTCTTGTCCTGCAGCGCCAGCGTCAGGCCGCCGAACACGAGCACCACGACGCCCGACACGAGCGGCATGATCGGCAGCCGCCGCAGCAGGGCGAAGTGGACGGCGAGCGCGATCATCGTGGCGACGATGAACACGCCGGTCGCCACGAACAGTTTGCTCTCCGCCGCCACGCCGAAGCGCTCGGCATAGGCGTTGCCGAGGAAGAAAACCGTCAGCGGGCCCACTTCCAGCGCCAGCTTGAGGAGCGGCGGCAGGTGCCGGCGCGGTGGAACGCTCTCGACCTTCATGCGGACACTCTCACGATGCTCCAAGGGGCAGGCAATCGGCTACTCCTTGGGAAGGCCGGTGATTGCCCGGGCAAAATCCCGCGCGGCAAACGGCTCCAAGTCTTCCACACCCTCGCCAACCCCGATGAAGTGCACGGGCAGGCCGAACTTCGTAGCGAGCGCCACCAGAATACCGCCCCGCGCCGTTCCGTCGAGCTTCGTCATCACGAGGCCCGATACGGGGGCGGCCTGCGAGAACAACTCGACCTGGCTCAATGCGTTCTGCCCAACGGTGGCGTCGAGCACCAGCAGGGTGGCATGCGGTGCCTCTGGATCGAGCTTGCGGATGACCCGGACGATTTTTTCCAGCTCCGCCATCAGCCCCGCCTTGTTCTGCAAACGGCCGGCGGTGTCGATGAGGAGCACGTCGGTGCCGTTCTCCCGCGCCTCCTTGAAGGCGTCGAAGGCGAGCCCAGCCGCATCCGAGCCCTGTGCCCGGCTGATGACCGGCGTGCCGGTGCGATCCCCCCACACCCGCAACTGCTCGATCGCCGCCGCGCGGAATGTATCGCCGGCCGCCAGCATGACGCTGCGCCCCTCGGCCTTGAACTTGAGCGAGAGCTTGCCGATCGTCGTCGTCTTGCCGGCGCCGTTCACGCCGACCGTCAGGATCACGTAGGGCTTCTTGGCCGAATCGATCTCGATCGGCGTCGCCACGGGCTCCAGCGCCCGCTCGATCTCCGTGGCGAGGATGGCGCGCACCTCGTCGGGCGAGATGCCCTTCTCGTAGCGGCCCTTGCCGACCGCCTCGGACATGCGCATCGCCGTCTCCACGCCGAAATCGGCCTGGATCAGCGCGTCTTCCAGATCCTCGAGGGTGGTGGCGTCGAGCTTGCGCTTGGTGAACAGGCCCGTCACCCGGTCCGACAGCGCGGAGGAGGTGCGCCGCATTCCGGCGGTGAGGCGCGACCACCAGCCCTGCTTCTCGGTGCCCTCGACCGCGCCGGACACCGCATCGCTCGCCAGCGCCGCCGCGGCATCGACGGGTTGGATATCGACCTCGGCGGGTGGCTCGGATTCGGCCGGGGGCGCAGGCGTCTCCTCCTCGCCGCCGGTCAGGCGCGACCACCAGTTCCGCTTCTCCGCCGTCTCGGTGAGAGCAGCCGATGGCTCGTTCTCGGCCGAGATTTCGTCGGGCTGCGGTGCCTCGCCGGATGGCGGCTGCGGCTCGGGCTGGAGATCGGCACCCTCCAGTTCGTCGGGGATGCGATTCTTGTCGGGATCGTCGGAGGCGGGCTCGCTCACCGGCGGCGGCACGTGGGCGACGTCGTCGGCCGCGGTGGTAAAGACCGGTTGCCCCTCGGATTCGGAGGCGGGCGACAGCGGGTCCGGCGTGACCGATTCCTCGACCGTGGCTAGTTCGGCCGCTCCGTCCTCGGCCGGCACCGGCTCGGGGGACTTGGATTCGGGCGCGCCCTTTCGCCCGAACAGGCGTCCGAACCAGCCGGGCTTCTCATCGTCGCTCATCCTCGTCCCTTGCTCAAAATCTTGCCCTGCTCAAACCTTGCCCGCGACGATCCGACATTCTAGCCCGTGGGGCATGAACGCGCGTGTTTCAGTGCCGGATCGCACCGTCGGACCGGAGATAGGGCCTCCGCTCCTCTACCGCGATGCCCTGATGCTCATCATCGACAAGCCAGCGGGTTTGCCGGTGCATCCGGGCCCGAAGGGCGGGCCGACGCTGACCGACCATCTCGACGCCCTGCGCTTCGGCCTGCCGCGCCGGCCAGAGGCCGCGCACCGGCTCGACCGCGACACGTCGGGCTGCCTCGTGCTCGGCCGCCACGCCAAGGCCCTGGCGCGTTTGAACCGCCTGTTCGCCGACGGCAAGGTCGATAAGACTTACTGGGCTCTGGTCGAAGGGGGCCCTGAGACGATGGAAGGGCGCATCGACCTTCCGCTGGCCAAACGTTCGGACGATCCGCGCAGTTGGTGGATGAAGGCTGACCCGGCCGGCGCACCGTCTCTGACGCTCTACCGGGTTCTCGGGCGGGCCGAGGGTCTGTCGTGGCTGGAACTGAAGCCGGTGACGGGACGGACCCACCAATTGCGGGTTCACTGCGCGGCGATGGGCTGGCCGATTCGCGGCGACGCGATCTACGGAGGCGCCGGGCGGGATGGGCCCGGCCTGCAACTCCATGCGCGGGGCTTGAGCCTGCCGCTGTATCCGAAGCGCGCGGCGATCGCCGTCGAGGCGCCGGCGCCCGCGCATATGCGGACGGGGCTCGAGGCGTGCGGAATGACCGCTGCCGCCCCTTAGAGCATCTTGTTTTTGCATCATCCTTTTCCGAAAGCCGGCAACCACCTTTCGGGATGATGCGCTAGATCCCTCCCCGGCGGACGAGGACAGGCGGACGGGTCTCGCTCAGGCCGTGAGCAGAGCCTGCCCGTCATGCCCGGTGACGGAGATGTCGTGGATCTCCCCCGCGGGCACCGGCGCGGTGAAACGCACGAGCGAGAACGCCTCCGTCCGGCCGGTATCGCCCCGTTCGGTCAGAACCCGGCGGCGGGCGCCGATTTCGGCGTCGAGGTGGCGGGCGAGGGCCGCCGCGCCGGCTTCGCGCAGCCGTGCGGCCCTCGCGCGGACCACGTCGCCCGGCACCGCCGGCATCCGCGCGGCGGCCGTGCCGGGGCGCGGCGAGTAGGGGAAGACATGCAGATGCGTCAGCCCGCATTCGGTCACGAGGTCGAGGGAGCGGGCGAACTGCGCCTCGGTCTCGGTGGGAAAGCCGGCGATCAGGTCGGCACCGAAGACGAGGCCGGGCCGCAGGTCGCGCAGGGTTTCGCACAGGCGGATCGCGTCGGCACGCGAATGGCGCCGCTTCATCCGCTTGAGGATCAGGTCGTCGCCCGCCTGGAGCGAGAGGTGGACATGCGGCATCAGCCGCGGCTCCTCGGCGAAGGCGGCGATCAGCTCGGCATCGGCCTCCACCGAATCGATCGAAGAGAGGCGCAGGCGCGCGAGATCCGGCACCTCGGCGAGAATCGTGCGAACGAGGCGCCCGAGGCTCAAGTCGGAATCGAGGTCGCGACCATAGGCCGTGAGATCGACGCCGGTCAGCACCACCTCGCGCCCGCCATGCTCAACGATGCGGCGCACCTGCGCCACGGCCTCGGCGACCGGCACGGAGCGGGAATTGCCGCGCCCGAACGGAATGACACAGAAGGTGCAGCGGTGATCGCAGCCGTTCTGCACCGGCACGAAGGCGCGGGTATGCCCGCTCATGGTGGCGATGCGCGTCGGCTCGGCGGTGCGGACGGCCATGATGTCTTCAAGCGCCGGCGCGGTGCCGCTCTGCCAGCTCTCCGGCCTGAGCTTGGCCGCGTTGCCGACGAGGCGCGCCACCTCCGGCATCGCGGCGTAGCTCGCGCGCTCGACCTCGGCGCCGCAGCCTGTCACGACGATCTCGGCACCGGGCCGTTCGCGGGAAAGCCGGCGGATCGCCTTGCGCGCCTGCCGCCCGGCCTCGGCCGTGACGGCACAGGTATTGACGACGACGAGGTCGTGCCCCTCGGCATTGGGCTCGGCGTGGCCGCGCAGCACCTCCGATTCGACGGTGTTGAGCCGGCAGCCGAAGGTGAGCGTCTCGACGCTCACTCCTCGATCCCGGCGAACAGATCGGGCGAGAACGTGCCCTCGCCTTCGAGATAGACGGGACCGGTCATCAGGACGTGGTCATCGGCGCGCCACTCGATCGAGAGTTCCCCGCCGGGAAGCGCCACGCGGGCGGCCCGGCCGATCATGCGCAGGCGCGAGGCGGCCACCACGGTGGCGCAGGCGGCCGTGCCGCAGGCCAGCGTCAGCCCCGCGCCGCGCTCCCAGACGCGCAGCTTGATCGTGTCGCGGCCCGTCACCTCGGCGATGGAGATGTTGGCCCGTTCGGGGAAGATCGGATGGGCTTCGAGCAGCGGGCCGATACGGCCGAGATCGTAGCTGTCGGGATCGCGCTCGACGAAGAAGATCGCGTGCGGGTTGCCCATGCTCACGGCAGCGGGCGAATGCAGGATCGGATCGTCGATCGGCCCGACCTGAAGCTCGATGCGTCGGGTATCGAGAAACGGTTCGGCGAGGGGGATCTCGTCCCACCGCAGTCGCGGCTGGCCCATATCGACGGTGAAGGAGCGGTCGGTGATGCGCTTGACCGCGACCAGTCCGGCCTTCGTCTCCAGCGTCAGCGCGCCGTTCTCGGCAGGCCGTGCCATGGCCGGATCGTCGAGCAGCGCGTAGCCGACGCAGCGCGTGCCGTTGCCGCAAGCGCCGGATTCCGAGCCATCGGTGTTGTAGATGCGCATGAAGGCATCGGTGCCCGGCGTGACGGGATCGTGCACGACCATGAGCTGGTCGAAGCGCGAGTGCACGTCGGCGGCGATGGCGCGAGCCTCGGCCGGGGTCACCCGGACCGCGGTGCCGCGCAGGTCGAGCACGACGATGGCGTTGCCGGCGCCGTGCATCTTCAGGAAGCGGCGATTGGCAAGAGGGCCTGGGATAGGGCTTGGGAGAGGGCTCACGAGAGGGCTCCAGGAGGACTCATCGGACCTCTGACGACCTTGTCTGCGGGAATGTGGGGGTGGCGCGGCGTATATGGCAAAAGCCGCCGGCCTGCGAGTCGGGAACGACGAGCCGCAACGTCGCGCCGCAACGGTCTCGCGCGGGGCGTGTTTCGGCCCTACCCTATCCGAACCGGCCAATCGGAGCGTCCCCACCTTGACCCGTCTCGCCACCCTCGCCGCGGGCCTCCTCGCTCTCGTCCCTTCGTTGACGACCGCGCCGCTCGCCCAGAACGCGCCGCCCCCCACCAACGCGCCCTCCCCTGCCGAGACGAACCCACTGCCGACCACGACCGTGCCGGACACCACCAAGTCCGGCCCCGACCCGGCAGCGCCCGCGCCTCAGCAGGTCCCGATCCCGCGCCCCGCCCAAGCCGGCGCGGCCCAGGCGGTCACACCCCCGGCCTCTTCGCTGCCGACCCTCGTGACGGTTCCGGGCGAGCCGAACGACGTCGATGAGGTGACGCTGCCGGCCAAGCCCGTGGCGATCCTCGCGGGCGAGACCAAGTGGGAGGAGGCGCGGGCCAACCTCCGAAAAGCCTACAAGACCATCGGCGAGACGCTGACCAAGCTGAACCTCAAGCAAGCGGGCCGACCGATCGCCCTGTTCACCAAGACCGAGGATGACGGCTTTCAGTACGAGGCGATGATCCCGATCGAGGCCGCACCTGCGCAGGGCACGGAGGGCGGCGACGTCAAGTTCGGCTCGAACCCGAGCGGCAAAGCCCTGCGGTTCAAGCATAGCGGCAGTTACGAGGAGATCGACGGCACCTACGAGACGCTGATCGCCTATCTCGACGCCAAGGAGATCGCAGTCCAGGACCGCTTCCTGGAGGAATACGTCACCGACCTCGGCGAGGGTGCGGACGACAAGCTCGACATCAACATCTACGCCCTGCCGAAGGAGCCGGCGAAGTAGGGTTGTCGCGGGCCGGGAACCACCGAATCCCTCCGCGGATTCGGCTTCCATGACGCTCTTCCCCGATACGGCCCTTCCGGCGGCAGCCCGCCATCGCCGCCGCGAGGCGCCGGCCGCCGCGTCGCAGGCCCTGAAGGACAAGGCGCTGGAAATCCACCGCCGTCTCTGCGGCGTCTACGAATGCCCAATCCCGTATTTCCACAGTCTCGACCCGCTGTCGGAGCTGATCTCCTCGCTGCTCTCGCACCGGACCCGCAACGCGGATTCTGGGCGCGCCTTCAAGGCGCTGCGGGCGCGCTGGGCCGATTGGACAGAGATCGAGTCGGCGTCGGTCGAAGAGATCGAGGCGACGATCCGCGGCGTCACCTGGCCGGAGCTGAAGGCGCCGCGCATCAAGGCGGTGCTCGCCGCGGTGCGCGAGCGGGTGGGCGCACTCACCCTCGATTTCCTGGGGGATATGAGCGTCGATGCAGCGCGCGGCTGGCTCGAAGCGATCCCCGGCATCGGGCCGAAGACGAGCGCCGCCGTGCTCTCGTTCTCGACGCTGCGGATGCCGGCTCTGCCGGTGGACAGTCACCATCACCACGTTGCCCAGCGCACGGGGCTGATCGGTGCCAGGGTCGATGTCGGGCCGAGCCACGCGGTGCTGCGGGCACAGCTTCCCGACGATTGGTCGGCACAGAAGCTCTACGACAATCACGAGGTGCTGATGCTGCACGGCCAGCGCGTCTGCTTCCATCGCTCCCCGGCCTGCGGACGCTGCGTGCTGCTCGACATCTGCCCGACGGGTCAGGCAAGGGAGGCCGCGGTCTGACTCCCTATCCGGTCGCGCGTGTCAGCCTCTCTCACGTCCAATAGAGGATGCGCGCCGTCGGCAGGCGCTCGGCGATCCGCCGCGTGAGATGGGCCCGCATCGCCTTCATGAGATCGTTCGGAAACACGTATTTCACCGAGCCGAACTTGGTGAGCTTGCGAGTGCGCTCCGCCTCGCGCATCGGCAGATCGGAGCCCGGATACCATCCTTCGAGAACCGTCTTCGAGCCCGGCGTGAAGCGGTGGGTGATGAGTTCGACCGTTAGATCGGGCGCCGCCACACCGGACAAAGCCTCGGCCGCGTCGCGCAGCAGAGCGTCGTAGGCGTCCGGCCATTCCTCGATCGGCAGGATCGGAGCGATGGTGAGGCCGACGGGATAGCCGGCCCGGGCGACGGCACCCATGGCGGCGAGCCGCTCGCTGAGCGGAGCGGTGCCGCCCTCGTAACGCGCTGCCGCCGCCGCGTTGACCGAGAAGCGGATGCGGGTGCGACCGTGATGCGGCAGGTCGAGGAGCGGTTCGACCGCGGCGAACTTCGTCGTGAAGCGCAGCTGCACCGGCGCCTCCCAGGCGCCGAAACGACGGATCGCTGCCGAGAGCGAGCCGGTGAGGTGCTCGATCCCGAGCGGATCGGTGTAGCAGGACGCCTCGAAGGTCGTGCCCTCGGCCGCCCGCGCTTCCTTGGCGCTGGTGACGCCGCCCTGCCCCAGATAGCCGTCGAGATTGCCGAGGATCGCGTCGAGGTTGGCGTAGACGCGCGTCACCGGCGGCCCCGAGAGGGAGCCGGCGAGATAACAGTACTGGCAGTGCGCCGGACAGCCTTCGGCGAGATCGAAGCGCCAATCGGCGCTCGGCGGAATCGGTTGAAGCTTCAGCTTCGTTGGCGGTGCGGTGACGATGGCGAGCGTCGCCTTGGCCTGGGCATAGGCCCGGCGCGGGTTCTCGTCGCGCAACCCGATGAGCCGGTTGCTCTTCAGGCGTTCGATCGGGAGACCCAAATCTTCCGCTCGCGCAACGATCTGCCGGCCATGGGCGTGTTCGAGGGCGGCCGGGGTCACCAGCACCCGGCGCGGATGCCAGAGACGCGCGGAGCGGGGCCGCGGCACGGGCCGGGCATCGGCCTCCTCGGTCGGAACAAGACTCATGCTGCCCCAACCCTTGGCCCCTGCCGAAGGTCCGGGGATGCGTCCTTTCGGAACCGTCGAAGGCCTCGGGCGCTGTTTTCGCGCGGAGGTCTTGCGAGGTGTCGATGACGGAGCTGGAGACGAAACGCGCGGCGATCGCCGACCTTCTCGCCCGGATCGAGGGCCTTAATCCGCGAAACGCTGGGGATCTCGACCGGCGGGTGGAGATTGTGGTGGACGGCTTCGATCCCGGAGCGCCGGAGCCGTCCGATCCGGCCAGGGCCGACCTGCACCGTCTGCTTAAGTCATACCGCGACCTTCGCGATCTCCCCGCCGACCGCAACAACGTGCGGCTTGCCGAGAAGGGCGAGGTGTTCGCGCCGGAGGACGACGCCTGACGCGCGATCCGGCGCGGTGATGCGTCGGAGAAGCGGGCCGAATGACCGGTTGCGATGACTTGGCAAGGGGCTCGGCCCGCGCCAAGCGTCGGCAGATGACCAAGACCCTTCTCGCTTATTCCGGGGCCGCTTTGGCTGAGATCGCCGGCTGCTTCGCCTTCTGGGCCTGGCTGCGGCTCGACCGGTCGGTCTGGTGGGTCGCGCCGGGGCTCGTTTCGCTGGCGCTGTTCGCTTGGCTGCTCACCTTCGTCGAAAGCGAGGCGGCCGGGCGGACTTATGCCGCCTACGGCGGCATTTACATCGCCGCGTCGATCCTCTGGCTCTGGGGCGTCGAGGGGCATCGTCCCGACCGCTGGGATCTTGCCGGCGGGGCGATCTGCCTCGCCGGCACGGCGGTGATCCTGTTCGGCCCCCGGAGCGGCTGAGCCGCTCCGGGGTGGAGGAAATCAACCCTCGCGGATCAGGATCAGGGTCGAGAGCGGCGGCAGGGTCAGGCTCAGGGAGTGCGGCTGGCCGTGGCTCTGCTCAGCCTGGCTCTGCACGCCACCCATATTGCCGACATTCGAGCCGCCGTAGCGCTCGGCGTCCGAGTTGATCGCCTCGCGGTAGTAGCCGGCCGTCGGCACGCCGACGCGGTAACCCTCACGCGGAACCGGCGTGAAGTTCGACACGACGATGGCGATCTCGCCCTCTGCCTTGCCCTTGCGCGCCCAGGCGATGACCGAGTTGTCGGAATCGTCCGCCACCAGCCACTGGAAGCCGCTGGCCTCGACATCGCGGGAATAGAGCGCCGGCGTCGAGGTGTAGACGTGGTTGAGGTCGCGGATGAGATCCTTCACGCCGCCATGCAGGGGAACGTCGAGCAGGTGCCAGTCGAGTGACTGGTTATGGTTCCACTCGCGCTCCTGGCCGAACTCGCCGCCCATGAAGAGCAGCTTCTTGCCGGGGTGCCCCCACATGAAGCCGAAATAGGCACGCAGATTGGCGAATTTTTGCCAGCGGTCACCCGGCATCTTGCCGAGCAGCGAGCCCTTCCCGTGTACCACCTCGTCGTGAGACAGCGGCAGCACGAAGTTCTCCGAGAAAGCGTAGAGCAGGCCGAAGGTCAGGTTGTGGTGGTGGTAGCGCCGGTGGATCGGATCCTCCGACATGTATTTCAGGGTGTCGTGCATCCACCCCATGTTCCACTTGAAGCCGAAGCCGAGACCGCCCGTGTAGGTCGGGTGCGACACGCCCGGCCACGAGGTCGATTCCTCGGCCACCGTGATGGTGCCCGGCGCGTGGCTATAGGTGGCCTCGTTGGTCTTGCGCAGGAAATTGATGGCGTCGAGATTCTCGTTGCCGCCGTACTGGTTCGGAATCCACTCGCCCGCACGGCGCGAGTAGTCGAGGTAGAGCATCGAGGCCACCGCATCCACGCGTAGGCCGTCGAGATGGTAGTGCTCGAGCCAGAAGCGGGCATTGGCCGTGAGGAAGGCCGACACCTCGACCCGGCCGAAATTGTAGATGTAGGTGCCCCAATCCTGGTGGAAGCCCTGGCGCGGGTCGGCATGCTCGTAGAGATGCGTGCCATCGAACAGGCCGAGGCCGTGGGCGTCGAGGGGGAAGTGCCCCGGCACCCAATCGAGCATCACACCGATGCCGGCCGCATGCGCCGCGTTGACGAAAGCGACGAAGTCGTCGGGCGTGCCGAAGCGGCTGGTCGGCGCGAACAGCGAGACCGGCTGGTAGCCCCAGGAGCCGTCGAACGGGTACTCGGTGATCGGCAGAAGCTCGATATGCGTGAAGCCGAGTTCCTTCACGTACGGGATCAGCCGGTCGGACAGCTCCTTGTAGGTCAGGTAGCGGTTGCCCTCGCCCGGCACCCGTGCCCACGAGCCGAGATGGACCTCGTAGACCGACATGGCGGCGTGGCGCGGATCCTTCTCACCGCGCGTGTCCATCCAGGCCGCATCGTGCCATTGCGGCTCGTTGAGCCCCTGGAGAACGGAGGCCGTCTGCGGCGGGTGCTGGCCGCGGAAGGCGACCGGATCGGCCTTCAGCGGCAGCACGGAGCCATCGGGGCCGCGGATTTCGAACTTGTAGTTCTGCCCGGCCTTGAGACCCGGCACGAACAGCTCCCAGACGCCGCCATTGAGCCAGAGCCGCATCGGGTGGCGCCGGCCGTCCCAGTCGTTGAAGTCGCCGACGACGCTGACACGGCGGGCATTCGGCGCCCAGACCGCGAACCGGAACCCGGCGATGCCGTCGAGTTCGCCCGCATGCGCACCGAGCACGCGATAGACGAGGTTGCTGCCGATCAGGCGCAGGCCGTCGATCTCGCTCTGGTCGAGCGACGGGCCGAAGCCGTAGGGATCGTGGCGGCGGGTGCTGGTGCCGTCCCAGGCCTCCACCTCGATCTCGTAGAGGGGCCGACCCTCGCTCTTCACGCTCGCGACGTAGAACCCGTCGGGATGAACGCGCTCGAACGGGATGCTCTGCCCGCCCGTGACAAGGCGGGCCGCCTTCGCCTCAGGCAGGATCGCACGGACCTCCCAGGCACCCGGCGCGACCTGATGCGGCCCGAGGACGCCGAACGCGTCGCCGTGATCGGCTGCCATCACGGCCGCAATGGCATCGGGATGGAGGTGGCCATCGCGCGCTTGCGAGGCCGAGCGTCCCACACGGGGAGCCCCCTCTCCGCCAAGCGCATCCGTCGACCGGGGCGCGCGCGGCGCCTCGGTCGAGCCTGACCTGTTCGGGACGTTGGCGGCCGCCTGCCCCTCGTTACGAGCCGCGGCCTTATCGTCCAGAGCCGTCATCCAATCACCTCTCTCGGAAGCGCTCCCGGGCCGATACAGGATGGGGCGCGGGAGCGCGCAGGTCACACCGAAGCGCGGTCGCGCTTGGCTTCATCCAGTATGTTGAGAACACCCCGTGCCGGGATTTCGATCCAGTCGGGGCGGTTGTTCACTTCGTAATCGACCTCGTAGAGCGCCTTGGTCAGCAGGCTCAGGCGCAGCAGACGGGATTGCGTCTCCGCATCCTCCACCGCAGCCCGGCTGCCGGCCACGGCTTGCCCGTAGCCGTCGAGGAACGCTGCATCGATCATGCCGCGCCACGCGATCGCCGCATTGCGCGCCCGCTCCTCGCTGTCGCCGAACCGGGTGGTGATCTCACGCACCACCGTCTCGGCGCCGTAGGCGAAGGAGCGCAGCATGCCCGCCACGTCGCGCATCGGAGTCGATTTGGCCCGGCGTTGTTCCACCGGACGCGAGGGCTCGCCCTCGAAATCGACGATGATGAGATCGCCCTCGGAGGCCAGCACCTGCCCGAGATGGTAATCGCCGTGGATGCGGGTCTTGGTGGCACCCCGCAGGGGGCCGGAGGCCAACTCGGTGATGAGCGCCTCGACCTCGCCGCGGCGGGACGCGAGCGCCTCGCTGGCCGAGCCGGGCGACCACGCGGTGATCGCAGCGAGTCCCTTGAACGCGCGCGCAGCCTGATGGCGCGCGTCATCCGCGAGCGAAGCGAGATCCGCCTCGCCGAACGGCTCGACTGCGAAGGCCGGATCGTCGGTGTCGATGGCGAAGGCCCGGTGCAGTTCGGCCGTGCGCTGGCCGAGCAACTGCGCCCAGCGAAGATGTGCGTTGAAGGCATCCTCCGGCGCTGGCGCCTCGCTCTCGGGTGCGAGCACCACGATCTCGAAGTCGCGCCGCAGGCCTTCCAGCATCAGTGTCCAGGCGTCGCCCTGGTTGAGGACGAACTTCTGGAGCAGCGCCAGGGCGGTGCGGGTGCCATCCTCGGCCACGTGCTCGACCACGCCGAGCAGCGCCGGCGTGTTGGCGAAATGGGCCTGCTCGGTGAGGAACCGGCCGATCTCGATCTCGGGATGGGTGCCGGGCTGGAGGCGGCGCAGCAGCTTGAGCATCATCCGCGCGCCGATGGCGATCGAGGTGTTGCTCTGCTCGGCCGAGAGGCGGCGCACGTCGGCGGCCTCGAACGGCACTTCCGGATCGTAGGCCGAGGTCGTCGAGAAGACGAGGCTTCCGCGCTCGGACGGGATCGTGACGCCGTCGCGCATCGCCTCGATCAAGGCGACGGCGAACGGCGCGGCGGCGGCAGCCTCGTAGAGCAGGCCGGTGCGGGGACCGCGGCGCACGCGGGCGACCGCGTGGTCCAGCAGAGTCTCGTCCTCGCGGCCCTCCTCGACGGCGAGCGGCACGAAGTAGTCCTGGCGCTCGCCATTGGCGAGGGTCACTGCCACCCGCGGCAGCAGGAACTTGCCTTCGCCGGAACCGTCTTTGACGATGGCGCTGTCATCGACCTGCACCGACTTGATGCTCGTGCCCTTGGCGCCGAACCAGCGGCGCGAACCGATGAAGGGCGGCGCCACCGTGCGCTCGAAGGCCGTGCGCTCGCGGCCCTTGATGAGGGTCTCGATGCCGCCGGTGAGCACCAGGGTGAACAGCTCCGGGCTCTGCGGCTGCGGGCCGATCTCGCCGGTATTCGCGACCGAGAGAGCGAACCAGTAGAAGCCGTAGGCCGGCAGGGTCAGCAGGTAGGGCAGTTCGCCGATCGCCGGGAAGGCCGTGCCGCCGGTCAGCTCGATCGGGATTGCGCCGCGCAGGTCCGACAGATCGAGCTGCACCGCCTGCGGGGCCCGCGAGAGGTTGGCGACGCAGAGGATGCGCTCGTTCTCGTGCTCCCGAATCCAGGCGAGCACCTTGCGGTTCGCCGGATACAGGAACTGGATCGCGCCGCGCCCCAGCGCGACCGAGTTGTTGCGGATCGCTATCATGCGCCGCGTCCAGTTCAGCAGAGAGGTCTGCGCCTGGATCTGCGCCTCGACGTTGATCGCGTCGTAGCCGTAGATCGGGTCCTGGATCGAGGGCAGGAACAGCTTCTGCGGGGTGGCCCGCGAGAAGCCGCCGTTGCGGTCGGGCGACCACTGCATCGGCGTGCGCACGCCGTCGCGATCACCGAGATAGATGTTGTCGCCCATGCCGATCTCGTCGCCGTAGTAGAGCACCGGCGTGCCGGGCATCGACAGGACGAGGGACTTCATCAGCTCGATCTTGCGCCGGTCGTTCTCCAGCAGCGGCGCAAGGCGGCGGCGGATGCCGAGATTGATGCGGGCGCGCCGCTCGGCAGCGTAGAACGACCAGAGATAGTCACGTTCCTCTGCCGTCACCATCTCAAGCGTCAGCTCGTCGTGGTTGCGCAGGAAGATCGCCCACTGGCAGCCCTCGGGGATCTCGGGGGTCTGGCGCATGATGTCGGTGATCGGGTGCCGGTCCTCCCGGGCGATCGCCATGTACATCCGCGGCATCAGGGGGAAGTGGAACGCCATGTGGCATTCGTCGCCCTCGCCGAAATACTGCGCGGTCTCCTCCGGCCACTGGTTCGCCTCGGCCAGCAGCATCCGGTCGGGATACTCGGCGTCGAGCGCCGCACGGATCGCCTTGATGACGTCGTGGGTCTCCGACAGGTTCTCGCAGTTCGTGCCGTCGCGCTCGATCAGGTAGGGGATCGCGTCGAGCCGCAGCCCATCGACGCCCATGTCGAGCCAGTAGCGCATGACCTCGATCACGGCCTCCAGCACGGCCGGGTTGTCGAAGTTCAGGTCAGGCTGGTGGCTGTAGAATCGGTGCCAGAAGTACTGCTTGGCGACCGGGTCCCACGTCCAGTTCGACACTTCCGTGTCGAGGAAGATGATGCGCGTATCGGAATACTTCTCGTCGGTATCCGACCACACGTAGAAATCGCGCTCGGGCGACCCGGCCGGCGCCTCGCGGGCGCGCTGGAACCAGGGGTGCTGATCGCTGGTGTGGTTGATGACCAGCTCGGTGATAACGCGCAAGCCCCGCTCGTGGGCGGCTGCCACGAAGCGGCGGAAATCTTCCATCGTCCCGTACGAGGGGTTCACATCGCGGTAGTCGGCGATGTCGTAGCCGTCGTCGCGCAGCGGCGAGGGATAGAACGGCATCAGCCAGATCGCCGTGACCCCGAGGTCACGGACATAATCGAGCTTCTGCGTCAGCCCCTCGAAATCGCCGATCCCGTCGTTCGACGAGTCGAAGAACGACTTGACGTGGATCTGGTAGATGATGGCGTCACGGTACCACTGCGGATCGCTGCGATCGATCATCCCGTCGCTGCCTCACGTCACTTTCGAGAGCGGAACCGGGCCGTGTGGCACCGGGCTGCGAGCCTCCTCGGCCCGCTTCTTGGCGAGAACACGACGGTGACGCCGTATTCCGCCCGATCTAGAGCGCCCCGCACCGAAAGTGGAGGCCGGTTCGATGCGGGGCGCGGGTCGTCAGGCGCGCCGAGGGCGAATCCGCCAGACGATTGCCGAGCGGTCGGCGGGATCGAGGGCGATCCGGTGGTTCTTGCCGTAGAGCTCGAACTTGTAGCCCAGCAGCAGGTCCTCGACCTCGACTGCCCCGTCGTCGGGCAGGCCGAGCAAATGCAGCGGCACCTCGTAGGTGCATTCCTGCCGGTTCTTCGGGTCGAGGTTGACCATCACGAACACGCAGTTGTCACGCTCCGGCGTCACCTTCGCATAGGCGATGATGTCGTCGTTCCAGGCACCGGTGAAGTGGATGTTCCGGAAGTCCCACAGCGCCGGATTGTCCCGGCGAGCTTGGTTGAGCTTGATGATGTGGTCGCGGATGTTGCCGGGACGGTGATAGTCCCACGCCTTTAGCTCGTACTTTTCCGAATCGAGATACTCTTCCTTGCCCGGATAGGGCGCGGCCTCGCACAGCTCGAAGCCGTTGTAGATGCCGTAGATCGACGAGAGCGTGGCTGCCAGCGTCGCGCGCACGATAAAGCCCGGGCGTCCGCTGGTCTGGAGATAGTACGGGTTGATGTCGGGCGTGTTGGCGAAGAAATTCGGGCGGTAGTACTCGCCCATCTCGCCAGCCAGTTCCAGCGCGTACTCGGTCAACTCCTGCTTCGTGTTGCGCCACGTGAAGTAGGTGTAGCTCTGCTGGTAGCCCGCCTTGGCGAGCTTCTTCATCATCTTCGGCCGGGTGAAGGCCTCGGCGAGGAAGATCGCGTCGGGATACTGCGCGTTCACTTCGCTCAGCATCCACTCCCAGAACGGGATCGGCTTGGTGTGCGGGTTATCGACCCGGAAGATGCGAGCACCTTGAGCGCACCAGCCGAGGACGATGTCGCGCAGCTCGATCCAGAGCGAGGGCAGCGCCCCACCGTAGAAGTGGACGTTCGAGATGTCCTCGTACTTCTTGGGCGGATTCTCGGCGAATTTGAGCGTGCCGTCGGGCCGCCACTCGAACCACTCGGGATGCTGCTTGATCCAAGGATGGTCGGGCGAGCACTGGATCGCGAAATCGATCGCGACCTCCATGCCGTGGGCGTGGCTGGCGGCGACGAGTTGGCGAAAATCCTCCAGCGTGCCGAGTTCGGGGTGCACGGCTTCGTGCCCGCCCTCCTCGGAACCCACCGCGTAGACCGAGCCGACATCGCCGGGCTGCGCCTTCAGCGTGTTGTTCTTGCCCTTGCGGTTGGTCTTCCCGATCGGGTGGATCGGCGTGAAATAGAGCACGTCGAAGCCGAGTTCGCGGATCTCGGGCAGGCGCCGGATCACGTCCGCGAAGGTGCCGTGGCGGTTCGGATCGCCCGACTGCGAGCGCGGGAAGATCTCGTACCAAGCCGAGAACCGGGCCGCGAGCCGGTCGGCGATGACCGGGATGTTCACGGGATAGCGCGAGAGGTTCACCCGCTCGGCGTTGCGCCGGACCAGCGACATCGTTTCCGGCGCCAGGATCTTTTCCAGGATCACCGATGAGCCTTCGGGCTCCGCGGCGAGCGAGCGGATCAGCCCGTCGAGCCGCTGCTTGTCGGCCCCGCTCGCTAGATCCTCGGCAATCTGGATCAGCTCGACACCCTCGATCGTCTCCAGCCGCACATCCACGCCGGCATCGCGCTTCTTCAGGGTGTCGCGCACCCAGGACGAGAAGCCGTCGCGCCACGCCTCGATCGTGAACTCGTAGCGGGCGTTGCGCTCGAGCGGGAAGTGACCGGCCCAGCGGTCGTTGTCCACGAACACCATCGGGTCGCGCCGCCACGTCTCCTCGCCGACGACGCGGGAGAGGATCGCCGCGTTGATGATCTCGTGACCGTCGGAAAAGATGTCCGCTTCGACGCGCACCTGCTCGCCGACGACACGTTTCACCGCCGAGCGGCCGCCGTCGATCTCCGGCGTCACCGCCTCGATGACGACGCGGCCCTTGCCCTGCGGCACGGTCGCGGGCGGCGGTGCGGCGATCTTGGCACGCTCGGCCACGAGGATGCGCAACTCGCCCGGCAGCAGATCGATGCTGGCACCCGGGTGGAAGGCGATCGGCTCGACGTCGGGCGTGCGGTCATCGAAGGGGCCGAGTTGGCCGCCGGTGCGCTCGATCAGGCGACCGGCATCGACCGGTGCCGGAGCGTCACCCGGATTGAACAGGAGGAGTGTCGCCGAATGCGCCGAAGCCGGGTGCCCGGTATCGGTTCGGAACAGGGCGGTGAAGGGCGCATCCGGCGCCGAGAGCCGCATCTGTGCGCCCTCGACATTGGCGGCCGGAATCGAAGCCTTCAACGCGTTGATCGCCGTCACGTAAGCCGAGATGTCGATTCCCGTGTCGTGCTCGCGCGAACCGGGCGTGGTCTCGACCACGTGCAGCGCCCGGCGATACCCCCACTCGTAGCCGATCGGCATCAGCACGCCGGCCGAAAAGAAGGCGGAGAGCGCGTAGCGTGTCTTCAGCCTCTGGGCGACCGCTTCCGCCCCGCCGGGGATGTCGGCGGCGAGCCGGCTCATGTCGTGGTTCTCGGGGAAGGCAATGGAGGGCGCGACCACCCGCAGCCGCTCGTACTGTTCCAGAGCCCAGGGCGCCTTGAGGTTCCACCACGCGAACGAGTTGAACAGGTAGTCGAAGCCGGCACCTGCCGTCGCCTGCGCCTCCTCGAAGGTGCAGCCCAGCGTCTCGGCAGCGAACAGCGTGTCGGTTTCGCGCTGCTTGGCGGCCTGGATCAGTGCGCGCCAGACATCCGGAGGGACCTTGTAGGCGGCGTCACAGCGGAAGCCGCGCACGCCGAGCCGTTGCAGCCGGGCGATGTAGCCGTCGAAGATGCGGATCAACTCACCCCGAGCGTGCTCGGAATGGTAGTCGAGTTCGATCAGATCGCCCCAGACCGTGCGCTTTGACGGATCGTCGGGATCGATCGCCGCCGGGCTCACCGGCTTGCCCTCGGCGTCGCGCACGAACAGGTCCGGCCGGTCGTGGAACAGGCGGGCATTGTCGGCGGTGTGATTGATGACGAGGTCGCTCATCACCGACACGCCGTGCGACTCAGCGGCCCGGCAGAACTGCGTGATCTGCTCGTCGTCGGACGTGCCGTCACCGTCGCGAAACCGCTCGTCGAGTGCGTCGAGATCGGCCACCGCATAGAGGCTGCGCGAGCCGCCGGTCTGGTGGAACGGGTTGAGATAGACCCAATTGAAGCCGAGATCGGCGATGCGCGGCAGTTCCGCCGTCCAAGCCGAGACGGTCCCGACGAGGAGCGGGAACAGGTTGTAGATGCGCGGACCCTCCGCGCGGGGCGCGAAGGCGGCCGGAAGGGCCACCGTCTCCGCGCCGGTCCGGGTCGCGGGCGTCATCGCGGTGTTCGGTGCGTTCATGGATCGCCTCCGTCTTGTCGCTTCTCGCCAAGCGCGTTTTGATGAATCGAGGCCGTGGTCCAGCATTGACGAAACGCCGAACGACCAAACTCGCTCACCGCCCGAGAGGACGGCGAGCCTGTGTTTCATGGGGCCGCCTCAGGCAGCCCGCCGCAACACCAGATAGGGCAGTTTGGCGAAGTGCCGACCGAGGTCGAGCCCGTCGCCCTCCGCCGCAATCTCGCCGCCGCCGACCACGTCCACCCACCGGCTGCCGGCTGGCACGGGCAGGACGGTTCCGGCGAAGGCTTCGCTGGACCAACCCGATTCGGCCGTCATCCGTGCGACGAGCCTCGGCACGGCGACCAGCAGATCGTCCTCACCCGAGGTGACGGCCGAGCGGGTAAACGCGATGACGTGATCCGCACGTGCCCCTTCCGCGGGGAGCGGACGGTAATCCGCATCGGCGTAGAAGGCCGGGCGCGCCGCCCGATCGGCGAGCAACCGCGCCAACGTCGCCTGTTTCACGCGCCCGTCTGGCCAGGAACCGATCAGCGCGTCCGGCGTGCCGCCGGCCTCGAGCGCCCGGGCCCTTTCCGTGTAGTCGACAGGCCGACGGTTGTCGGGATCGACGAAGGAGAAGTCCCAGAACTCGGTGCCCTGGTACGTGTCCGGAATACCGGGAAGGGTGCATTTGAGCACGGTGCGTCCCAATCCTGCGATCATGCCGAGGAACGCGAGACGACGCACGAGCGGCCGGAGCCGATCGAGGCAATCCGAGCCGGGCACGATCAGGGCCGCGAAGAGCGCGTGGACGGCGCTCTCGTAACCTTCGTCCACGTTGACCCAGCTCGACCGGCGCTTGCTCTCGCGCAAAGCCTTCTCGGCATAGGCGTCGAGCCGTTTGCGGAAGTCTTCGATCGCGTGCGGGTCGTCACCGTCCAGAAGCTCGAGCGGCCACGCGCCGAGTATCGCCTGGAGGAACATCCACTGGTCGTTCGGGTCCGGTGCCGGCTCGCCTTCGACCTGCTTGATCAGCGGCTCGGAGGCACGGCGCCACGTGTCCCAGGCGCGGGCCCATTCCTCCGGAAGCTCGGAGAGAGCGAGTTGGCGCGTGCGGGCATCCTCGCCGCGCTTGGTGTCGTGGGTGGCCGTGGTGATCATCGCGTTCGGCCAGTCGCGGGCCCGCGCGGCCTGAAGCGCGTGGAAGTGCTCCGCGTCGAGGCCGTACTCGCCGGGATCGCCGCCGACCTCGTTGAGACCGAGCAGTTCGACAAAGCGATAGAACAACGTGTCTTCCAGGCTCTTGGCCATCACCGGGCCGGTGAGCTGCTGGAACCGGCGGCGGAAGCGCAGGACCACCTGCTGATCCGGGTGACCGGCAGAGCCGAGATCGGTCCGGCCGAGCAGGGCTTCGGCAGCAAAGTCGTGCACCGAACGATCCGGCAGGGCGCTCCAGCGCTTGGCCTTGCGCACGGCGCCCTCGATCAGCCGCACATCCTCGGCCTCGATCTCGGTCTCATCGAGATCGCCGGGCAGGTAGGAGCGATAGACGGGGAAGCGCGCCACGATCTCGATCAGCGCCCGACGGATCGCGTTGGTGGAGAAGTCGCGGGTGCGCCGGTCGGAATCGGCGATCTGCTTGAGGTCGCCGGTCATCACCTCGAGTTCCGAAGCGAAACTGATCTCCAGAATCTCCGCCTTGGCCGCCCGGAATTGGAAGCCGTAGGGCGTGTCCATATCGGTGGCCCACCGATAGAATTTTTCGATGCGCGGCTTCAGCGCTCGATCGACCAGGATGCCGTCGAGCTGATTCAGCACGTCGTAGCCGGTGGTGCCGGCGACCGGCCAGTCGCGCAGCTTCTCGCCGGGCTCCAGGATCTTCTCGACGACGATGTAGAATCCGGGACCGACGGCGGCCTGAAGCGCGCGGGCGTAACCCAGCGGATCGGCCAGCCCGTCGATGTGGTCGATGCGCAAGCCGTCGATCCGACCCTCGCCGATGAGGCGGAACAGCAGATCGTGCGAGCGGACGAACACGTCCGACAGCTCGACGCGCAGGCCGGCCAGCGAGTTCACGTCGAAGAAGCGGCGGTAATTGATGTCGCTCGACGCGATCCGCCAATGGGCGAGCCGGTAGGATTGCTGTTCGAGCAGCCGATGCAGCGGTCCGAAACTGTCGGGATAGTCCCGGTTGCCGTTCAGGAGATGCAGCGCCCGGTAGATCGAGGCGGCGATCTGCGGCGAGGCCCGCACGGTGCCCGCAAGCTGGCGCTTCAGTTCCTCGGCGGCCTCCGGCATGGCCCGGCGGCGCTCGAGATTGGTCTCCTCACCCATGGCCCGCAGGCGCTCGGTGATCGCGAGGACCTCCGCCGACATGTCGTCCCCGATCTCGCCGAGCGCCGCGAGCGCCCGGTTGAGGATCGTCGGGTATTGCAGCGGGCAGATCGGGAACTGATGCTCGTAGTGCCAGACGCTGAAGGCGCCGGACGCCTCGTCGAATTTCAGTTCCAGCGTGCCCTTCTCCAGAGCCTCACCGTAACGCTCGCCGAGGAAAGGGATGACGAGCTTGCCGTTGGCGCCGAGCCGCTCCCAATCGATGTCGAAGGCGTTGGCCGCGGGCGAGAGGCCACCCCATTCGAGCACCGAGAGCCACCAGGGATTGTCGGCGCCGCCCACACCCATGTGATTGGGCACGATGTCGAGGAGCAGCTTCAGGCCATGGGCGTGGAGCGCGTCGGTGAAGCTGCGGAAACCCTCCTCGCCGCCGATCTCCGGATTGATCTGGGAGTGATCGACGATGTCGTAGCCGTGGGTCGAGCCGGGCCGTGCCCGCTGCAGCGGCGAGGCATAGACATGGCTGATGCCGAGCTTCTGAAGATAAGGGACCGTCTTCTCCGCATCCGCGAAGGTGAAGCCTTCGTGGAACTGGAGGCGATAGGTCGCCCGCGGCGGCGCCGAAGCGAGGCGGGCAGCGCCCGAGCGCGGTCCCCGCTCCTCCGCCGACAGGGCGGCGGCGAGCTTGGCGAGCGGCCCACCGGGGGCAGCGATGGCTTCGAGGTTTCTGTCGAGCTTGCGCCGCCAGTTCGGATAGCCCTCGGTCGAGCCGGGCACGTTGGCCTGCGACAGCTCGCCGACGACGTCTTCGTACTGCACGGCGGTCAGGATTGACGGCGCGCGGGCGAGGTAGCGGGCGGCCGCCTCGAGCGGCGCATGTTCCGGCGGCTCGGAGCTCGGCAGGAGTTGCTGAGCTGCCAGCGCCTCCGACAGGCGCCAGCGCTCGGCGACGCGCTCGGTGCGTTCGGCCTCGGCCCGCTCGGCATCGTAGAGGCCCAGCGATTGCCGGGTATCGGTATCGACGCCGCGCCACCAGCCGACGAAGGTCGGCAGGTCGTGGGTGGTGATCGCGGTCAGCGCATCCTTCGGATAGGCCTCGGGCGCCTTGAAGGCGCCGCCCTGCTCCCGCTCGAAGGCGAGGATGCGGTAGCTGAGGATGCCGGACTGCATCAGCGCATCGGAGAAGCCCTCCGGCGCGGTGCCGAGATCCTCGGCGATGACGAGGCACTTGGCGCGGTGGCTCTCCAGCCGCAGCACGGCCAGCATCGGCTCGAACGGCATCGCGACATACGCACCCTCGCGGGCGGAACGTCCGAGCGGGATCAGGAACAGGCGCGCGAGCTGGAATGCGTGGTCGATGCGGATCGCGCCGGCATGGCGCATGTTCGCTTTCACCAGGGCCCGGAAGGCTTTCAGACCGTCGCGCTCCATCTCCAGCGGATCGAAGGCCGGCAGGCCCCAGTCCTGGCCCTTGGGGGCGAGTAGATCCGGCGGCGCGCCGATCGAGACGCCGTTGGCGAAGCGCTCAGGATGCGACCAGATCTCCGAGCCACCCCGGTCCGCGCCGACCGCCAGATCGCGATAGAGGCCGAGCCGCATGCCGGCAGCCAGCGCCATCTCGGAGGAGGCCTTGAGCTGGGTGTCGGCGAGGTATTGCAGGAAGACGTGATAGCTAATGCGGTCCGCGTGCGTCTCGGTAAAGGCCCGCACGGCGTCGGTACCGGCGCGGCGATACTCTTCCGGCCAATCGCCGAGCCAGTGCGCGCCCTTGGTCCGGAAAAGTTCGGAGAGCGCGTCGAAGGTGGCGTGCGATATGAGGTTCTCGCCGCCTTCCTCGCGAAACGCGGCGAAACCGGCATCCTTGCCGGCTCGAGCTTCGGAATCCTCCCAATAGGCTTCGAGGATGGGCGAGAGAACTTCCCAGACGCCGGCATGATCGACCAGGGAGATGTCGCGCAGCGTCTCGATGCGGGCGCGGTGGCGTTCCAAAATCTCAGCGGCGCGGCTCCCGGCGAAGCCCGGCAGAGCGCCCGGTTCGATGTAGAGGGTTTCAAGGAAGAGGCGCGAGGACGGCGAATAGGGGGAGATCTTCGCCCGGTCCGTGGGGAACAGGGCGTGGGCCGGGCTGAGCCCGAGGAACGAGGCACCGCGCAAAGCCGCATCGCGGGCGGCACGGCCGGCATCCGCATACGTGCCGATGCCGAGGTTGCTCGGCGAGCGCAGGCCGTAGAGCTGGGCGGCGAGGCCCCAATCGCGGGCGCCGTCCTCGGCATAGGCACGCGGGCGCCAGCAGCGCTGCGGTGCAGCGACGATCCAGGCCTGGGCCCGGCGTTCCCCAACCGTAACGGCGAGCCTGTGATAGCCCGGCGTCAACGGCGGCAGGTCGAACCCGGCGCCGTCTTCCGATGCGGTGAGGGTGGCACGTCCCTCACGGGAGCGGTCGTGCTCATCCACCAACCGCCACGCGACGGCGCCGGAGGTGACGCCCATCCGCACCGGCACGCGCACGCCGCGCCGTGCCTCGGCCGCCAGCAGGGGCGGGATCACGTTGGCGCGCACGGCCTCGACGGCGGCAAGGCTGCGGCGGATCGCTTCGTCATCCGCCGCCTTGAATCCGAGGGCTTCGAGCATGCCGCGGCGAACATCGAGCGGCGTATCGACCCGCTTCCCGAAAGCATCGGTGAAGCCGTCGGCAATGCCGACGAGGTCGGCCAGGCGTTCGAGATCACTCACGTCCGAGGCACTCACGTCAGAGAGATTCACTTGGTGCCACCGATCAGAAAGACGCCCGTCCATGACGGCAGTTGCATCTCCTGTCGGACAGCCCCGCTCGACCAGATCACCTGGCCGCCGTCGGCGCTCGCCGAGAATTCCGCGTCGCCGACATTCGCGATGAAGCGCAGCCAGCCGTCCGCGTAGCGCCAGGTACAATCCACGACGCCCGGCGCCGGGATCTCGGCGTCAGCCCCGAGGTAGCGGCTCTTGGTGAGGGGCACCACGCTCTGCCGACGGATCTGGAGGATGTTGCGCGTGTCGGCCCAGATGGCGCGATGCGGCTCAGTCTCGGCCTCGTCCCAATCGATCTTCGAATCCTCGAAGGTCCGCGCCTCCGTCGGATCGGGAATCACCGAGGTGTCGTCGGCGAAGGCAGCGAAGCTCTTGAACTCGCGGCGGCGGCCCTCACGCACTGCCTTGTTCAACTCCTCGTCGGGCGCGAAATCCACGAAGAACAGGAAGGGAGCGGAGGCCGACCATTCCTCGCCCATCCAAAGCATCGGGATCTGCGGCGCAAGCAGCAGCCCGGCGCGGGCAAGCGCCAGCTTCTTGGGGTCTGCGAGATGGTTCAAGCGTTCGCCGAGCGCCCGGTTGCCGACCTGATCATGGTTCTGGAGGAAGGTAACGAAAGCCGAGGGCGGCAGATGCGACGAAGGCTCGCCGCGCGGATGGTTGTCGAGGGTCGGGAAGGGCTCGCCCTGGTAGGCAAATCCCTCTGAAAGACAGCGGGCTAGGTGCTCCACCGGCTTGTCTGCGAAGCTCTCATAGTAGCCGGCATCCTCGCCGGTCAGAAGCACGTGCCAGCAATGGTGCAGGTCGTCCGCCCACTGTGCACTGTGAAGCACGGGCGACGCGTTGTCGTCGCGCTCCAACCAGCGGGCCTGATTGGCCTCGTTCTCCAGAATCAGATGGATGTGCCGCTCCGGGAAGGTCTCGCGGATCGTCTCGCCGAGCTCGGCCAGGAAGTGCTTCTCGGAGTCATCGAGGATCGCGTGCACCGCATCGAAGCGGATTCCGTCGAAGTGGTACTCCTTCAGCCAGTAGAGCGCGTTCTCGATAAAGTAGTCGCGCACGACCGGGCCCGACTCCTTGCCGTCGAAATTGATGCCGGCGCCCCACGGCGTCTGGTGACGCTCGGTGAAGAAGGTCTTGGCGTAGGCGTGCAGGTAGTTTCCGGCCGGGCCGAAGTGATTGTACACGCAATCGATCAGCACCATCAGGCCCTTGGCGTGGGCGGTGTCGATCAGGCGCTTGAGGTCGTCCGGGCGGCCATAGGCCGAGTCCGGGGCGTAGGGCAGCACGCCGTCATAGCCCCAGTTGCGCGTGCCCTTGAAGTCGGCGAGCGGCAGCAATTCGATCGCCGTGACGCCGAGATCGACCAGATCGTCGAGGCGCTTCTCCAGCCCGGCATAGGTTCCCTCGGGCGTCGCCGTGCCGACATGCACCTCGTAGACGATCGCCTCTTCCCAGGGCCGCCCCGTCCACTCTTGGTCGGACCACGCATAGGCGCTGGGGTCGATCACCTCGGAAGGCGCCGAAACGTCCTCGGGCTGGAAACGGGAGGCCGGGTCCGGCACCACGAGGTCGCCGTCGATGCGGAAGCCGTAGCGCGCGCCGGCCTTCACCCCCGGCAGTGTGGTCCGACGCCAGCCTTCGCCGACAGCGGGGATCGGGTGGTCCGTCCCATCCACGACGAGGGTCACATCCTTGGCGGTCGGTGCCCAGAGGGCGAACCGCACACCGTCCTCGGCAAACTCGCTGCCGAATCGCATCGTATGGGCACGCCGCATCAGGCCACCGGTCTCCACTGAGAAAGGAATCGATCGTCGTTCTGGCTGGCGGGCGTTTCCTGTGTCTCACAAGGCGCCCGGCCAGTGCTTGTTCCCCCTCGTCGCAGTTATGGCGGGTTCGAGCTGCGACAACCGTCAGGCGTGACAGATTTGCTGCACCGCACGCTCTTTGTATTCCAACGCGCAAAGGGCTCCCCGCCGGTAGGCGGGGAGCCCTTCACTGAAGCAGCGATCGGTTGAGAAGCGAAGAGATCAGGCTTCGATGGTCGGGCCACCGCCCTCGGAGCGGCGCTTGGCCATGAAGGCGTCGAACTGCTCGCGGTCCTTGGCCCGCTTCAGCTCCTCGACGAATTCGGCGAAGGCGCGGCTTTCTTCCTGAAGCGCACGGCGACGGGCTTCCAGGCGCTCCAACTCGGCCCGACGATACTCCTCGAACGCCCAGTTGCCGGATGTGGCGCTGGTGCCGGAATACCCCTTGGCCGCCTCGAAGGCGCGGGCGAAGCGCGACCGGCCATCGCCACCCGCGAAGCTGAAGCTGCCGCTGTTGGCGAACTCCTTCATCTGGCTGAAGGCGGGATAGCCCGCGATCTTCCAGGCGACGTAGGCGACGGCGACGGGCCACCAATAGATGAACGCGACAACGATCGCGCCGATTTCGAGGGACAGCTTGGGAAATGGGCCGCTACGGTGAGACGCGCCGCAGGACCAGGGAGAGGTGGAGGACGTGTTCACGGCTGAGGACTCCGGGGTGTGAATGTGAACAACATTCACATGCGGACCCGCCTCGACCGTTTCAAGGGTGCCGCCTCCAAACAGCACGGCCATCGATCGAGGGCGACCCAACCAGGTCTTGCCGGCCTCGGTCGTCGGCCGGTCTCCGCGGCTTCAGGCTTTCGCGCCGCGAAGCCGCTCAAGCGGCTTCGAGCAATCGCCCGCCCTAAGCTTTGTCCTTCGCCCGCCCACCGGCCCCATGGACCAGGGCGAGAACGCCCGCGCGCAGCAATTCGTACTTGTCCGGCCCGGGCTTCGGCAATTGGCCCGCAGCCGACAGCGTGGCGATTCCGTGCGAAAGCGCCCAGACCTCAAGTGCGAGGAAGCGCGGGTCGACGCCGTCGAAACCGGCGGGGAAGGTCGTGCGTAGGGCTTCGACCAGAAGGTCGAACGGATTCGGCCGCTCCGGGGCGGGCGCCGGGGCTGCCTGACCGCGCACTTCGAAGATCGCCGCATAGTAGCCCGGCTCCTCCTCGGCGAAGGCGAGATAGGCTTCGCCCATGCGGGTGAAACGCTCCAGTGGCGTGCCCCGGCCTGCCAGCGCCCGCGCCAGCCGGTCGGCGAGGTCGGCAAAGCCGCGGCCCGCCACCTCCTCCAACAGGGCTTCGCGCCCGCGGAAATGGCGGTAGAGCGCCGCGGGCGTCACCCCGACCAAGCGGGCGGCATCGACCAGCGTGAAGCCACCGATGCCCCGCTCGGCGATGAAGCGGCGCGCGGCCTCGATCAACGCCTCTTTGAGGTTGCCGTGATGGTAGCTGCGCCGGTCGCCCGGTCCCTCGCGCCAGGGTCGCACCCGTTCACCCTCCTTCGTGCAAACCGAATGCGTGCGGTGGCAACCGATGAAACACCTCATCGGTCCCGCAGCGCGACCGCCCTGCGTCGGCGTCGGTGCCGCCCCGGCCTTTTCTCCCGAGACGGTACACGAGTCGATCATCTTTTCCGCCGATCCGACTTGACGGCATCGCGGTGTTGCAATGTTATAAAGTAACTTACTTGGCCCTGCCCTGGCGCTTGAACCATGTCGGCGACCACCCCTCGCCTCCCCGTCACCGTGCTGTCGGGTTTCCTCGGTGCCGGCAAGACGACTTTGCTCAATCACCTGCTCAACAATCGCGAGGGTCGGCACGTCGCGGTGATCGTCAACGACATGAGCGAGGTGAACATCGATGCCGATCTCGTCCGCGACGGTGGGGCGGATCTATCGCGCACGGACGAGCAGCTCGTGGAGATGACCAACGGCTGCATCTGCTGTACCTTGCGCGACGACTTGCCGGCCGAGGTTCGCCGTCTCGCCGCCGAGGGCCGCCTCAACTACCTGCTGATCGAGGGCACGGGCATCGCCGAGCCCTTACCGGTAGCGAGCACCTTCTCCGTCCGCGACGAGGCCGGCGAAGCGCTCAGCGACGTGGCGCGGCTCGACACGATGGTGACCGTGGTCGATGCGGTGAACCTCCTGAAGGATTACGGCTCGAACGACTTCTCTGCGCCAGCGCGGCGAGACCGCGGGCGCCGACGACACTCGCACCCTGGTCGATCTGCTGGTGGAGCAGATCGAGTTTGCCGACGTCGTCGTGATCAACAAGGCGCGCAACGTCTCGCCGGATCACCTCGACCTCGTGCGCTCGGTAGTGCGGGGGCTCAACGCGGATGCGCGCATCGTCGAGGCTTCGCGCGGCCAAGTGCCACCGGACGCCATACTCGATACCGGCGTCCACTTCGTCGGAAAACGCTCAAAGCGGAGAAGCGCACGGGATGGGCTTCATCAGCCTGAAGGATTGGCGTGCCCGCTCGGCTGGGCTGGTGCTGGCGGCCTCGCGCGCGAAGGCTCTGCTTCACCCGGCATTCGGCTTGAGCGAGGCGGACGCCCTGTCGGTCAACGAGATCGCCTGCCCCGATCCCGGCTGCCCGGACGTCGAGACGGTGGTTCTGGTGATGCGGGCCGGCGAGCCGACGCGGGCCTTGCGCTATCGTGGCCGGCTCGAGGACCTGGACGAGGCCGCCGCCCGCGCCCTGGCCTCCGAGGAAGGCAGGCTTCGCGCGCTGTGAAGCCGGCTTTCATCATTCCGTCTTGGTCGGCGTGGGAGTAGGCCAGGGGCCAAAACCGATTCCACCCTGGCCCGAGTGCGGACATGAGTATCAAGCTACGACCGCTGGAGCGCGAAGACCTGCTCTTCGTGCATCAGCTCAACAACAATGACAGCATCATGCGCTACTGGTTCGAGGAGGCTTACGAGTCCTTTGCCGAGCTGGCGCAGCTCTACGAGCGCAACATCCACAATCAGACCGAGCGACGCTTCATCATCGCGACGGAGCGTAGCGAGCCAGCGGGAATGGTCGAGCTGGTGGAGATTAACCACCTGCACCGCCGCTGCGAGTTCCAGATCGCGATCCACCCCGACCACCAGGGAAAGGGCTACGCCAAGCGCGCGACCCGCATCGCCATCGACTACGCGTTCAAGGTGCTCAACATCCACAAGCTCTACCTGCATGTGGACAAGGACAACAAACGCGCGGCCGGCATCTATGAGAGCTGCGGCTTCCGCCCCGAGGGCATTCTCAGGGACGAGTTCTTCGTCAACGGCCGCTACCGCGACGCGGTGCGCATGTGCCTGTTCCAGCCCCACTATCTGGCCGAGCGTGGCGCTGGCGACGTCGCCGAGCCGGTGCTCAAGACCTGATGGCCCCAAAATGAAAACGGGCCCCGAAAGGCCCGCTCCATCCGTCGCGAAGATGCGTGATGCTTACCGGTACGGGTTGCCGTAGCGCGCCACGTAGGAGGTCGGGTCGATCGCGTCGATGGCCGAGAGGTCGACGTTGCGGATCGCCGTGGAACGGGCGCCGATGAAAGGTCCGTTGGTGATCGGATCGGGCAGCACGCCACGACCGTAACGGTCCGTCGGACCGTAGGGCGGCAGAAGTGCGTTCGAGGCAGCGATGAAGGCCGGGTTGGTCGCCGGGTTCGACACCGAGCCGCTTCCGGGCTCGACCACGTTGCCGGCATCGAGCCAGGAGCGCGGGCGGATACGGATCGGCAGCGGCTGGCTCACACGAACGTAGCCGGGGTTACCGTAGGGGCCCTGGGCCTCAGCACTGGTTCCGAAGCCGATCGCGGTGAGGGTCATGGCGCCCAACAGGGCGAGCTTGGAAAAGCGCATGGCGTACCTTGTCGTGTGAGAGCCTACGGTACGGGCCGTTCGTTAAGAATCCCGCTTGTTGAAGAGTAGACGTTCTGGCGTGGCCGTTGTTCCCCGGAATATGGCCGCGCTTCATTATTTCCGCCGCGTTTTTGCCGTATTGTTTCTCGTCGGGGCCTCGGCGACGGCGATCGAGCCGGTGCTATTGCCCGGCACCGCGGCGGCCTCTTCGATCCGGCAGGCGCTCGCACCGGTGAGGGCATCGGCGCCGAGCGCCGCCGTCACACGGCCGGCCAGCGTGATCCGGTCGATGGCGCAGGCGACGGAGCGGGGGTCCGGCGCCTGGCCGAGGATGCCGCACAGCCAGCCGTCGATCGCCACCGCCTTCAGGTCGAGGCTGCGAAAGCCCGTACAACTGCGTTTGCCTGCCGCCGACAGCGTGGCCTCGACGGTCTCGAAGCTGCCGAGAGTGGTCGCGACGATGCCGCGCTCTCCGGTGCGGATGACGGAGAGGCCGCGCCCGTCCGCCGCCCGGCGTACCAGCGTCACGAACAGGCTGGCGCCGGGCTCGGCTCGCCCGCCCGCATCGGTGGCCGTGAAGAGGAGGTAGGGCGCCTCGATCATGTCGAACGCGCCCTGGCTCACGCTGTCCTCACGCTGTCCGTTGCCGGAGTTCCACCGCGTCGGTCCGGGTTGGGGCGGCAGCTCGGCCGCGTCGTCCCGCAACGTCAGCAGCGGTTCCGTCGCAGCGATCGCCCGGCGTGCGCCCTCGGCGGCCCGCGGAGGCTCGCTCCAAGATTGTGGCGGCTCAGGTGCCACGGCCCGATCGCGGGCGACCAGGGAGAGCCCGGCGATCAGGGCCGCGCTGGCTGCGAGCTTGGCCGCCAGCCGCAGGCGGCCGAGGGGACGGGGACGGGACAGGTCCTGGAAGTCGTCGGATCTCTCGAAGGCGTCGTCCGGATGGGGGAGCATGCGCAGGCCTCGATCGGGTCCGCGGGGCCGCAAAGGCCCTCGCCGTTGCCCGATCTCTGCCCCGACGCACGCCACCAGCGGGTTGAGGAAACACGGCCTGTCCTCGGATTCCTCGTCCGATGGTGAATGCAGGGTTGCCGCTCGCATCATCCTGTCACGTCTGTCCCGGCGCGGCCGGAACGCACCACTTGACACTTGACAGGGGAGCACGCCGGGCATCTTGCTCCGGGTGCTTTGAGAGCCCACCTCGACGAACCGGGGCCGGTTCTTCAGCCTATGGAATCTTCCCGAACCTAGGCCCGAGCGGTGCGTCCGCCGGCTACGGGAAGAGGCGGTCCGGTGACATCCGGCCCGCGCAGCGGAGTTTGGTGAGATGGGTTACAAGGTCGCCGTCGTCGGAGCCACGGGCAATGTGGGCCGCGAGATTCTCGACATCCTGGCCGAGCGCGCCTTCCCGGCCGACGAGGTCGTGGCGCTGGCCTCCAGCCGGAGCCTGGGCCAGGAAGTCTCTTTCGGCGACAAGATTCTCAAGGTCAAAACGCTCGACACCTACGACTTCTCCGACACCGACATCTGCCTGATGTCGGCCGGCGGCGAGACGTCGAAGGAGTGGAGCCCGCGCATCGGCAGCCAAGGCTGCGTGGTGATCGATAACTCGTCGGCCTTTCGCTACGACGCCGACGTGCCGCTGATCGTGCCGGAGGTGAATGCCGACGCGGTCGTGGGCTTCTCCAAGCGCAACATCATCGCCAACCCGAACTGCTCGACCGCGCAGCTCGTCGTCGCGCTCAAGCCGCTCCACGAGGCGGCCACCATCAAGCGCGTCGTGGTCTCGACCTATCAGTCCGTTTCCGGGGCGGGGAAGGAGGCCATGGACGAGCTGTTCAGCCAGACCCGCGCCGTCTTCACCGCCGGCGAGGTGGTGACGAAGAAGTTCACCAAGCGGATCGCCTTCAACGTCATCCCCCACATCGATGTGTTCATGGAGGATGGCTACACGAAGGAAGAGTGGAAGATGGTCGCCGAGACCAAGAAGATGCTCGATCCCAAGATCAAGCTCACGGCGACCGCGGTGCGGGTGCCGGTCTTCATCGGCCATGCCGAGTCGGTGAACGTCGAGTTCGAGCGCCCGATCTCGCCGGACCAGGCGACCGAGATCCTGCGTGCGGCGCCGGGCGTGCTCGTGATCGATAAGCGCGAGAACGGCGGCTACATGACCCCGCACGAGGCGGCGGGCGAGGATGCCACCTACATCTCCCGCATCCGTGAGGACGCCACGATCGAGAACGGCCTGAACTTCTGGTGCGTCTCGGACAACCTGCGCAAGGGCGCGGCGCTCAACGCCGTGCAGATCGCCGAGGTGCTGGTGAACCGCAAGCTGCTGAACAAGGCCAAGCAGGCCGCCTAGCCTTTCACGGCCCTAACCATTTCGAAACGCCGTCCCTGACCGGGGCGGCGTTGTCGTTTGGGCGATCATCCGAAGCAGGAGCACGATCCACGACGTCGAGCGCGTCGTTTTATAACATATGATATAAACAATCGGATATTAAAGGCGGCCCATACCCGCTTCCGACTTCTGCCAAATGGCCAACCGTCCGACAAAGCGCCCGATGCGTCTCTCATTGTGGGAGGTCGTTCTCTTCGTCCTGCTGCTCGCTTGGATCGCGGCGGTTCTGGCCACCGAGCACGGACCGATGAAGCTGACGCCGCCCCTGGTCCCCTACGGCACCACCGATCAGCCGTCCGGCGCCGCCGCTTCGAGCGCGGCGATGTCGCCGCCGCCGATCAGGGGCAGGTGAGCCGTGATCCGCTCGATCGGCCAATCCCACCACGCCACTGCCTGCAGTCGTGCGGAGTCCTCTTCCGAGAAGCGGCGGCGGACAACCTTCGCGGGGTTGCCGGCTACGATCGCGTAGGGCGGGACGTCCGCCGCCACGACAGAATGCGCCGCGACCACCGCCCCGTCGCCGATTGTGACGCCCGGCATCACGGTGCTGCGATACCCGAACCAGACATCGTTGCCGATGCGCGTGTCGCCGCGATTCGGGAAGTTCAGCTCGCCCTCGAAGCGGCCGATCCAGTCGCCGCCGAAGATCGGGAAGGGGTAGGTCGAAAGCCCGTCGAGGCGGTGGTTGCCGCCATTCATCAGGAAGCGCGTCTGCGCGGCGATGGCGCAGAACTTCCCGATCACGAGCCGGTCGCCGATGAAGGGAAAGTGGTAGAGGATCGCGTCGAGAAAGGCCTGCGGCCCGGCCGGATCGTCGTAGTAGCTGTAGGCGCCGACCACGACATTGTCCGGCAGGTCGAGGTTGCGGATGAAAGTGACGCGCCTGTGCCCGGGCATCGGATGCAGCGCGTCTGGATCCGGTCCGATCATGGTCGCCGGCATGCTCCCCTCACCTCTCGCCTACGGACGAGGTGGTGTTTGCAGCCGGAGATGGCCGGATCGCGGCACGGGAGGGCGGGGAACCCGCCTCGAAGCGCTTGAATTCGCCACGCAGCGGGGTTAAGTCACGGCTCAACATTTCTGGTGCAGTCGATAGGCTGCTTGCGGGAGTGGGCCCCCCGGGGTCCGCTCTTTTTTATTTTCGCGAGCACCTCCAGCGCTGGATTTGCCAAGCTTAACCCCCGATCGAGACCTTCGGAAAACCACAGCATGGCGGAGCCCACCGAGAAACGTCTTGTCAGCGAGACCGGCGTCGCCGCGCGCGTCGCCCAGATCGTCGAGGGACCGATCGAGGGCCTCGGCTTCCGGCTGGTCCGGGTGAAGATCTCGAACACGAACGGTCGCACCGTGCAGATCATGGCCGAGCGGCCCGACGGCACGATGGGCGTCGACGAGTGCGAGGCGGTGAGCCGCGCGATTTCGCCGATCCTCGACCTGGAGGATCCGGTCGGCGACGCCTACTATCTCGAAGTCTCATCGCCTGGCATCGACCGGCCCCTGGTGCGGGTTTCCGATTTCGAGCGCTGGGCCGGTTACGAGGCAAAGGTCGAGCTTGCCGTGCCGATGGACGGGCGCAAGCGCTTCCGCGGCATCATCGGGGTTCCGAGCGCGGACGGCACCACGGTGCCGATCGACCTGCCCGACGTGAAGCCGGGCCTTCCGAGCCGCATCGATGTGCCGCTGCGCGATCTCGGCGAGGCGCATCTCATTCTCACGGACGAGCTGATTCGCGAATCGCTCCGCCGTGGCTCCGCCCCGCCGCAGGACGGCGAGGAGGTCGACGAGGAAGAGGGCGCGGAAGCCGAGCACGAGGCGCCGCAGGTCCGCTTCATCCCGCAACCGAAGCGGCCTAAGCCCAAGCTGGACAAGAAGGCCGACAAGCCGGTGAAGGCGAAGAAGCCCAAGCCCGGCGGCGGTATCGTCACGAAGGCCGCCCGCCTCAAGAACCGCGACACGCTTCACTGATCCGACGGCATCGCTTCGGGCGCCCGGTTCCGGCACCGTCGCGATGCAAAAAGACCTTGAAAAGTTAGCCCGCTCTCGCAGCGGAAGACACGACCGAAGGAAGGACCAGACCCCATGGCTGTCGTCAGCGCCAATCGGCTCGAACTCCTG
Source organism: Methylorubrum sp. Q1 (assembly GCF_004683995.1). Taxonomy (NCBI): domain Bacteria; kingdom Pseudomonadati; phylum Pseudomonadota; class Alphaproteobacteria; order Hyphomicrobiales; family Methylobacteriaceae; genus Methylorubrum; species Methylorubrum sp. Q1. Next base: position 88,641 of record NZ_SRHQ01000016.1, on the reverse strand, counting down.
CAGATCGCCGAGGCGGTCGCCCGTGAGAAGGTGATCGACCGCCAGATCGTCATCGAGGCGATGGAAGAGGCGATCGCGAAGGCGGCCCGCTCCCGCTACGGCGCCGAGACCGACGTCCACGCCGAGATCGACACGAAAAGCGGAGCACTGCGCCTGTCCCGCCACCTCCTCGTGGTCGATCAGGTCGAGAACGATGCCCGCGAGATCACCCTCGATCAGGCCCGCCGCTACAACCCCGGCGCCCTCATCGGCGACGTGATCTCCGATACCCTGCCGCCGTTCGATTTCGGCCGCGTCGCGGCGCAATCGGCCAAGCAGGTCATCGTCCAGAAGGTGCGCGACGCCGAGCGCGCTCGCCAGTACGACGAGTACAAGGACCGGATCGGCGAGATCCTCAACGGCGTGGTCAAGCGCGTCGAGTACGGCAACGTCATCGTCGATCTCGGCCGCGGCGAGGGTATCGTCCGCCGCGACGAGATGATCCCGCGCGAGACCTTCCGCCCCGGCGACCGCATCCGCGCCTACCTGTTCGACGTGCGCTCCGAGGTGCGCGGGCCGCAGATCTTCCTGTCGCGCTCGCACCCGCAATTCATGGCCAAGCTGTTCGGCCAGGAAGTGCCGGAGATCTACGACGGCATCGTCGAGGTCAAAGCGGTCGCCCGCGATCCCGGCTCGCGCGCCAAGATCGCCGTCATCTCCCGCGATTCCTCGATCGACCCGGTCGGCGCCTGCGTCGGTATGCGCGGCTCCCGCGTCCAGGCGGTGGTCGGCGAGCTTCAGGGCGAAAAGATCGACATCATTCCGTGGTCGGAAGATCAGGCGACCTTCATCGTCAACGCGCTGCAGCCGGCCGAAGTCGTGAAGGTGGTGCTCGATGAGGAGGCCGACCGCATCGAGGTGGTGGTGCCCGACGACCAGCTCTCGCTGGCCATCGGTCGCCGTGGCCAGAACGTGCGGCTGGCCTCGCAGCTCACCGGCTGGGACATCGACATCCTGACCGAGGCCGAGGAATCGGAGCGGCGCCAGAAGGAATTCGCGGAGCGCACTCAGGCGTTCATGGAGGCGCTCGACGTCGACGAGACGGTCGGCCAGTTGCTGGCGGCCGAAGGCTTCCGCAACGTCGAGGAAATCGCCTTCGTCGATGTGGCGGAACTCTCGAACATCCAGGGCCTCGACGAGGAGACCGGTGCCGAGATCCAGGCCCGCGCCCAGGATTACCTCGCCCGCATCGAGCAGGAGCAGGACGACCGCCGCCGCGAGCTCGGCGTCGAGGACGAGTTGCGTGAGATCGACGGCATCACCACCGCGATGATGGTGGCGCTGGGCGAGAACGAGGTGAAGACCGTCGAGGATCTGGCCGGCTGCGCGACCGACGATCTCGTCGGCTATACCGAAGGCCGTGGCCCCGAGGCCGTGCGCCATGCGGGCTATCTCGACGGATTCGAGCTGTCGCGGGCCGAGGCCGAGGCGCTGATCATGGCTGCCCGTCTGAAGGCCGGCTGGATCGACGCGCTGCCGGAGCCGGAGGGTGAGGCCGCCGATGGTGACGCCCACGACGGCGAGGTGACCGAGGTCGCGACGGCCGAACCGCAGCAGGCCTGAGCCAGAGGTACGGAGAGACGGTGCAGGATATGATCGCTCAGGAGGGCACGGACGGCGAATCGGCCGAGACCGGCCCGGATCTCGACCGTGGCCCGAGCCGCGGCCGTGAGCCTGTGCGCACCTGCATCGTCACCCGTAAGGCGCAATCGCCCTCGGCGATGATCCGCTTCGTGCTGGGGCCCGACGCCACAGTGGTGCCGGACCTGCGCGCACGCCTGCCGGGTCGCGGCGCATGGGTGACCGCCACGCGCACGACGATCGAAGCCGCGGTCAAGCGCCGTGCCTTTAACCGTGCCTTCAAGTCCAATGAGGCGAAAGTCCCGCCCGATCTCGCCGATCAGGTCGCCGAGGGGCTGCGCACCGATCTGCGTCAGGCCTTGGCCATGGCCAACAAGGCCGGTTGCGTCGTGACCGGCTTCGGCAAGGTCGAGTCGGCGATTCTGGGTGCCGTCGGCGTCGCGGCGGTGATCCATGCCAGCGATGCCGCTCCGGACGGTCGGCGCAAGCTCGCGGCTGCCTTGCGGCGGCGCTACGGTGATGCCATATCGGTTATTCCTGTTGTCGATGACCTGTCCAACGCCGAATTGGACATGGCATTGGGCCGGGATCATGTGATACACGCTGCCCTTATCGCGGGAGCCGGCACTACCGGCTATCTCGCGCGTTGGCGTCGGTTCCGCACCTTCGAGGGTATGGCGTCGGCGTCTGAAGAGGACGCCCCGCTTGCTGCTGGCGCGACCGCCTTCGATTCGCACGACGACGAATTGACATGACACTCGGCCGGGCATGCCCGCCGCCGGCCGATGGGACGATGGAAACCCTCAGGGTTCAGACTGAATGAGCGATACGAACAATCCGGGTGACAAGACGCAGACCAGAGCCCCCTCGAAGCCGTTGACGGTCAAGCGTCCGGTCGAGCAGGGGACGGTCCGTCAGAGCTTCTCCCACGGGCGGTCGAAGTCCGTCGTGGTCGAGACGGTGAAGCGGCGCACGATCGGCGCCGCGCCCGGAGCGGTCGCGCCCCGTGAGCCTGCCGCACCGCCGCCGCGTCCTGCCTCCGTGGCGCCCGCGCCGACTCCGGCCGCGCGTCCGTCGGGTCGCAGTGCGTCCGGCGTCGTGCTGCGCACCCTGAGCGAGCAGGAGCGGGATGCCCGCGCCGCCGCCCTGGCCGATGCACAGCGCCGCGAGGCCGAGGCCCGCGCCCGTGCCGAAGCCGAGGTGAAGGCCCGCCGCGACCGCGAGGAAGCCGAGCGCCGTGAGCGTGAGGCGGCCGAGGCACGCCGCCGCGAAGAGGATGAGCGGCGCCGCCAGGACGATGAACTTCGCCGCAAGGCCGCCGAGGATTCGCGCCGCCGCGCCGAGGAAGAGGCCGCGCGCGTCGCCGCCCTGCCCGCCGCCGAGGCCCCGCCCGCTGCTGCCCCCGCGGCGCCGGAGCCTGTTGCTGCCTCGGCCCCGGCCGCGGCCCCGGTGGCTCGTCCGACCACCGCCCCCGCTCGTCCTGCTGCCGCTCCGTCGGCGGCGCGGCCGGGTGGTGCGACGCAGCGTCCGGCCGCGTCCGGTGCCCGTCCCGGCGTCCGTCCGACGCCGTCGGCTGCCCGTCCGGCTGCGCCGCAGCCGCCGGCCGAGCCGCGCCGCACCATCACGGCGGATATCAAGAAGCCGCGCGACCTGAACTTCATGGCGCGTCCGGCCCCGGCGCCGGAGCCCGAGAAGGCGCCGAGCCCGACGACCGCCGCCCGCCCCGCGGGTGCGGGCGCCGCTGCGCGTCCCGCCGGACGTCCCGGCGCGGCTGCGGCCGAGGAGGAGTCGGATACCAAGCGGGTGATTCGTCGCCCCGGCATGCCGCTCAAGATCATTACGCCGCCCAAGACGCCGAAGTCGCCGGGCGGTGACCGTAACCGTGGCCGCCTTACCATCGCCAACGCAACTGCGGGCGAGGAAGAGCGCACCCGTTCCGTGGCCTCCTTCCGCCGCCGCCAGCAGCGGATGAGCGGCCACCGGCACGAGGAGCCCAAGGAGAAAATCGTCCGCGACGTGACAATCCCAGAGACGATCACCATCCAAGAACTCGCCAACCGCATGTCCGAACGTGCGGTGGACGTCATCCGTCTGCTGATGAAGCAGGGCCAGATCCACAAGATCACCGATGTGATCGACTCGGACACGGCTCAGCTCATTGCCGAGGAGATGGGCCACACGGTCCGCCGCGTCGCCGAGTCGGATGTCGAGGAGGGTCTGACCTCCGACGAGCCGGATCTGGAGGAGGATCTTGATCCGCGTCCGCCGGTCGTGACGATCATGGGTCACGTCGATCACGGCAAGACTTCGCTGCTCGACGCGATCCGCGCGGCCAACGTGGTCGAGGGTGAGGCCGGTGGCATCACCCAGCATATCGGTGCCTATCAGGTCGCGGCGCCCTCGGGCGATCTCGTGACCTTCATCGACACCCCCGGCCACGCGGCCTTCACCTCCATGCGCGCCCGCGGCGCCAAGGTGACGGACATCGTCGTGATCGTGGTGGCGGCCGATGACGGCGTGATGCCCCAGACCGTCGAGGCGATTCAGCACGCCAAGGCGGCGGGCGTCCCGATGATCATCGCCATCAACAAGATCGACAAGCCCGATGCGAACCCGCAGCGGGTGCGCACCGAGCTGCTGCAGCACGACATCCAGGTGGAGTCGATGGGCGGTGAGACCCTCGAGTTCGAGGTCTCCGCCAAGACCGGCGAGGGCCTGCCCGAGCTTCTCGAGGGCCTTCAGCTCCAGGCCGAAATCCTGAACCTGCGCGCCAACGAGAAGCGCGACGGCGAAGGCACCGTGATCGAGGCTCAGCTCGATCGTGGTCGCGGCCCTGTCGCCACCGTGCTCGTCCAGCGCGGCACGCTGTTCACCGGTGACATCGTCGTCGCCGGCGCCGAATGGGGCCGCATCCGCGCCCTCATCGACGATACCGGCAAGCACGTGCCCTATGCCGGCCCCTCGGTCCCGGTCGAGGTGCTCGGCTTCAACGGTACGCCGGACGCCGGCGACCGCGTGGTCGTGGTGCCGAACGAGGCCCGCGCCCGCGAGGTCACCGAGTACCGTGCCCGCATCAAGCGCGAGCGCTTGAATGCCCGCACCGGCGGCGCCAACCGCTCGCTCGTCGACATGATGCGCGAGGCCAAGGAAGGCGCCAACCGCAAGGAACTGCCGATCATCATCAAGGGTGACGTGCAGGGTTCGGTCGAGGCCATCAACGGCGCGCTCACGGCGCTCGGCAATGACGAGGTCGGTGTTCGCATCCTGCTTTCGGGCGTGGGCGGCATCACCGAGTCGGACATCACGCTCGCCAACGCCTCGAAGGCCGTGGTGATCGGCTTCAACGTGCGCGCCCACAAGGAAGCACGCAACGCGGCCGAGCGCGACGGCACCGAGATCCGCTACTACAGCATCATCTACGACCTCGTGGACGACATCAAAGCCACGCTGTCGGGCATGCTGCCGCCGACGCTCCGCGAGGAGCGTCTCGGCGAGGCGCAGATCCTGCAGATCTTCGACGTGTCGAAGGTCGGCAAGATCGCCGGTTGCCGGGTCATGGAGGGTGTGGTCCAGCGCGGCGCCCATGTCCGCCTGCTGCGCAACGATGTGGTGATCCACGAGGGCAAGCTGTCCCAGCTCAAGCGCCTCAAGGACGACGCCAAGGAAGTCACGGCCGGCTACGAGTGCGGTATGTCCTTCCAGAACTACCAGGACATGCGCGTGGGCGATTTCATCGAGTGCTTCAACGTCGAGGAAATCAAGCGCACGCTCTGAGCGGCCCTCCCCTACCGCTCTTCCTTACGGGGCCGCGGCGAAAGCTGCGGCCCCCTTTGTTTCCAGGCACCCGCCTGATGGTTCAGCGACGTCGATCAGCCGATGGCCCAAAAGCAGACTCCCTCCGGTCCCACGCAGCGTCAGCAGCGCGTGGCCGAACTCATCCGCCACGCTCTGGCCGAAGTGCTGCAGCGTGGTGACATTCAGGATCCGGTGCTCGGCTCGCATGTCGTCACCGTTCCCGAGGTTCGGATGTCGCCGGACCTCAAATTGGCCACCGCCTACGTCATGCCGCTCGGTGGTCAGGACGAGGCCCCGGTGATCGCCGCGCTCGAGCGTCACAAGAAGATCCTCCGCCAGGAAGTCGCCCGGCGGGTGAATCTGAAATTCGCGCCCGATTTGCGCTTCCGGCGCGATGAAACCTTCGACGAGGCGGCCCGGATCGACCAGCTCCTGCGGAGCGAGAAGGTCCAGCGGGATCTGGAAAGTGCACCTCGCGAGGACGACGAGGGCGAACCGGATTCGCCCTCGCGCGATTGATCTCCATCCGGGCGGCTGCCGTTGCTCCGCCCCAACGCCCAGCGGGCCGCGTGATGGCCCCTTGATGGGCTGAGCCGCTCAAGAGCCTCGTCCTGGATAGCGGATCCAGGACGATTCTCTCCGCTTTTGTTTTTGCATCGTCTTCATCCGAGAGCCGGTGGCCACCTTTCGGGACGATGCTGTAGAAAACCCGTCGATCGAGGACAGGATGCAAGACGACATTTCTTCCGAACGCGCCGGCGAAGCGCCGCAGGAGCCGCGGGGCGACGTGCGCCGGGACGGACCGCCTCGGGGCGGACGCCGCCCTCAGCGCGGCCGTCCGCGCCATGACCGGCCGAAGAAGAACGACGTGAGCGGCTGGGTGGTGCTCGACAAGGGTGTCGGCATCACCTCGACCCAGGCTGTGGCGGTGGTGAAGCGCCTGTTCAACGCCAAGAAGGCGGGCCATGCTGGCACGCTCGATCCGCTGGCGTCGGGCATCCTGCCGATCGCGCTCGGCGAGGCAACGAAGACCGTGCCGTTCGTCATGGACGGCCGGAAGGCCTACCGCTTCGAGGTGACCTGGGGTGTCGAGACCGACACCGACGACGCCGAAGGTCGCCCGGTCGAGACCTCCGACGTCCGTCCGACCCGCGAGGCGCTCGAGGCGGCTCTGCCCGCCTTCGTCGGCGAGATCGAACAGGTGCCGCCGCGCTACTCCGCGATCAAGATTCAGGGCGAGCGCGCCTACGACCTTGCCCGTGACGGCGAGGTGGTGGAACTGGTGGCCCGCTCCGTGCGCATCGACCACCTCTCGGTGATCGAGCACCACGGCGACCGCACCTTGATCGCTGCGGAATGCGGCAAGGGCACCTATGTTCGTGCGCTGGCCCGCGATCTCGGTCGGGTGCTTGGCTGCTACGGTCACGTCTCGGCCCTGCGGCGCACCCGCGTCGGCCCCTTCGAAGAGGCGGCCGCCTGTAGCATCGCCACCCTCGAAGAGAGCACCGAGATGCACCTCCACGCGGTCGAAACGGCTTTGGACGAGGTTCCCGCGGTCGCTGTCAGCCGCGACATGGGGCTTCGCCTGATGCGGGGTCAGCCGGTGATTCTGCGCGGGCAGGACGCGCCGATCGGCGGCAAGGCCTACGCGACCTGCGGCGGCGTGCTCGTCGCCGTCGGCGATGTCGAGCGCGGCGAGTTGGTGCCGCATCGCGTGTTTCACCTCGGCGGAACGGCGGCGCCGAGAAACTGAAGGATCGTTCCTCTCGTACGTTCCGTCGAGCGATTTACATCAAAAGAAAATGCTTACGGGCTATTCTTCGGATTCAATCGAGAATAGCCGGCTCTATTTAACCTTGGAGCAAACACACTCTCCATAAAAGCCCGTCGACTCTATGGATCGGCGGGCTTTTCCATGCGCGTAACTCTGGGCTTCAAACTGGCGATGGTCGTCGGGCTCCTCGGCCTCGTCGGAGCGGGCATCTCGGCCTTCGCGCTGCGGCAGGCGTCGCAGGAACAGGCCCGCGCCGCCCTCACCGAATCGTTCTGGAATGCCGGGCTCCAGGCCCGAGGTCTGGCCCAAGCCATCGAGCACGCCGTGGTCCAGGCCACCGCCGTCTACACCGCCTCCGACACCGAGGGGGCCAAGGAGCGGCTCTCCGCGCTTCAGACGGCGCTCGGTGACGTGGAGGCAGCGCGCGGGCCGTTCCTGTCCGCTATGGAAGGGCATCTGCCGCCGGAGGAGCGGCGCCGGCTCGACCTCGCGGTGAAGGAGTTCGTCGCCTATCAGACCGAGACGGCCGAACTTGGTCTCGCGGTGTCGCCGCGCGCCGCCCTGATCCAGGCGAGCGACGAGGCGACGGTGAAGAACCGCGAACGCATGGTGGCGGCGATCTCGGCGCTGGGCCGCGACGTGCTCGCGCGCCTCGACGGACAGCGGGACGCGGCGGCGCAAGCGCAGCGCAAGGCCTTCATCACGCTCATCGCCGCGCCGGCCGCAGCGCTCATCCTGGCGTTGCTCGCCGCCGTCTGGATCATCCGAACGCAGATCCAGCGCCCGCTGCACCGGCTGAAAGCGACCATGCAGGCGCTCGCCGACGATCGGCTTGACGAGACGGTGCCGTTCATCGCGCGCCGCGACGAAGTCGGCGAGATGGCCGGCACCATCGCCCGGTTTCAGGCGGCACTGATCGAGAAGCGCCGGCTCGACGGTGAGGCTCGCGAGCGACTGTCGCAGGATGGAGCCCGTGGCGCACGCCTCGCCGCGGCGACGCAGGACTTCGAGAACGAGACCCGGCGGGCGGTGGCCGGTCTCACCGGCTCGGCGCACGCGATGCGCGCCGCCGCGGATCGCCTCCGCGAGACCGCGGGCGATACGACCCTTCGCGCGGCGGAGGTTGCGGCGGCCTCGGATCAGTCGGCGGGCGTGGTGGACAGCATCGCGGGCGCCGCCGAAGAACTTTCGGGTTCGGCCCGGAGCATCGGCGAGCGCGTCCGCCACGCGAGCCGCATCGCCGAGACAGCGCTCACCGATACCCGCGGGCTGGAGACGACGGTGGCATCCTTGTCGCGCGCGGCGGACGAAGTCGGCGCGGTGGTCACGCTGATTCGCACGGTCGCCGAACAGACCAATCTTCTGGCCCTGAACGCCACGATCGAAGCCGCCCGTGCGGGCGAGGCCGGTCGCGGCTTCGCGGTGGTGGCCGGCGAGGTGAAGGCCCTGGCCGGTCAGACCGCCACGGCGACCGACCGCATCGCCGCCCAGATCGCAGCGATCCAGCAGGCGGCGGGCGGCACGAGCGGCGCCATCGGGGAGATCGGGCAAACGATCGCGCAGCTCAGCCTCATCGCCGCCGAGGTCGCGACGGCAGCCGAGCAGCAGGGGCAAGCCAGCCACGACATCGCGCGTGCCATTGCCGGGGCCGCAGCGGATGCCCGGACGGTGTCGCTGAGCATCGCGGAAGTTCGGGCTGCGGCCGCATCCAACGAGGAGCGGTCCGACGAAGTCCGCTCCGGTGCCGAGCGGGTCGGTGATGGCAGCGCGACGCTGCACGTCGCAATCGGGACGTTCCTGGAACGGGTGCATGCCGCCTGAGGCGTCCACTCCGTTGAGACCCCGCAGGATACGCGATCACGGGATGGGCCGCGGCCCCATCGATCACAGAACACTCCGCTCTCGCACTGGCCGCTCTCAGGCGGGCAGACCCGTCTCGATGATCCGCGCCCAGAGCGAGGCACCGTAGGGGATGGCGGCGTCGCTGAAGTCGTATTCCGGGTGATGGAGGCCGGCGGAGGGCCCGTTGCCCATGAAGATGTAGGCGCCGGGCCGGTGGGCCAGCATGTAGGAGAAATCCTCGGCCGCCATCATCGGCGCCACGTCCCGCTCCACATGATCCTCGCCCACGATCTGCGCGGCGACATCGGCCATGAAGTCGGTCTCGGCCGGGTGGTTCTCGGTCGCCGGGTAGCCGCTGGCGAAGTCGACGCTTGCCCGCGCGCCGAAGGCCACGGCGACATTCTCCGCAATCGTGGCGAGCCTTTCGCGCATCAGGTCGCGTACGGCCGGCGTCAGCGCCCGCATCGTGCCGCGCAGTTCCGCCGTCTGCGGTAGCACGTTGAAGGCCTCGCCCGCATCGACCGCGCAGACGGAGACGACGCCTGAGTCGAGCGGATCGATGTTGCGGGCGACGATGGATTGCAGGGCGACGACGATGTGGCTCCCGACCAGCACCGTATCGACCGCCGCCTGCGGCAGGGCCGCGTGCCCGCCCCTGCCCTCGATCAGAATCGTGAAACGGTCGGTGGAGGCCATGATCGGGCCGGGACGGATCGCGAAGGTTCCGAGCGGCTGGCCGGGGATGTTGTGCAGGCCGTAGACCGATTCGACGCCGAAGCGCTCCATCATCCCGTCCTGCACCATCGCCTCGCCGCCGCCGCCGCCCTCCTCGGCCGGCTGGAAGATCAGTACCGCGCGGCCGTCGAATTCGCGGGTCTCGGCGAGGTATTTCGCGGCGCCGAGCAGCATGGCGGTGTGCCCATCATGGCCGCAGGCGTGCATCTTGCCCGGCACGGTCGAGCGGTAGGGAAGGTCGCGGATCTCCTGGATCGGCAAGGCGTCCATGTCGGCGCGCAGGCCGATCGCGCGGTTGGAGCCATGCGCGCGCCCGCGGATCACCCCGACGACGCCGGTGCGCCCGATGCCGGTGACGACCTCGTCGCAGCCGAAGGCGCGCAGCTTGTCCGCCACGAAACCGGCGGTGCGGTGAACGTCGTACTGAAGCTCCGGATGGGCATGGAGATCGTGCCGCCAGGCAGTGATCTCGTCCGAGAGATCGGCGATGCGGTCGATGACGGGCATGGATCCAACCTTTTCGGAGGGTTCCAGCAAGCAGAAGGCCAACACGGGGTCAACGGCCAAGCCTGAGGGAGATCGTCCGAAAGCGATCACCCTTGCCTTCGTACTCGTTGCAATCGTGCCGCGCCGGCCTCCGTGGAAGCGGCCCCCTCGCCTCCCGCCAGATCGTCGAGGATCGGGCAGTCCGGCCGGTCGTCGCCGCAACAGCGTTCGGCAAGATGTTCGAGGGTGCGGGCCATCGCCTCCAATTCGCCGATGCGGCGGCGCAGGTCGGCGACATGGCCGAGCGCCACCGCCTTCACGGCGCCGCTGGCTCGGGAGCGGTCGTGCCAGAGTGCGAGCAGGTCGGCGATCTCCCGCATCGAGAATCCGAGGTCGCGGGCGCGGCGCACGAAGCGGAGCGCGTGCAGGTCGGCCTCGCTATACACGCGGTAGCCGCCGGCGGTCCGTCCTGCGGGACCGAGCAGGCCCGTCTCCTCGTAGTAGCGGATCATCTTGGCCGAAACGCCGGTCGCACGGGCCGCCTCGCCGATAGTGACGGAGGGCGTGCTCATGGGGTGCCTCCTGCCCGCTTGAGGCGCAGCGCGTTGCCGACGACGAAGACGCTGGAGAGCGCCATCGCCCCGGCCGCCAGGACCGGCGAGAGCTGCGGACCGCCGACAATCGTCAGCACGCCGGCGGCGACGGGGATCAGCGCCGCGTTGTAGGCAAACGCCCAGAAAAGGTTCTGGCGAATGTTCGCGAGCGTCGCCCGCGACAGGACCACGGCCTCGACCAGCCCGGTGAGCGCACCGGACATCAGCACCAAGTCGGCACTCTCCACCGCGATGTCGGTGCCGGTGCCGATGGCGATGCCGATATCGGCCTCCGCCAGAGCGGGCGCGTCGTTGATGCCGTCGCCGACGAAGGCGACCGGACCGTGGGCCTCGCGCAAGCGGCGCAGGGCCGCGACCTTGCCCTCGGGCAGCACCTCGGCCTCGACTTCGGTGATGCCGAGCGACCGGGCGACCGCCTCGGCGGTGACGCGGGCATCCCCCGTCAGCATCGCCACGGTGAGGCCGCGGGCGCGCAGGGCATCGAGGGCCGCGCGCGCCTCCGGCTTGACCGGATCGGCCACCGCAACGAGCGCCGCGAGCCGGCCATCCACGGCGGCGAAGATCGGGCTCTTTCCCTCTTGAGCGAGACGGGCCGCCTCGCTTTCGAGCGCCCCGGTCGTCACGCCGAGCCGTTCCATGTAGCGGCGGTTGCCGAGCGCCACCGCCCGTGCCTCGACCAGGGCCGAGACGCCGTGGCCCGGCACCGCCTCGAACGCTTCGGCCTCGGGCAGTGCCCCGGCGTCCCGCGCCGCCGCGGCGATGGCGCGGGCGACCGGATGCTCGGAGCGGGCCTCGACGGCGCCTGCAAGCGCCAGCACGCTCGCTCGGGAGAAGCCGGGCGCGGTGACGAGATCGGTCAGGCGCGGACGACCCTCGGTCAGCGTGCCGGTCTTGTCGAGGGCGATGACGCGGGCGTCCCGCAGCGCCTGCAGCGCGGCGCCCTGACGGAACAGCACGCCCCGTTCCGCCGCTCGGCCGGTACCGACCATGATCGAGACCGGCGTCGCCAGCCCCATGGCGCAGGGGCAGGCGATGATGAGCACGGAGATCCCCGCGACCAGGGCATGACCGAGCGCCGGCGAAGGCCCTAAGACGAGCCAAGCGAGGAAGGTCAGCACGGCGATGGCGATCACGGCGGGCACGAACCACAGGGTGACCCGGTCCACCAGCGCCTGGATCGGCAGCTTACCGCCTTGCGCCTCCTCGACCATCCGCACGATCCGCGCCAGCGCGGTGTCGGCACCGGTGCGGTCCACCGTGAAGTCGAAGCTGCCGGTGGTGTTGAGGGTGCCGCCGACGACTCGGGCGCCGCTGCCCTTCTCCACCGGCACCGGCTCGCCGGTGATCATGCTCTCATCGACGAAGGAGGAGCCCGACGCGACGAGGCCGTCCGCCGGCACGCGCTCGCCGGGGCGCACGCGCACCCGGTCGCCGATCTTGAGGTCGGCGGCCGGCACCTCGCGCTCGGTCGCGCCTTCCACAAGCCGCGCCGTCTTGGGCGAGAGGTCGATCAGACGCGCGATCGCCGCGCCGGCCCGGCCCTTGGCGCGGGCCTCCAGGGTGCGGCCGAGCAGGATCAGCGTGACGATGAGGACGCTCGCCTCGAAATAGAGATGCGCCGACCCGTCCGGCAGCGACCACGGCGCGGCGGTCGAGACCAGGGAAAAGAGGTAGGCCGCTCCGGCGCCGAGGGCGACGAGGGCGTTCATGTCGGGATGGCCGCGCAGCAGGTTCGGCAGGCCGAGCCGGAAGAAGCGCCGGCCGGGACCGGCCAGCACCAGGGTCGCGAGCACCGCCTGCATCCAGGCGAAGCCGCCTGCGCCGAGAAGGCCGGTCACGGCATGGTGGAAGCCCGGCAGCAGATGGCTCCCCATGTCGAGGACGACGACGGGGGCCGACAGCACGGCGGCGACGATCAGGTCGCGGCGGAGTGCGGCCGCCTCCCGCTCCTGCCGATCCGCGTGCGCGACATCGGCTGCGGCTCCGAGCGCACGCGGCTCGTAGCCGGCCTGCCGCACCGCCGCCTCGACATCACTCAGGGCGACGGTGCCGGCGGCGTGGTGCAATTCCGCCCGGCCCGTGGCGAGGTTCACCCTCGCCGAGACAGCACCGGGAAGCGCCATGAGGGCGCGCTCCACGCGTCCGACACAGGAGGCGCAGCTCATCCCCTCGACGGAGACGGCGGTGACGGATTCCGGCACGTCGTAACCGGCGTCGCGGATTGCCTCGACCGCCCGCGAGGGTGGCATGGCATCCGGCAGGGCTAGGCTGGCGCGGCCGGTGGCGAGGTTGACCGCGACATCGGTCACGCCGGACAGCGCGCGGAGCGACCGCTCGACGCGTCCGACGCAGGAGGCGCAGCTCATGCCGTCGACCGGCAGGGTCAGGCGGGACGGCCGCTCGGCACCGGGGGGCGCGAGCGGCATGGTGTGGGATTCAAGGATCGGTTCCATGCCACCTCAGATGGGCCTTCCCATCATGGGAAGGTCAAGGGGCGGGGCGTTTCAGGCGTTCAGGGCACGGAAAGCACCTTGGCCTCCCCGCATCTTTCGGCACGTCTCGCGTCGGTCGATGTCCGCGCTGCCGCAACGGCATCAAACGAGTCTTTCCGGCAAACGGGGCCGAGTGTGCACCGTTCCCCTAGGATCATCCCCTAATCCCGTACGGGCACCTCGTCCGGCATCGCTCCCTTGGTGTCGGGTCGATGCTCCGGCAGGCTCACCCGCACTGTGGTGCCATGCCCGGGTTCGCTCTCGATGATGAGCTTGCCCCGGTGGCGCTTGAGCGTGTGCTTGACGATGGCGAGCCCGAGACCGGTTCCGCCCTGCTGCCGGCTCGACGCCGTATCGACGCGGTAGAAGCGCTCGGTCAGCCGCGGGATATGCTCGGCCGCGATGCCCGGCCCCTCGTCGCGCACCCGCAGCTCGATCCGGGCCCCGCACTCGTCCACCCCCTCGACGCGGTGGAGCGACACGACCACCACGCCACCGCTGCCGCCATACTTCACCGCGTTCTCGACGAGGTTCTCGATGACGCGCAGCAACTCGTCGCGATCCCCGAGGACCGGGAGCGGGATGTCGGGCCGCTCGACGCTCAACGCGACGCCGCGCTTGAGGGCGAGCGGCGCCTGCATGTCGACCATCCGGCGGGCGATGCGCCCGAGATCGACCATCCGGGTCGGCACGACGTGCTCGTGCAGCTCGATGCGGGAGAGCGAGAGCAGGTCGTCGATCAGCCCGGTCATGCGTTGGGCCTGGCTACGCATGATACCGAGGAACTGCTCGCGGGCGCGGGCGTCGTCTCGGGCGGGGCCCTGAAGAGTTTCGATGAAGCCGAGAAGGGCGGCGAGCGGCGTGCGCAGTTCGTGGCTGGCATTGGCGACGAAATCGACCCGCATCGCCTCGAGGCGACGCGCCTCGGTGAGGTCACGCAGGAACAGCACCACGTTGGCCTCGCCACCGCCGGGCATGTCGGACATCGGCAGGGCACCGATCTGCACCTCGAAGGCGCGCTCGGTCGGCACGCGGGTCGCGTACTCGGTCCGGACGGCCGAGCCGGTGCGCAGCACTTCCTCGATGCCATCGAGCACGTCGGGCGCGCGCAGGGAGAAGGAGAGCGGATGGCGGAGCTTGAGCCCCGGCAGGAGCCGCCGGGCGGCTGGGTTGGCCTCCATCACCACCACCCGGCGATCGACCAGGATGACGGGATCGGGAATGTTCGCCAGCAGCGCCTCGGCGATGGTGTGGCGGCGCGGCGGGCCCACCTCGGACTGCTGGAGAACCGGCCCCTGCCCGCGGCGCCCGAGGAGCCCGCCGATGAGGAGGGCAAGGCTGGCGGAGACGATCAGGGCCGTGTCGACCGTGCCGCCGACCGCTTCCGCGAAAACAATCACGGCCACGGCCAGGGTGACGCCGAGCCATAGGGGGCGGGCCGGATTGCTCGACATGCAGGGCTAGAGAACCGGCCGGATCACGGGTCGTTCGCGGGCGCCCGACGCCGCAGCCGCTGCATCCCCTCGTAGATGCCGAGCATCACCAAAGCGAGAGCGAAGGGAACGAGGTAGTAGCAAACCCGGAACAGCAGCAGCGAGCCGAGCACCGACTCGCGCGGCAGGTAGGACAGGGCGAGCAGGATCGTCGCTTCGAACACGCCGATGCCGCCCGGCGCGTTGGAGGCGATGCCGAGCATGGCGGCCAGCACGTAGATCGCCAGGAAGGTCGTGAAGGGGAGGTTCATGCCCTCGGGCATCAGCATGTAGAGCACGGCGGCCGCCGCGCAGACATCGCCGATGCCGACCACCATCTGGCTGAACGACACCGTGGCGCCCGGCAATTCGAGCTGCCAGTGGCGCACCTTGATGTAGCGCCGCTTCACCGAGACCCAGGCGAGATAGCCGAGCACGAGCCCGAGCGTGCCGAAGCCGAGGATCTGATTGAGGCGCGCGGTGGTGTTGACGCCGATGCTCTTGAAGGTGAGGCTCGCAAGCTGGCCCGCCTCGATGATGAGGCTGAAGCCGAGCACCACGCCCATGCCGAGCCAGAAGGTGAAGCCGGCGATCACCGTGAGCGCGGCGATCTTGGCCGCCGACAACCCGCGCTTCGAGTAGATCCAGTAGCGGATCGTCGCCGCGGTGATGAGCGGGAAGCCGAGGGTGAAACTCACGGCGTAGCTCGTGAAGGAGGCGAGCGCCGTAATGCGGTAAGGCAGCTTGATCCGGAGCTGGCGCAGGGCGAGCGCGTCGTAGCAGGTCAGGAACAGGTAGCTGACCGCCACGAACAGGAAGGCTTCGCTGAGCTGTGTCGCGGCCACCGCGGTGAAGGCCGCCTGCAGCGCGGCCCAACTGATCTCTGCCGAGAGCTTCCACAGTACGCCGAGCGAGGCGACGATGAGGATGAGGCTGGCGATCGTGCCGATCCAGGCATAGCGCCCGCGCTTCGACGCGTGCTTCGATCCGGCATCAGCCTCTCGGTCCGCGTCGGCCGGCTCGGCCTCCGTGACCATCCTGTGCTTCCCGGCAGGTTTCATGTGAGAACGGTATCCGCCTCCGCTGGTCGACCGCAGGGTGTATCCGGCGCGGGTCGTCCCGGGCGGTGTCGATCCCGAACCGCCCCCGCGGCATTTAGGGGCTTCGACCGCCAAAGGCCAGCGAAGGGCCGCCGGCACGGGGATGCCCTGCACCGGGAATGCGGCTGAAATCGCGGCATCCGGACGGTCACGGCGCCGCAGCGAGATGCGCGGCCGCCTCTGCCAAGCCCGCCAGGATGCGCTCGCGCACGGAGGGCGCGGTGCAGACATAGGTCGGGCTCGGATGGGGAATCGCCACCACCGGCAGCGACGGGCGCAGGGCAGAGAGCGGCGCCGAGGCCTCGCGCGCGAAGCGCCCGGCCGGGACGACCACGGCGAGCCGCGGCAGCAGAGCAAGGAGCGGCGCGAAGTATGGCGCGGCGGCGCTCGCTTCCGATCGGCGGGGCGCGCGGTTGAGCGCGCCGGGCGCGTGGATCACCCAGGGTACCGCGTTCCAGATCAGCGTGTCCCGCCGCGCGATCCCGGCCTCGGCCAGGAAGCGGAACAGGTTGGCGGCGGTACCGGTCGGGTTGTCGCGGGAGACGAAGCCGGTGCGGCCGATCGAGGGGCCCGGTGTCTCGAGCAGCAGGAGCAGCCGCGCCTCCACACCGCCGTCGAGCGGATCGGGATCGGGTACGGCCGCGCCGCGCTCGGCGGCGATCATGCGGGCGAAGACGCGCAGCGGCCGGATATGCGGCGCGTCGGCCATCGCCCGGCGCTCCTCGAGAAGGGCGGGTTCGCGCAGGCTCTTGGGCGCGTCAGGCGAAGCCGGCATCGCGCAGATCCGGCGGCACCCGGCCCTGCAAGCGGAAGCGTTCGACGCCGTTCTCGGCGGCGAGGCGCGTACGCAATCCCTCCAGTCCGCCGAACTGGAAGCCGATCTGCGAGCCGTAGGCGGCGCAGGCTTGCGCCTTGCGGTGCTCGGCATCGGAATCGAGGCGCACGACCTGTTCGGGCCAATGCTCGAAGATCGCCCGCAGCGGCTCTTTCGGCTCGGTGCTGCGCACCGTGTAGGGAAAGTCACGCCACCACAGTACCGGCAGGGGCGGCTGCGCGGCGCGGAAGGCGCGCACGACCTGCACGTGATCGACATGGCCGCCGACGGCCTGAGGCGCGAGGATCAGGTCCGGCCCGGTATCGGCCACCAGTCGCTCGAACGCGTCGGCGAGGTTGGCGCCGATCCGGTCGTCGGGGGCAAGCTCGGCGAACAATTCCGGCGCCGATGCGTAGCCGCGATGCGGCGCCTCCCGGAACGGCAGGTGGACCGGCTCATCGAGGCCGAGCGCACGGGCCGCCGCGCGATCCTCCTCGCGGCGCAGGGCCATGTAATCGACCTCCGGCGCCAACCCCTTGTCGAGTTGGCACGCGAGGGCGAAGCCGCGCGGGTCTCTCACCGATGCCGTGAAGATCGTCGCCATGACGACCTGCCAGCCCTGCGCGGCGAGTCGCGCCAGCGTGCCGCCGGCCGAGAAGACTGCATCGTCGAGATGCGGCGAGATGGCGAGTGCGGTGCGCGTCACAGCAGGTGCGGCTCCTTGCGGAAGCGGCATTCGGCGTCGATCGGCAGCGTGTCCGGGACATCCGTGTGAGGACGCTCCCCGGCGACCTGCGCATAGACGTCCATGATCTGCCGGCCGACGGCGGTCCAGGAATAGACCCGGCGGCACTCCTCCAATCCGGCCTCGGCGAGACGCTGGCGCAGATCGTCGTCTTCCAGAACCCGCCGAAGGGCGGCGGTGAGCGCCCGCACATCGCCGGGATTCACCAGCAGGCCGTTCTCGTCGTCCCGCAGGCAATCCGAGACGCCGACGGAGTGGGTCGAAACCACCGCGAGCCCAGCGGCCATCGCCTCCAGAATCGTGTTCGAGAATCCCTCCGCATAGGTCGGCGAAACGAAGACGTCGGCCTCGCGGTAGAGGTCCGGCACCGTGTCGTAGTCGGCGTAGCCGGTGAAGCGGACCTGTGCCGAGGTGAAACCGATGGCGTCCGCTTTCGCGCGGGCAGACTCGACATCCGGTCCGATGCCGGAGATCGTCGCATCGAACGGCACGCCGGCCTCCCAAAGCCGCTCCAGGGCGTCGAGGAAGTCGAGCACGCCTTTCCGGCGGTCGACCCGGCCATGGTAGAGCAGCCGCACCGGCTCCTCGTCCTCGCGCTCGGCCTGAAAGCGTGGTCCGGGGGTGAAGCGGGCTGTATTGACGGCGCCGGGGACGATGGTGAAGCGGGCCGGATCTGAGCCGAGCCGGTCGCAGACTTCCCCAAGGAAGGATTGCCCGCCGATCAGCAGCGCGTTGGCATGGGCCAGCACCTCGACCATCGCACGGCGATGCGTCTCGCAGCAGGAGCCGACCCAGTGGCCGTCGCCGCCCTGGATCGAGACGATCGTCGGCACGCCGAGCCGCTTGCCCGCGAGCAACACCGCCCAGCCGGTCGGGTAGCCGTATTGCGCGTGCAGAACGTCGAACGGCTTCCTGGCGTGCTCGGCGCAGATCGTCGCGACGATCGTATCGATGTCGCGCTCGAAATCGCCCCCCTCCTGCTCGCCATTCTGTTCGAGGCCGATGACGTGGACGCCGGGCACGGCGGGCGGCGGACCGCCGCCATAGACGCGCGTGCCGAATTCGTCGCCGCGATATTGCGAGATCATCGTCACGTCGTGGCCGGCCCCCGCCACCTCGCGCAGGAGGTTCTGCGCGTAGACGCTCATGCCGGAGATCGCCGGAAAGTAGCGGCGGCTGACGAAACAGATTCTCATGACGTGGGCAGCCCGGGCATCGCGGATTCGCGCGGTGTGGTGTCCGGCATCGGAAGTCCGGGACCGGGACGGCGGCAGGTGCGGAGATAATCGAGGGATTGGCCGACCATCACGTCGGCCCGGTGCGACTCGCGCGAGAGCTCCACGCAGACCAGCTTCCCGAACCCGATCGCGTCGAGCGCGTCCAGAACGGCGGGGACATCCATGTCACCCTCGCCGAAGGGCAGGTGGATGTGCTCGCCCCGCTTCATGTCCTCGATCGCCACGGTGCCGAGGCGTGGGGCGAATTCGTGCACGGCCGCGGCCGGATCGCGTTCCCCCGTCACGAGGCAGTGACCGGTATCGAGGGCGAGCGACAGGCCCGGCAGATCAATCGCGGCAAAGTCGTCGAGCGTCTCGATCAGCATGCCGGGCTCGGGTTCGAGGGCTGCGACGACGCCCTTCTCGGCGGCGAAGTCGCAGACCCCGCGCAGGCCGTCGATCAGCCATCCCCGCGCTTCGCCGTGATCCACGCCCGCCTTCGGCACGCCGGCCCAGAACGAGACGGCCTCGGAGTTCAGGATCCGTCCGATCTCGATCGCCCGCTTGAGGAAACCGACGCGCCGGGCCCGGCCCGAAGCGTCGGCGGTGACGAGCGTCGGCTCGTGCTTGGCGGTCGGGTCGAGCAGGAAGCGGGCGCCGGTCTCGATCACCGAACCGAGTTCGAGCCGGTTCAGAATGCTGGCGATGCGATCGGCCTCGATCACCCAATTCTCGGCGAACGGGTCGAGATGGTGGATGTCGAGGGTGAGCGCGACGCCGTCGTAGCCCGCATCCTTGATGAGGCGGATCGCATCCTCGATGCGGTGGTTGGCAGTGCCGTTGGTGTTGTAGGCGAAGCGAAGGCTCATGCAGGCCTCCGCGCGGCCCGGCGGCCCTGGCGCTCGTAGCGGAACGGCGCGTGGTGCGATTCCGGCTCGCGGTAGAGCGGATAATGCGAGCCGACGATCTGCTCGGCCAAAGCCGTGTCGAAGAGCGGCTGGCCGCCGAGGCGCTCGATCGCCTCCGGCGTCAGGCGGACGGGCAGCAGCGTGTCGGTCGGTGTGCCGAAGCGGATCAGAGGGTGATCGCGCTCGATCAGCTTCCGCGCGTTGCGCTCGCCGATCCGGTAGTAGCTCATGGTCTCGACTTCGAGCCCCGGCACGATCGCCTTGACCACGCCGATCCCGCCGCCAGGCGGCGTGCAATCGACGTAGAGCACATCGAAGCCCGCCTCCTCCAGGCGGTCGCGGGCGATCTTTCCGCGGGCGTGACCATCCGGGGCCGGTGTCGTCGGCAGGTCGGAAAACGCCTTGGTGCTGCGCTCGGAATAGACCGTGTTGCTCAAAACCTGACGCAGCTCGGCCGAAGAGAGGTCGAGCCATGCGAGCATGGCCTGAAGCGCGCGGCTCTCCTCCAGATCGAGGCTCGGCAACGCCTTCTGGATGAAGGATTCGACATAGCCGGGCGGAGCCACCGTGTCGGCGAGCGCCAGCGGCCCGTGGCCGAAGGTCTTCCGGACGCGCGCCGCCTGGAATTCGAGGAGCGCCTTGCGCAAAGCCCGCTCGCGGTCGGGATCGCAGGCCTCGCCGCAGGCCGAGAGCGCGATCGGCGCGGGCGTCCGGGCCGGGTCCACATCGTAGCCGACGACGTAGAGGTTGGTGAGCCCGAACTGGTCGGTGGCGAATTTCGGCAGCGCGCGGATGCCGAGGCTCTCTAGCCTATCGAGCATGCCGCGCGTCTCGGGGCCGATTCCGTCGAGGTCGAGCATCACGCCTTGGTCGAGGGCCCGGAACAGCAGGCCGTTGCCGTCGCGCTGGAGCAGTTCGAGCAGGCCGTGACCCACCGCAAACGCCACGTCCGGTCCGGCACCGAGACCGTTGGTGATGAGGTTGGTGAAGGGCTGATAGCCCTCGCGCAGCTCGAAGTAATCGGTCGCGGCGATATCGAGCGGCATCCACACCGACTCGCCGGTGCGGGCGCGGACCGCCTTGGTCCAGTCGAGCGGGGTATCGCGGCCGACGGACGAGCCAGCGGGCAGACACAGCGTCAGCGGGTCGGCGACGGAGGATGCGCCGTAGACGCGTGAGAGGTCGGCGTAGGAGACGGCCGCTTGGTTGTCGCCCTTGCGCGGCAGCAGGGCAACGGATGGCATGAGGTTCTCGGCGATCTCGGCCACCGCGCCGATCAGGGCCTCGTCGTCGGTGGCGCCGTAACCGATGCCGGAGGGCATGGCGCCGACATAGAACGGGTCATCGAGAAAGAGCGCGACGAACCAGACCGGGATGCCGGTGCGGTCGAGCCCGGCCAGATTGAAGCCGACGACCCGGCCCTCCGGCAGAACGTCGAGATAGGCCTTCACGACATCGGGCAGCCGCGCGGGCAGCCCCTCGGTTCGGCGCGGGGCGCCACGACGATAGGGGCGCGGCGCCGCGAGATTCGGGTGGTGGGCGCGGTCGTCCCGGTCGAGGGCGTCGGTCGCAGTCATGTCCGTTCCATCAGCAGCGGCTGACCGTCCCGTCTCCAACCCTGAACCTCATCCTGAGATGCCGCGCTTCGCTGCGCACCTCGGAGATGAGGGCGAGGGTGGGATCGTACGGTCTGCTCCAAACTATCGTCGTCAGGCCGCGTCGCGGCCCGCCGGTTTGCCCGCCGCCGCGTAGGCGCGGGCGATCAGGCGCATGGTGTGCAGGTCGCGCTCGGCGTCCCAGGCGGCGCGCTCGTCCCGTTCGCGCAGGGCGCGGCCGAAGGCGCGCACCTGTTCGAGGAAGGGCGAGGCCGTCTTGTCGAAGGCGATGTCTTCGACCCGGCCATCCGCACCGTTCGTGAAGGTGACGCTGCCGCCTGCGGTCTGGCCCATCGTGTCGGTCGCGGTCAGCATCCCGCTTGTGCCGACCACCTCCAGCCGTCGGCGCGGCAGGGCGTCGGGGCAGTTGTAGGCGACGTTGAGCTGGGCGAGCGCGCCCGAGCCGGTTCGGCCGATCAGCAGGGCGCCGTCATCGACGGCGTAGTCCTGCGCGCGGGCCTGGGTCATGGCCGCGATCTCGGCGATCGGCTCGCCGAGCAGGAAATCCACGAGGTCGATCCCGTGGGGCGCGAGGTCGATCAGCGCGCCGCCGCCCGCCTGGGCCGGATCGATGCGCCAATTGTCCTGGCCCCGGAACGATGCCCAGGCCCGGTCGAGCCAGCAGGCATAGACGATGCGGATCGCCGTCACCGTGCCGAGCCGTCCCGCGCGGATGAGGTCGCGCATGGCGCGGTGGCCGGGATGATGGCGCTGGTCGAAGGCGGTGCCGTAGAAGGCGCCGGACTTGCGCACCGCTGCCGCCATCACCTCGGCATCGGCGAGGGCGGCGGCCATCGGCTTCTCGCACAGAACCGCCTTGCCGGAGGCACAGAGCGCTTCGACGGCGCCGCGATGAAGATGGTTCGGCGTGGCGACATAGACCGCCTCGACCTCGGGTTCGGCGATCAATCCGGCGAGGTCGGCATGCGCCCGCGCACCCTCGGCTTCCGCCGCCGCGCGCGACGTCGCGCCGGGATCGGCGACGGCGATCAGGCGGTGCCCCGCGGCGCGGATGCCGGGCGCCATGTAGTCGCGGGCGACCCAGCCATAGCCGACGATGCCCCAGCCGACGCTTCCCACCATCACCAGCGCTCCGGCAGATCGACGTATTCGCGGCGGCGTACCCGCGCTGCGTCCGATGTGTTGGGCTTGCCGTTCCAGTCGATGGCCTCCGGGCCGTCCGAATGCAGCGGATAGGTCGCCTGTGAGGCGTACTCGGCCTCGTAGCGCTCCGACGGCCAGCGAATGGCGAAGCCGCCCTCGTCGGGCTTATAGAGCGGATTCAGGTGAAGCGCCGCGTCCGCCGGCGGCAGCGTGATGCCATCGACGATTGCCCGGGGCGCCGGACGCATTCCGGGCCCGGCCACGACCGAGAACGCTTCGCAGCTCCGAAGGTCGCGCGGCTCGCGGGGCTGCGGTGCGCGGGCCTCGACCAGGGCGCGGGTCAGTTCGGCGTCGTCATAGACGAGCCCGTCCGGGAACAGCTCCTCGATTTCGGCCGCCGAGATCGCCTTGCCGGCCGAGAAGCCAGGCCGCCCGCTGTTGTGGATGTGGCTGAGGGCAAGCCAGCCCTCCTCCCCGGCTGTCTGCCGCAGGCAGGACAGGATGCCCGGCTTGTCGTCGAGGAAGTAGAAGGCGTCGTTGCAGATCACGAGGTCGACCGGCGCCTCGGGGATCGGCCAATGCGGCGAGGACGCGTCGAAACAGACGAGTTGCGCCTTCTCGCCGACCACCCAGTGCCGGGCGACCCAGAGCTTGGCGAAAACCACGTCCGCACCTGCGACCTTCACGCCGCGGCGCTTCAGTTCGCGCAGGTAGTGGCCGATGCCGCAGGCAAGCTCGAACGCGCAGACCGGATCGTTCCAGTGCGCCTCCAGCAGGCTCAGGCCCGCCAGGAAGGTCGGGTCGGTCCAGCGGTTGACGAAATAGTCGCCGACACGGCCCCAGCCGAGCCAATCCACCGCCTGTCGCAGGGTGGCGCTCGCGCGCTCCCGCACCAGCCGGCGCAACGCCTCCGGGTCGGCCGGCGGACCGGTCCACCAATCGTCCTGATCGGCCAGCAGGAGGACGAGAGCGTCCTCCCGCCGATCGGCGTCGAGATGATCGAGGGCGGTCGCGACGAGGCTGCCGCGGCCGGTGCGAAGATAGGGAATGCCGTCGATGACGGGCCAGCGGGCTCCGGTTTCGGCGTCGCGCAGAGCATGCGCGCCGTCGGCCTTCAGCCTGTGGCCGGTCTCCGGCGAAAGGAGATCGAAGGGGATCATGAGCCTGGATTCTGCCGGACAGCGCGGGATGTCACGGGATGCGCATATCGGTCAGAACGCGATCCTGGAAAGCCTTGACCGGCCCGGCATGGACCAGTTCCATTTCACCCAGCACCGTATCCATCGTCAGCGAGGCGGCCCGGAGGTGCTGGGCGATCTGCAGAACCCGGTCGATGGAATCGGCGGCGTGGAAGGCGCGGCCCTCCGCCGTGGCATCATCCGCGAGGACGAGGCGAGCGGCGCGAACCGTCTCCCGCAGCGGCGGCTCAAGTTCCTCCAAGGCCCATTCGGAGCAGCGCCCGACGATCGGCCAGAGATGGTCGCCGAGCAGCATCTCGCCGGTGAAGCCGGCATCGGGCATTGCCGCATTGTGGAAGTGGTGTGCCATCGCTGCCAGGAACACGGTTGTCGGATCGGCCCGGTAGAAAGGGCTGAGCAACACACCGTAGACCGCCACGACGAGGCAATGCTCGGCGTGGTTCTCGGGCGGTTCGAGCAGGATGCGCGGCTTGCCGGGGCAGGTCACCCCCGCGCGTGGCTGCTGCGCCAGGGCGCCGACGAAGCCAGGCATGGGCCCGGCCGACAGAGCGGCGGGCTCGCGCAGGCAGGCCCGCAGCCGATCCCGCAACCCGGCATCGACCGATTCCGAAACCGCATCGAGCCCCGCGACGAGCACGGCGGAGGCCTGCGCCTCATCGAGCCCGGCGGTCGCGAGGAACGCGGCATCAAGGTCGCAGAGCCGCGCGGCGGCCAGTGCCTTGGCCGTGATGTCGAGCGCGATGGTCTCCGGCGGGGCGCCGCCGGTGAGCGCCGACCACCCTTGAGCGAAGAGACGCTCGGCAATCGAGCCCGAACGTCCCGCCGAGCGGACGCGCTTGAGATCGCCGAGTTCGACCAGCAGCTCCCGCACGGCGACGGGGGCTGCCGGTCCGGTTTCCGAAAAACTCGTCACGCGCTCGGAGCCTTACTGCTGCGCGCCGAGCCAGTCGAACAGCATGCGCTGCTGCTTGCCGAAATCGTGCTCCGGACCGTGGCCGTTCTTCACCATCGGCGCCTTGAAGAAGGTCGAGAGCTGCTCCTGCACGCCGCCGTCACCGCGGGACTTGGCGAGATCCAGCACGCGGGCGATTTCGATCACCAGCGGTGCGGCCAGGATCGAGTCCTTGCAGAGGAAGTTGACCTTGATCTGCATGCGCTGGCCCATGAAGCCGGTGACGTCGATGTTGTCCCAGGCTTCCTTGTCGTCGCCGCGCGGGCGGTAATAGTGGATGTGCACGAGGTGATCCTCGACCGGGTAGCCGAGGATCGAGTCGAGCACCGTGCCCTTGGTGTTGAGCTTCGATTGCAGCGAGTTCGGATCGTTGAGGGCCAAGCCGTCGCGGTTGCCGAGGATGTTGGTCGAGAACCAGCCATCGACGTGAAGCTGGCGGGCCTTCAGGGCCGGCGCCAGCACCGTTTTCATCATGGTCTGGCCGGTCTTGCCGTCCTTGCCGGCGACCGGGACGTTCAGCTCGCGGGCGAGTTCCATCAGGGCCGGCACGTCGGCGGCGATGGAGGGGGTGAAATTCGCGTAGGGAACGCCGCTCTTGATCGCCGCATAGGCATAGAGCATCGCCGGCGAGATCGATTCGTCGCTCGAATCGAGCCCCTTCTCGAAGGCTTCGGCCGAGTTGAGAACCGGGACGGAAAGATCGGGCCAGCGCTCGGTCGAGGCGAGGTTGATCACCACCACGTCGTCGAGGTTGCTTTCCTTGCGGAAGCGGTTGAGGTCGTTGGCGATGACCGAGACGGTCTCACGATGGTCCTTGGCGACGATGCGGTTGCCGCCGTCGATGTTCTTGCAGAACTTGGCCGAACCGACCGCCGGCCAGGGCGTGATGCCCTTGAGTGCCTGGGCGCCGCTCTCGATATCCTCGCGGGTCAACACACCGTGGCCGGTGGCGGCAGAAGCGAGGTCGTCGCCGTTCAGATCCCAGCCGCCGAAGACGAGATCCTTGTAATCGGCCATCCCGGCGACGGACACACCTGCGAGCGGAAGGCCATCCAGACGGTTCGAACCCGATTTGATGGTTTCGATGCCGGCGATGGCTGTCGTCGCGACTGCACCGCCCATGCCAACGAACGCCACTCCGACGCGTCGACCGGTCTGAATGCCCATGGGAACTCGATCTTTCTGTTGTGGTGGCGCTGACGCCTTGGGATGAACCCTAACGGGAGGCCGCGCGGCCCATGACAACTGTGACCAACCCGGTGCGTTCCGGTGCCGACCCTGCCATCTTTGCCGCAGGCCGGATTGCGCCGGGACCGCATCTTTTGGTTAAAATATCGTAAACACAATGGCTTAACGCTGCATTAACGGGATCACGTTTGGATCACGGGGTGGTCCCATTGTGGTCACACCCGGCGGCGAAACCTCCGCCGGTCAAACGAAGCCCGGCACAAAAGAACGCCGAGGCACCAACAAGGAAGACCGATGGGGGTTTACCCGGAGCCGGCGCGCTGCGCCGACGACGTAAGCCGACTCGTGCCTTGCGGGTCGAATGCCGGCAACGGTGCTGCTTCGCAGCCGTCGCGCGTTCGTTCGCCGCTGGTGCGCAGCCTTACCGCACTGGCCGCCAGCGTGACCCTGCTGCTGGCCGGGCCGCAGGACGTGTCCGCCTACGAGAACGCACATGTTTCGATAACGATCCCGATGATGGTGCGGGCCGATCTCCGCCCGGCCGGGGCCGAGGCGGAATGGGGCGGCACCGCGCTGCTCGGCCAAGATGGCGGGCTGACTGCCTCGATCGAACGCATGCAGGCGTCGCTGGCCAATCTCCGTTCGGACACCGACGACGAAATCCTCCGCTTCGGCGAGATGAGCGTGCCGCGTCCGCTGGTGGAGACGATCCTGAAGGCGTCCGAGGTGACCGGCGTCGATCCCGTCTACATGATGGCGCTCGCCGACAAGGAATCGAGCTTCGATACCGGCGTGAAGTCCTCCGCTTCCTCGGCGCAGGGTCTGTTCCAGTTCGTCACCGGCACTTGGCTGGAGATGATCCGCCAGTACGGCGCTAAGCACGGGATGGCCGATGACGCCGCCGCGGTGAAGGGTCACGGCGCCGGCATCACCATCGCGGACGCGGCGACGCGCAAGCGGGTGCTCGACCTGCGCAACGACCCCTACATCTCCGGCCTGATGGCCGGCGAGCTGATCAAGCGGGACCGCAGCCGGATCGAGGCGCGGATCGGCCGCGAGTTGAAGACCACCGAACTCTACCTCGCACATTTCCTCGGCACCGCGAGCGCCGGCAAGTTCCTGTCACTCAGCGCCGAGGATCCGGACAAGGTCGCCAAGGCCGCCTTCGGCCGGGCCGCACGTGCCAACCGCGCCATCTTCACCGCCAAGGACGGTGCCAAGCGCCGCAGCCTGACCGTGGCCGAAGTCCACGAGAAGCTTGACGGCATGATCGACCGGCGCCTGAGCCAGTATCAGGCCATCGCCGACCTTGCGCAGCAGCAGGCCGAGGAACCGGCCGCACCCATCCTCGACGCCCGCCTGCGTCTCGGCGAGGACGTGGTGCCGTCGCTGGCGATCCGCTCGGTGCAGTAGGGACGGCGCTCAACCCCACAGCTCGGGCGGCGGCGGATAGACCGTGCTGCCCTCGTAGCGCAGGGCCGGCACACGGTCCTGGGCGAGCAGCAGCGGCCCGTCGAGATCGACGTAGGCCGCGTGGTGGGCAAGCAGCAGGGCCGGCGCCATGGCGAGCGACGAGCCGACCATGCAGCCGACCATGATCTCGAAGCCGCGCGCCCGCGCCTCGTGGGCGAGCTTCAGCGCTTCCGTGAGGCCGCCCGCCTTGTCGAGCTTGATGTTGATCGCGTCGTAGCGCTTGGCCAGCGCGTCGAGCCCGGCGCGGTCGTGCAGGCTCTCATCGGCGCAGATCGGAATCGTGCGGTCGATCTCGGCGAGCAACCCGTCCTCGCTCGCCGGCAGGGGCTGCTCGATCAGGCCGACACCCGCTGCTGCGCAGGCCGCGAGGTTGTCGCGGATCGTCTCCGAACGCCAAGCCTCGTTGGCATCGACGATGAGGCGTGAATCCGGCGCGCCGCGGCGCACGGCAGCGATCCGCTCGGGGTCGCCCTCGCCGCCGAGCTTCACCTTCAGCAGCGGCCGGTGCGCCGCCGCGCGGGCCGCTTCCTCCATCGCCTCCGGATCGCCGAGACTCAGCGTATAGGCGGTGGTGACCGGCTCCGGTGCGGCAACCCCCGCGAGTTCGTAAGCGGACCTGCCGGTGCGCTTCGCTTCGAGATCCCACAGGGCACAGTCGAGGGCGTTGCGGGCAGCACCCGGCTTCATCCGCCCGGCGAGGTCGAACCGCCCTCCCCCGTCGGCGATCCATGCCGCCTGCTCAGCAAGGAAGGCGGCGACATTCTCCACCGTCTCGCCGTAGCGGGCATAGGGTACGCACTCGCCCCGGCCGCGAAACGGACCATCCTCGACGGTCGCGACGACGACGACCGCCTCGGTGCGGCTGCCGCGGGAGATCGTGAACGATCCGGCGATGGGGAAACGCTCGACGGCAACGGTCAGACGCGGCATCGACTGTTCTCCCTCAGGCCGGAAACTCGGCGGCGATCCGGTCCACGATCCCTTCGACGCCGAAGCGCACGGGATCGGTGGCGGGCAGGCCGTTGACGGCTTCCGCCTCGCTCAGCAGCGCGCGCGCCTGCGACTCGGCCAGGGCCTGCGTGTTCACGGCGATGCCGACCGGGCGAATGCCCGGATTGGTGAGCGAGCCGCAGCGGATGGTCAGGTCGATGACGTCCTGGATCGTCGGCAGGCTCGCCTCGACGCCGCGCATGCGGGTGCGGGTCGGCTCGTGGCAGATCACGAAGGCGTCGGCCTGCGCACCGTGCAGCAGGCCGAGGCTGACGCCGCCAAAGGAGGGGTGGAACAGCGAGCCCTGCCCCTCGATCAGATCCCAGTGATTCGGCTCGGCCGCCGGGGAGACCCACTCGACGGCACCGGAGATGAAATCGGCCGCCACTGCGTCGATGGCCGCGCCTCGGCCGGAGATGAAGACGCCGGTCTGACCCGTGGCGCGAAAATCGGCATCGAAGCCACGCGCGCGCATGCCGCGTTCGAGGGCGAGCGCGGTGTACTTCTTGCCGACGGAGCAATCAGTGCCGACGGTGAGGAGCCGCCGGCCCGGACGCTTGGTGCCCTTACCGGTAGGGAAGGTCTCGGTGGTGTGGCGGACGTCATGCAGGGCGCGCCCGCTGCGCTTGGCCGCCTCGGCGATCTGCGGGATCGATCCGAGCCGGACGTGCAGCCCGCTCGCCACGTCGAGCCCGGCATCGAGCGCCGCGACGATCTCCGCGACCCAGTGGTCGGGCAGCACGCCACCGGCATTGACGACGCCGACGACCATGGTCTTGCAGCCCTTGGCGACGGCGTCCTCCAGCGTCAGATCGGGGATGCCGAGATCGGCGGCACAGCCCTCCATCCGAAGCTGGCCGACGCACCATTCGGGGCGCCAGTCATTGATGCCGTAGGCGGTCTTGGCGGCGAGCCGGTCCGGCACGTCGCCGAGAAACATCAGGTAGGGCGTGGCGATTTGCATAGGCGATGGTCCCGTCCGGAGCGAAGCTCCGTCTGAGAACGCGTCTATGCGCGATCCGTGCCCGATGCGCGAGGCATGACTGAAAAAGTTGGGCAGCCATACTTCGCCATGCCGATGTTGGCGGCGTGATGCCGAATCGGGGTCTTGCCTATTCCTCGATCCGCCGCACCGCGCCTTTGGCGGCGCTGGTGGCGAGCATGGCGTAGGCGCGCAACGCCGCGCTGACCTTGCGCTTGCGGGGCGTGGCCGGACGCCAGCCTTCCGCGTCGCGGGCGGCGCGACGCTCGGCCAGCACGGCCTCGTCCACCGCGAGGTGGATGCGCCGGTTCGGGATGTCGATCTCGATCCGGTCACCCTGCTCGACGAGGCCGATCAGACCGCCCTCGGCGGCTTCCGGCGAGACGTGGCCAATGGACAGGCCGGAGGAGCCGCCGGAGAATCGGCCGTCGGTGACGAGCGCGCAGGCTTTGCCGAGGCCCTTCGATTTCAGGTAGCTCGTGGGATAGAGCATTTCCTGCATGCCGGGGCCGCCGCGGGGGCCCTCGTAGCGGATCAGCACCACCTCGCCGGCCTTCACCCGGCCGTTGAGAATGGCATCCACCGACGCATCCTGGCTCTCGAAGACGTGGGCGGTGCCGGTGAAGGTCAGGATCGAGGCATCGACGCCGGCCGTCTTCACGATGCAGCCGTCTTCCGCGAGGTTGCCGTAGAGCACGGCCAGCCCGCCATCCTTCGAGTAGGCGTGCTCGGCCGAGCGGATGACGCCGGCCTCGCGGTCGACGTCGAGTTCGTCCCAGCGCGAGGCCTGACTGAAGGCGACCTGGGTCGGCACGCCGCCGGGCGCGGCGCGGAAGAAGGTCTGGACCGACTCGCTCTGAGTCTTCGTGACGTCCCAGCGGTCGAGCGCGGCGCCCAGCGTGCCCGAGCCGACATTGCCGACGGACCGGTCGATCAGGCCGGCGCGGTCGAGTTCGCCCAGGATGCCCATGATGCCGCCAGCCCGGTGCACATCCTCCATGTGGACGTTCGCGACCGCCGGGGCGACCTTGCAAAGAACCGGCACCCGGCGCGAAAGCCGGTCGATATCGGCCATGGTGAAGGGCACCTCGCCCTCATGCGCGGCGGCGAGCAGGTGCAACACCGTGTTGGTCGAGCCGCCCATGGCGATGTCGAGGGTCATCGCGTTCTCGAAGGCGGCCATCGTCGCGATGGAGCGCGGCAGAACGCTGGCGTCGTCCTGCTCGTAGTGGCGGCGGGCCAGATCGACGATGAGGTGGCCGGCCTCGACGAACAGGCGCTTGCGGTCGGCATGCGTCGCCAGCGTCGAGCCGTTTCCGGGCAGCGACAGGCCGAGCGCCTCGGTGAGGCAGTTCATGGAATTGGCCGTGAACATGCCCGAACACGAACCGCAGGTCGGGCAGGCCGAGCGCTCGATGACGGCGACATCCTCGTCCGACACCCGGTCGTCGGCTGCGGCCACCATGGCATCGACGAGGTCGAACTTACGGGTGACGCCGTTCATCACCACCTTGCCGGCCTCCATCGGGCCGCCGGAGACGAACACCGCCGGGATGTTGAGGCGCAGCGCCGCCATCAGCATGCCGGGGGTGATCTTGTCGCAATTCGAGATGCAGACCATGGCGTCGGCGCAATGCGCGTTGACCATGTACTCGACGCTATCGGCGATCAGCTCGCGGGACGGGAGCGAGTAGAGCATCCCGTCATGGCCCATGGCGATGCCGTCATCGACCGCGATGGTGTTGAACTCCTTGGCCACACCGCCCGCCTGCTCGATCTCGCGGGCCACGAGCTGGCCGAGATCCTTCAGGTGGACGTGGCCGGGCACGAACTGCGTGAACGAGTTCACCACCGCGATGATCGGCTTGCCGAAATCCGAATCCTTCATGCCGGTGGCGCGCCACAGGCCGCGTGCGCCGGCCATGTTGCGGCCATGGGTGGTGGTGCGGGAGCGGTAAGCGGGCATTTTTGCTGATCGACTTTTCGAGCCGGATCGGCCGCAAGGCCGATCTTCCAGAACGCGCCCTCAGCCTGAGGTGCGAAGCGAAGCGGAGCCTCGAAGGAGGCCTCCAGAAGTCTCGCCATCCCTGGAGCCCTCCTTCGAGGCCCGCCAAGGCGGCCGCTTCAGGATGAGGGGATCGGAGGGGACGAGCGTTGGCTAGACCACCGCGGCGTGTTGGGCGTGCAGCCTAACGGAGGCGGCCGAGAGCTTGTTCAACGCCGAGAGATACGCCTTGGCCGAGGCCACCAGCGTGTCCGGGTCGGCGCCGCGGGCGGTGACCGAGCGCTCGCCGGCCTTCAGCCGGACCGAGACCTCGGCCTGGGCGTCGGTGCCCTCGGTCACGGCGTGGACCTGATAGAGTTCCAGCACCGCGTCGTGCGGGACGATCTCGTGGATCGCGTTGAAGACCGCGTCCACCGGGCCGTTGCCGTCGGCCTCCGCGGTGAAGACGCGGCCGTCCATCTCGATCTTCATCGTCGCGCGCTGCGGGCCCCGCGTGCCGGCGATCACGGACAGGGAAACGAGCTTGATGCGGTCGTGGGCAGTGGCGAGCTTCTCGTCCACCAGCGCCTCGATATCCTCGTCGTAGACGTGCTTCTTGCGATCGGCCAAAGCCTTGAAGCGCTCGAACACGTCCTGGAACTGGTTGTCGGACAGCGAGATGCCGAGCTCGCCGAGCTTCGACTTGAAGGCGGCCCGGCCCGAATGCTTGCCCATCACCAGCGAGGTCTTGGCGAGCCCGACCGAGGCCGGGGTCATGATCTCGTAGGTCTCGGAATGCTTGAGCATGCCGTCCTGATGGATGCCGCTCTCATGGGCGAAGGCGTTCCGGCCGACGATGGCCTTGTTGTACTGCACGGGGAAGTTCGCCGCATGGCTGACGAGCTTCGAGGCGCGGGTCAGCATCGTCGTGTCGATGCCGGTGTCGTAGGGCATCACGTCGGCACGGGTGCGGATCGCCATGACGATCTCTTCGAGCGCCGCGTTGCCGGCGCGCTCGCCGATGCCGTTGATCGTGCACTCGATCTGCCGGGCGCCCCCTTCCAGGCCGGCGAGCGAGTTCGCCACCGCCAGCCCGAGATCGTTGTGGCAATGCACGGAGAAGATCGCCTTGTCGGCGTTCGGTACGCGCTCGCGAACTTGACGGAACATCGCGCCGTATTCCTGCGGCGTGGCGTAACCGACGGTGTCGGGCAGGTTGATGGTGGTGGCGCCCGAGCGGATGGCCGCCTCGACGCAGCGGCAGAGGTAATCGATGTCGGTACGGGTCGCGTCCATGGCCGACCATTCCACGTCCTCGACGAGGTCGCGGGCCTGGGCCACGGTCTTGAGGATGATCTCGATCACCTCGTCCTGCGTCTTGCGCATCTGATGGGCGAGGTGGATCGCTGAGGTCGAAACGAAGGTATGGATGCGGCCGCGCTCGGCATGCCGCACCGCCTCGCCGGCCCGGGCGATGTCAGCCGGGATGGCGCGGGCGAGGCCCGCCACGGTCGCCCGCTTGGTGCGCCGCGCGATCTCGGAGACGGCCTCGAAGTCGCCGTTGGAGGCGATGGGGAAGCCGGCCTCGATGATGTCGACGCCCATCCCGTCGAGCAGCTCGGCCACCGCCAGCTTCTCGTCGAGCGTCATGGTGGCGCCGGGACATTGCTCGCCGTCGCGCAACGTCGTGTCGAAGATGACGACGCGGTCCTTCGCGCTCTGAGTCGTGTTCGCCATGGGTCTTCGTTCCTCGCAGCCGGCGCGCTCGACACTCTGGGAGCGGCGCCGGAAAAGCCTGTCTTCCGGTCGATGGGCGGCATCCCCTGAGAGCCCAGGCGATCGCGCCCGGACGGCCCTCAGGGGCGGCTAAGAAGCAGGCCTGCGAGAATGAGCGCGCACGACGAAGCGGCCGCGAGAGCGGCGCCATCGTTCGTCTGCGCAGGGCGGCCAGGGGCCACGCTCGATTCTCCTCAAGAGGCTGACTCGCCGGAAGACCGCTACGAGACCAGGGTGGCGGTATGTACCGATTGGCGGGGATCGTGACAAGCACATGCCTGTGCCGCGTCTCTCCAACGATTGACCGGCCCACGCGCGGAGGGCACAAACCGGCGGCCAAGCTTGGCTGCAGCGAACCTCCTCTCGCAACCGGAGAGACCCGTCGTGCCCGCGCCGCTTCCCCGTGCCATCTCCCTCCTCGTCCTCGGCTGCGCCTTGAGCGCCTGCCAGTCGAGCGCGCCGCCTCCGGTCGCGGCCGTGGCCGCAGCACCGGTTGTCACGGCCCTGCCGACCGGCACAGGGTGCGGCCCGACCATCGCTCGGACGCAGGCCATCGTCGCGGGCGACGTGAAGACCGGTGATCTGTCAGCAGTTGTCGGCACGCGCTTCAGCGCCGACCTCGACAAGGCGGCGGGCGCCTGCGCCGCCGGCCGCGAGGGTGAGGCGATGAGCCTGCTCGCGGCGGCCAAGGCACGCTACGGCTACCGGTAAAAGCCGGGCGTTCAGGCCGGGAAGATGCTCGCGAGATAGGCCTGCACGAAGCCCGGCATCCGGGCGGCGTCGATATCGGAGCGCGAGCGGGCAATGATGCTGCGGGCGAGTTCCGGCTCGTCCTCGTGGCCGCGATGCGATTCGATGCGAGCCTTCAGCGTCTCGGCCGCGCAGTCGAAACGGACCGGGCGCAGGAAGGCGAGTTGGCCGTCGCCGCGCAGGAGCACCCATTCCTCCTCCGCCCCGTCGGGAAGCGTCAGGCCGGTCTCCTCCAAAAGCTCGCGCGCGGCGCTGCCGGCGAGATCGACCGTGCCGTCGTCGCGCAGGTCGCCGGGATCGGGCGTGCCGCAGGGGAAGTAGATCTGTCCGGCATTGGCGGTCTGGGCGCCCATCACGCCGAGGAGAACCGCCCCGTCATGGCTGTGCGGGACGATCGCCGCGAAGGCGTTGGCCACCAGCGCGTCGGGCACGCCCGCATCGCGGAAGGCGAGGAAGCGCGAGTAGCGCACCTCGAACAGGCTCGCCTCGCAAGCCCCGTCCGCGAGGGTGCAGCCGCTAGCGAGGTAGACCGGCCCGTCGAAAAGGCCCGGCGTCTCCGCCCGGCGGCGCTCCCAGTTGCGGTCGATCGCCTCGGCGTTGTCCCGCGCCCAGGCCCAATCGTGCTCGACGCGCCGCGCGGAGATCCGCTCCAGCGGCGTGAGGCTGAAACCGGGCGCGGCGTCGCCCGCGATCTCAATCGACACGCAGCACGCCCTCGCTCACCACCACGGCCTGCCCGCCGATCTCAACGGAGCGCAGGGCGCCCTCCGCGATGACGACCTGAAGGTCGATCGTGCTCGGCCGCCCCATGGCGACGCCCTGGCGGATGGTCACATCGTGGGTGCCCTCGCCCAGCGGCTCGAACTGCATCAGCACGCCGGCGAAGGCCGCCGCAGCGCCGCCCGTCGCCGGGTCTTCCGTGATGCCGAAATGGGGCGCGAACATCCGTGCCTGGTAGCTTTGCCCAAGGCCCTCCGCGTCGAGGGCGTAGAGGTAGAGCGCGTCCGGCTCGGCATGTCGGAACAGGCGCTCGAACCGGGCGGGATCGAGCCGGGCCTGCGCCAGCGCCTCGCCGGAGGCGAGCGGCACGAAGGTGAAGGCAGGGCCGGCGCCGTGCCGGCTCGGCTGATGACGGTTGAAGCCGAGATCGCCGGGCTTCAGTCCCAAAGCCGTGGCCAGGGCTTCGTTGGCGGGGGCCTCGCCGAGATAGGTCGGCAGAACCGGCAGCTTGAAACGGGCACGACCGTTGCGGCCATCCTCCGC
Organism: Methylorubrum sp. Q1; assembly: GCF_004683995.1. Taxonomy (NCBI): domain Bacteria; kingdom Pseudomonadati; phylum Pseudomonadota; class Alphaproteobacteria; order Hyphomicrobiales; family Methylobacteriaceae; genus Methylorubrum; species Methylorubrum sp. Q1. The sequence continues at coordinate 53,711 of NZ_SRHQ01000016.1, read as the reverse complement.
GGCCTCGACGACGCAGGAGACGATGCCGATCTCTTCCTCGAGGCCGAAGGCGGCGGCATCCGCCAGCGCCACTTCCTGCCGTTCGGCCCGGTCGCGGAGGGCGAGCAGCACCGCCGTTCCAACCGTCGGGTGGCCGGCGAAGGGCAGTTCACGGGCCGGTGTGAAGATACGCAGGCGGGCCCGGTGACGCGGCTCGGCCGGCGGCAGGACGAACACCGTCTCCGACAGGTTGAACTCGCCGGCAATCACCTGCATCGCCTCGGCGCTGAGCCCGTCGGCATCGAGCACCACCGCGAGCGGGTTTCCGGCCAGCGGCGCGTCGGTGAACACGTCGAGGGTGGCGAAGCGGCGTTCCGGCATCATGACTCCTTGAGAAGGTTCAAACGATCTCGACAGGGAAGGCCGCGCTCGGCGCGACGAATTCTTCCTGCGCGGCGACGGTCAGCAACTCGTCCGAACCGGCCTCGGCGGTCCGGCGCAGCAGGCCGTGGATCGAGGCCGCCGCCATGCCGAGCGCCAGGGCCGCCGAGCCGGTGCGCAGGTAATGCACGAGATAGAGCGCGGCGACCGCATCGCCCGCGCCCGAGACCGCTTTCAGGTCGAGCCGGGGCGTGCGCACCCGCCAGAACGAGCCACCCTCGGCCGCCATCATGTCGATCGCGTCCGGCGGCGTCTCCGCCGTGACGAGCGAGGTGACGAGCAGGACACGCGGGCCGAGCGCCTGAACCGAAGCGGCCGCCGCCTTGGCGGCCGCCAGCGTGTCGCTCGGCGCATCCGAGATGAGGTCGAGTTCGAACTGGTTCGGGGTGAGGATGTCGGCTGCCGGAACGGCCTGCGATCGCATGAAGTCGGCGATGCCGGGGCGGACGTAGACGCCGGAATAGGTGTCGCCGATCACCGGATCGCAGCAATAGAGCGCCTCGCGGTTGGCCGCCCGCACGGCGGCGACCGTCCGCAGGATCGCGGTGCCGATATCGGCCGAGCCCATATAGCCGGAGAGCACGGCGTTGCATTCCTTGAGCGCGCCGCGCTCGGCCACGCCCTGCACCACCTCCTCCACCGCCGGCCCATCGAAGACGCGCCCGCGCCACTGCCCGTAGCCGGTATGGTTGGAGAACTGCACCGTGTGCACCGGCCAGACCTCGACCCCGAGCCGCTGCATCGGGAACACGGCGGACGAATTGCCCACATGGCCGTAGGCGACGTGCGACTGGATCGACAGGACCTTCATGGTGCTCCGGTATCCGCTCCTGCATCGTGATAGCCCGGCGGGCCCCCGCGCGCATCCGATCGGTGCAGCGGCGCGTTAGGGCTCGGCCGACCTTGAGCGCATCCCGACGAAGCGGTCACCGCTTCGTCGAAGGAATGTGCATCAAAACAAAGACCTAGAGACGCCGGCCGGATGCCATCAGGGTGGATACGGCTCTCGGCCCATCTTCCGGAGTGAGTATGGATTTCGACGCCGCCCGCCAATCCATCCTCACCTTCCTCGAGACATACAAGGCGTGGGCACCGCTGGTGACGGGGGTGATCGCCTTCTGCGAATCGCTCGCGGTCCTGTCGCTGCTGGTACCGGCCACGGCGATCCTGCTCGGCATCGGCGCTCTGATCGGCAGCAGCGGCCTGCCGTTCTGGCCCCTGGTGATCGGGGCGGGCATCGGCGCCGGGCTGGGGGATTGGGTCTCCTACGAAGTCGGGCACTACTACAAGGACGGCGCGAAGCGTCTCTGGCCGATGAGCCGGTACCCGGAAATGACGGCCAAGGCCGAAGCCTTCCTGCGGCGCTGGGGTGCGGGGGCGATCCTCATCGGCCGCTTCATCGGTCCGGCGCGGGCAGTGGTGCCATTGGTCGCCGGCAGCTTCGGCCTCGCGCGCATTCCGTTCCAGCTCGCGAACTGGAGTTCGGCCTTCGTCTGGGCCTTCGTGCTGCTTGCCCCCGGCGCGGGCCTGCTGACGTGGCTTCATTACTGACGCGCCATGCGACGCTTCCCGCCCGAACGCATCGTCTGCCTCACCGAGGAGACCGTCGAGACGCTCTATCTGCTGGGCGAGGATCGCCGCATCGTCGGCGTCTCGGGCTACGCCGTGCGCCCGCCGCAGGTGCGCCGGGAGAAGCCGCGGGTCTCGGCCTTCACAAGCGCCGATCTGCCCAAGATTCTCGCCCTCGAGCCGGACCTCGTCCTCGCCTTCTCGGATCTCCAGGCCGAGATCGTCGCCAGCCTCGCCCGTGCCGGCGTCGCGGTCCACCTGTTCAACCAGCGCGATGTGGCCGGCTGCCTCGCGATGATCCGCACCGTCGGCGCCCTCGTCGGCGCGGCGGAGCGGGCCGAGGTGCTGGCGCAGTCCTACGCGGCCCACCTCACCGAGGCCGTCGCCGAGAGCGCGGGACGCGTCCGGCCGAAGGTCTATTTCGAGGAGTGGGACGAGCCGATGATCTCCGGCATCGGCTGGGTCTCCGACCTGATCGGCTATGCCGGGGGGCAGGACGTGTTTCCGGAATTGAGCCGCGCGCAAGCAGCGAAAGACCGGATCGTGACCGCGGCGCAGGTGATCGCGGCCGCGCCCGACGTGATCCTCGCCTCCTGGTGCGGCAAGCGCGTCAACATCGAGCGCATCCGCGCCCGGCCCGGATGGGGCGCCATTCCCGCCGTGGCGGCGGGGCGCATCCACGAGATCAAGTCGCCGCTGATCCTCCAGCCGGGCCCGGCGGCCCTCACGGACGGGTTCGCGGCGATCCGGGCGGCTTTGTCATTGACGACAGGTCGATAATCTGCAGAATTTGCATTTGACCTCATATATTGCTTTTGTACTGAGTATAAGTAAATTTATAAGATTTGCCATAAAAAAATATCTGTTTCATCGTGATTTTAAGGTAAATCATACAGATAATGCTTCGAAAACCCGGAGCCGAAATGACTAGAGAGCCGTCTCAAGTTTTCGACGAATTCACCATCTCGCTACTATTTCGCTCATACGGATGGAGTGATTTAGACATCATAACCTCTCGAAAAAATTTAAATTGCCGCGTCTCCGCAGTTTTTACTGATGTCATCGAGAAACTTATCTGCTTTTGCAGCATGCTGATCGACAACCATGGCGGAGAGATCCTGCTTCAAGATGAGCCCGGTGGATATATTTGGTCGCTCACTCCAGTTGATGTACAGCGGCATACGATGTTTTTCACCGTTGATGAGTTTGATGGAATCTGGGACTTCAACTCGCCCCCCCTCAATCGAAGGCGGGAGATGGAGTTCGTCGTCAAACGCAAATCGATGGCAACAATCCTGATCGGCGAGTTGTGGAAAGTTTCGACGCTGTCCATCGAGCCGTCCTACCAAAGGAGCCGTGAAGTCTTCGCTCGCGAGGGGTTCGAGCGCCTGCTCGACCGATGGGAGGAGTGGACATCGGGCAGAAGCAGGCTGCCAAGCAACGCCTGATTTACTGGAGCATCGTCCCTAATCCGTTTTTTGGACCATCTCCTGGCAAGATCATGGTTCGGATACCCAGCGGCTCGCGGTGGCGATCTTTGAATCCAACCAAGAGGTTTGCCTGTGCTGCCCGTGCGCATCTTCAGCAACGACCGCCTGATCGGCCATGCCGATCTCTTCGCGTCAGATCCGGGGATGGGCGTAGCGTCGGGAGAGTTTCGTCCGACCGAAGCCTACTTCGAGATCCGCTCCGCAGTCGATGCGATCTGCAACGGCCTGTCATCGGGCTATGAAAGCCTCGGCCTCCGCGCGGAAACGGAGCAGGGCGTTCGCCTGGAAGCGGCAGGCGGCATCGTCATCCTAGATGCCATAGAATTCGATATCGGACCTCCGCAAGTGGACGTATGCGGAATCAGCAATGCGAACTATCGCTATGGAGAGTGGTTCGGGGACGATCCATTTTACAAGAGCTACTTCTCGGGCGAGCCGTGACCTGATGTCGGCGACTGCCCCGTGCGGCAAAGCGGCCGGTGACACCGCGGTAATCCGGCTGGCAGGATGCGCGGACTCGATTCGGCCTCATCCGCAAGCCAACGCCCCGGCATGTCCACAGCCCTCGCCCACATCGTCCTGCCTCCGGACCGGCGCCAGTCACCGACCGCGCTCAATATCCAGCGCGGGGTCCGACGCCTGCTCGCCGAAATGGGCTGCGTGAGCCTGCCGGAGTTCTCGCTCGCCAACGGGCGCCGCGCCGACGTGATCGCGCTCTGCGGCGCCGGACGGCTCACCATCGTCGAGATCAAATCGAGCGTCGCCGACTTTCGCGCCGACCGGAAATGGCCGGATTACCGCGACTATTGCGACCGCTTCTTCTTCGCGATCCCCGAGACAGTGCCGGAATCGCTGATCCCGGAGGAATGCGGCCTCATCGTCGCCGACTCCTTCGGCGCGGCGATCCTGCGTGAGCCGCCGGACCATCCGCTGAGCCCGGCCCGGCGCAAGTCGGTCACCCTACGCTTCGCCCACTCCGCCGCCGGCCTCCTGCACGCCCTGGCCGATCCCGGCGCGATTCGCGAGGGGGCCCTCTGAAGGCGCGCGCTCGTCACGAAACACGCCGAGCACGAACACCCGGATCGCCGAGGAGAGGTTGCGCGCGCCTCGCTCGGAATCGATGGTGCCGATCAGCGCCTGCACCGATTGTCCGCGCGCCTGCGCGATCTCTTGAAGCGCCGTCCAGAACTCCGCTTCCAGCGAGACGCTGGTGCGGTGGCCCGCGATCATCACCGAGCGTTTCGCGTTCTCCCGCAGGGGCGCACGCGTCATTCCTTGTCGGAATCGGCGAGGCGGTGCCCCTCGTGGCGGGACTGCTCGATCGCCTTGCGCGTCTCGGCCAGCGTCTTCGCCTTTTTCGGCCGGCCGAACAGGATGCGGTTCTCCGCGGCCTTGGCCTCTTTGCCCGCCTTCTCACGGTCCTTGCGCACTTGGCGCAGGTTGATGATCTCGGCCACCGTGTCAGCCCTCCGGACGACCCGGCGCGGAGAGTCCGCGCCGGGAAGCGAAACTAGCGCTTATTCCGCGCTGGGCGCCAGCATGGTTTCCGGGCGCACGACCCGCTCGAACTCCTCGTCCGTCACGTAGCCGAGCCGCAGCGCCTCCTCCTTCAGGGTGGTGCCGTTCTTGTGCGCGGTCTTGGCGATCTCGGCGGCCTTGTCGTAGCCGATCGAGGGCGCAAGCGCCGTCACCAGCATGAGCGAGCGGCTCATCAGGTCGCTGATCCGGTCGGTGTTGGCCTTGATGCCGACGACGCAGTTGTCGGTGAAGCTGACCGAGGCGTCGGCCAGAATCCGCACCGATTGCAGCACCGCGTTGGCGATCACCGGCTTGAACACGTTGAGCTCGAAATGACCCTGTGAGCCGGCAAAGCTCACCGTGGTGCCGTTGCCGATCACCTGCGCGCAGACCATCGTCAGCGCCTCGCACTGGGTCGGGTTGACCTTGCCCGGCATGATCGACGAGCCGGGCTCGTTCTCCGGCAGCGACAATTCGCCGAGGCCCGAGCGCGGTCCGGAGCCCAGCAGGCGGATGTCATTGGCGATCTTGAACAGGCCCGAGGCCAAAGCCGTTAGCGCGCCCTGGAGGAAGACGAGGGCGTCGTGGGTGGCGAGCGCCTCGAACTTGTTCTCGGCCGAGGTGAAGGGCAGCCCGGTCAGCTCGGCGACCTTGGCCGCGAACCGCTCCGCGAATTCGGGATGCGCGTTGAGGCCGGTGCCGACGGCCGTGCCGCCCTGCGCCAGCGCCAGCACTCCGGGAAGCGTGGCGGCGATGCGCGCGCCGCCGAGCGCGACCTGCGCGGCGTAGCCGGAGAATTCCTGGCCAAGCGACACCGGCGTCGCGTCCTGAAGGTGGGTGCGGCCGATCTTGACGATGCTCTCGAACTCCTTGGCCTTGGCGTCGAGCGCGGTGTGCAGGTGGGAGAGCGCCGGCAGCAGCCGCTCGTGGACCTCGCGGGTGACCGCGATGTGCATGGCGGTGGGAAAGGTGTCGTTCGAGGATTGGCTGCGGTTGCAGTGATCGTTGGGGTGGACCGGCGACTTGCCGCCGCGCTTGCCCCCAAGCCGCTCGTTGGCGAGGCTCGCGATCACCTCGTTGGCGTTCATGTTGGACTGCGTGCCCGAGCCCGTCTGCCACACCACCAGCGGGAACTCGTCGTCGTGCTGTCCGGCGACGACTTCGGCGGCGGATTCGGCGATCGCGTCGGCGATCTTCGGATCGAGGCCGCCGAGATCCTTGTTCACCAGCGCGGCGGCCTGCTTGACGGTGCCGAGCGCGTGGACGAGCGGTGCCGGCTGGCGCTCGGTGCCGATCTTGAAGTTCTGGATCGAGCGCTGCGTCTGGGCGCCCCAGTAGCGGTGGGCGGGCACTTCGATCGGGCCGAAGGTATCGGACTCGGTGCGCGTCTCGACGGAAGGGTTCTCGTGCGGCGACATCGTGGCCTCTTCGTTGGCTCGGATGCGGCCCTACTTAACGAAGCACGATGACAAGCGCGATGCCAGCCCGGAACGGGGGATGACGCATCGTGCACTCCGTTACCGCCGAGGTTGTTCGCCTGCCGATGCTGGATACGCTGCCCCTCGCGCCTCCGACGGACACACCGCTTTTCCGGCCCAAGGTACCGCCGCCGCTCACGCGGCCGCTCGGTCTCTTCGCCTTCCTGAAAAAGGTGCGCGAGAACCCGATCGCCACCTGGATGGACGTGCATTTCGAGGAATTCGTCGTCGCGGGCGAGACGGCGATGGGACGCATCACCGTCGTGAGCGACCCGGCCCTGGTGCGCTACCTGCTGGTGGAGCGGGCAGCTTACTACCGCAAGGACGACCTGCAGAAGCGCGTGCTGGCGCCGGGCCTCGGCAACGGCCTGCTCACGGCGGAAGGCGACGAGTGGCGGCTTCAGCGTCGCACGTTGGCGCCGATTTTTTCCGCACGCCATGTCGCCGGCTTCGTCGCGCAGATGGAAGCCGCCGGCGCACGGCTCGGCCGGCGGCTGGCCCGGCGCGACGGCGCCACGGTCGATATCGCCCTGGAGATGACCCGCGCCACGCTCGACGTGCTGGAGCGGACGATCTTCACGCAAGGCCTGCCCGGCGATCCCGACGCGCTCGGGCGCGCGATCACCCGCCTGCTCGAATCGATCGGACCGATCGACCCCCTCGACGTGTTCGGCTTCCCCGCCTTCGTGCCGCGGCTCGGCCGGCTGCGAGCCCGGCCGGCGCTGCGGTTCTTCGCGGAGGTGGTCGACACGCTCCTCGACGAGCGCAAGGCCGCGCTCGCCCGCGGCGAGGCCCCCCATGACCTGATGACCCTGCTGCTCGCGGCTCAGGACCCGGAGACCGGTCGCGGCCTTTCCGACCTCGAGGTGAAGGCTAACATCGTCACCTTCATTGCCGCCGGCCACGAGACCACGGCCAACGCCCTGACATGGGCGCTCTACTGCCTGTCGCAGGACGAGGCGGCGCGCGCCCGCGTGGAAGCGGAGGTCGATGCCGCCGCGGGACCGGACGGCGCGCTGCAACTCGACCGGCTGCCCTTTACCAAGGCAGTGATGGAGGAGACGATGCGGCTCTTCCCGCCGGTGCCGTTCCTCAGCCGCCAGGCACTCCGCGAGGACCGGATCGGGCGGGTGAAGATTCCGCGCAACTCGACCGTCATCATCGCGCCCTGGGTGATGCACCGACACCGCAAGCTGTGGGAGGAGCCGGATGCCTTCATCCCCGAGCGCTTCCTCGGGGAGCGGCGCGACCGCGTCGAACGCTTCGCCTACCTGCCGTTCGGAGCGGGTCCGCGGGTCTGCATCGGCCAGAGCTTTTCTGTTCAGGAAGCGACGCTGGTGCTGGCCCACGTCGCGCGCGCGGTGCGGCTCACCTTGCCGGCGGATCATCCACCGGTGACGCCGCTCCACCGCGTCACGCTGCGGCCGAAGGAAGGCCTGCGGATGCTGGCGCAGCGACGCGCCTGATGCGCGCGACCGCTCCCCCGGAGGAGGAGCGGTCGCGCGAAAAAAATCAGTTCTTCTTACGGAAGGCGTCGAGGCTCACGACCTCTGCGGTGCCGTCGCGATCGGTCTTCTCGGCGGCCTCGGGCTTGGCCTCTGTGCCGTCCTCGGGCTTGCTGTCCGGCTTGAGATCCGTCTTCGCCTTACCCGCGGCGGGGAGGGCCGGAACGATCTTCGGGCCGTTCTGCACCGTGGTGAGACCGGTACTCTTCGGCTTGATCTCGGCAGGCTCGGAGCCCGCTCCGCGCGGACCGGCCTTGGCCGGGGCACTCGGCTGAGTCTCCTCCGCCTGATCACCCTCGGCACCCTCGTTGAGGTCGAACTTGAGGCCGAACTGCACCGACGGATCGAAGAAGCCGGACAGGGCGTCGAACGGGATCAGAAGCCGCTCCGGCACGCCCGAGAAGGACAGCCCGACCTCGAAGCTGTGCTCGGTCACGCCGAGATCCCAGAACTGGTGCTGCAGGACGATCGTCATGTCCTGCGGGTACTTCTCACGTAGGCGCTGCGACATGCGCACACCCGGCGCCTCGGTGCGGAACGAAATGTAGAAATGATGCTCGCCCGACAGCCCTTCACGCGCGGCGTCGGTCAGCACCTTGCGCACCACACCGCGCAGGGCGTCCTGAACCAGGAGATCGTAACGGATCAGATCTTCGGCCATCGGCGCTCGCTTCACCGGTCACGGCCGGGATTGGGCTGCGCCGGGTCGTGGAAATTGAGTGGAGGTTTCTGTTGCCAGGTACCTCCGAACCCCGCCTATGCGGTGCTACCCGCTAGGACTTTAGGTCGGTTTTTGGCACCGCTTACGCGGCGACAGCCACCGGAGCAAAGTTGTCGTTGGCAACTATTGCAAAGGCCCGATAACGGCGGAACCATGCCGAGCGAAAGTTCACCCTTTACGCCCTCGTCGATCCTATTTCGCCCCCGCCGGAACCCAACACGCTGAGGCCGTGCGGCCATCGGTCCTGGGTTCGGGTGGAGGCGCCGGGTACCGCCCCCGGGTCCGATAGGTTTATTTCGAAGAACGTTTATCGCCATAGCCGGCCTTGCGACCGGCAAAGCGAATATAGAGAGGCCGACGGCGGTTTTGAAGAGCGATCTGCGCTCAGACCCGCTCCGCGTTGCGAGCGTGGCTGATATGCCGCCCGCCGCCGCTGCCGACGCACGCCCGTCGAAGCCCCCGCTCGTCGCAGGTTTGTCATGGTTCGGCCGGGTGCTGCTGCTCATCGCGGTCCCGCTGGCGATCCTGCTTCTGGCCAGCGGACTCGCCATCCTCATCGTGCGTGTCGGCGGCGATCTGCGGCTTGGCATCGATCCCTTCGGGAACGCCGACGCGCGCCCGCGCCTGCCCCTTTCGGAAGTGACGGGGCGCGGCGTCATGATGGACGCCCTGCGGCAGGCGTTGATGGCCGGGTTCGTGATCGGGCTCGCCGCCTGGGCCGGCGGCGGTGCGTGGCGCCAGCGGCTCGGACTGGCCCGCCCCCTCGAACCACGCTTGCCGATGCGGCGGCTCTGGCTGCTGCTCCCGCTCTGGCCGCTGATCCACATCGCCTGGGTGACGACCACGGCAGCCGCGCTCCACATGAATTTCGGCAGCGGCGTCCGCCTGTCGCCCTTCCTGAACCCGACGATGCTCGGCCTGTGGTTCGCCTTCGTCGTGGTGCTGGCTCCGGTCGCGGAGGAATTGCTGCTGCGGGGCGAAACCTTCGCCCGGGCCAGCGCCTTCCTCGGGCCGGCGGGAACGATCGTGGCGACGGCGCTCCTGTTCTGCCTCGCCCACGTCTCCCTCGATCCGGGCGCCAAGAGCGCGCTCGCCCGGCCCCTCACCCTGCTGCCGCTCGCGCTGACCCTCGGCTGGCTGCGCTGGCGCACCGGCCGGCTCTGGCCCTGCATCCTGCTCCACGGCTGGAGCAATTTCTGTCTGCTCGCCTACCAGCTCGGGCCGAGCCTGCTTCGATAGCCCCCGAGCCGGCGTAACCAAGACCGGGGGAAAGCCGGGACGGTGGGCAGGCCCGACTCGACATCCGCCGGGGCAGTTGCCAGACCTGAGGGGCCATGCGCGCCTATCACGATCTGCTCACCCGCATCCTGTCCGAGGGCATCCGCAAGGAGGACCGAACCGGCACGGGCACGCTCTCGGTGTTCGGCCACCAGATGCGGTTCGATCTGGCGGACGGCTTTCCCCTGGTGACGACGAAGCAGCTCCACCTGCGCTCGATCGTCCACGAATTGCTGTGGTTCCTGAAGGGCGACACCAATGTCGCCTACCTCAAGGAGAACGGCGTCACGATCTGGGACGAGTGGGCCGACGCGAACGGCGATCTCGGCCCCGTCTACGGCAAGCAATGGCGCTCCTGGGCGAAGCCCGACGGCGGCAGCGTCGATCAGATCGCCTGGATCCTCGACGAGATCGCCCGCAACCCGGATTCGCGCCGCCTCATCGTCTCGGCCTGGAATCCGGCCGACCTCGACCGCATGGCGCTCGCACCCTGCCACTGCCTGTTCCAGTTCTACGTGGCGGACGGGCGCCTTTCCTGCCAACTCTACCAGCGCTCGGCCGACGCCTTCCTCGGCGTACCGTTCAACATCGCGAGCTACGCCCTGCTCACCGCGATGATGGCGCAGGTGACGGGGCTCGGGGCGGGCGACTTCGTCCACACCTTCGGCGACGCGCATCTCTACGCCAACCATCTGGAGCAGACCCGCCTCCAGCTTTCACGCGAATTGCGGCCCCTGCCCCGGCTGCGACTGAACCCGGAGGTGCGCTCGCTGTTCGACTTCCGCTTCGAGGACATCGTGATCGAAGGCTACGAACCGCATCCCGCGATCAAGGCACCGGTGGCGGTCTGACAATCAGGCCACTAAGAGCGGCAACTTGATTTGCTCTTCTATATTCATGTCATCTCTTTCGATCCTGGAGCGAAAGACAGGAAAATGTGGGAGTAATCTATCCGATTTTGATCCAACAAAAAATTCGCTTATCTTCCTATGCCGTGTGTACTTATTCTTTCGATCTAATATAGATATTTTAAATGGAAATTCGTCATCCTTAGACTGCTCATATTCCTTTTCTTGAACTACCAACCACTCTCTCATGTCAAATTTCTGATTGAAGTAAGCATCCCCACATTGAAATCGATGGAACACCTCAGTCAAATAGACTTTTGTAAACTGATCACAAAACATCTTGTATATTTGCGCCCCGCCAATCACAATTATTTGTGATTTTTCCTTAATTATTGAAAAAAAGTCAGCCAAATGTAGCGCCATTTCTGGACTATCGGCCCATAAAAGATTTTCGGCATCCTCACCAGGACTGCGAGAAATCACAATATTTAATCTCTTTGGAAGGGGCTTACCTAAGGACTCGAAGGTTTTGCGTCCCATGATCACGACATGACCTTCGGTCACTGACCGAAAAAACTTCATGTCTGTCTTAAGCCTCCAGGGCAGGTGATTCTCGCAACCGATTACGTCACCCGGATTGCTCCGGGCCACGATATAGGCAACTGAGGGCATTCTACGTTCGATCGGTTTCATCGAGGCAGTTTTCTCTACGCCAGCGCCTGTCGCGTTTGTCGTCGCTCGGGTCATGATCGTACGAAACGGTTAAGCTTATGTGCAGGCGCGCTGCGACCGGCAGGCGTGGTGAAGGAGTTGCGTGGGCAATTTGAGAATCGATACACGCCGTCTCATGAACCTTCGACCCATATTAAGGAAGCTCATTGCCACTCCTTTTCGCGCTCGTTGTCGCAGCTCGTTTGGGCAGTTGCGGTCGACCGCGATGATAACCACCTCCAAGCCTTGACAGGACTGCGCGGCGCCACTCAGGTGCGCAGCGTCCGTGCGGCACCGCAAACGCGTTCTGGCGCTTGGGAAAACCGGCTTTTCCCGCCCTGTGGTGGGGCGACGGATCGAGTTTAGGGCAAGGGTCGTCCGCATCCGCGGGGACCGGCTTCAGCAGGAGTTCACGTCGAGAATGCCTTGGAGCAATCAGAGCGGCGGCGGAGGTGGCCCCTGGGGCCGTCCCGGCGGCGGCGGCGGCGGTAACGGCGGCGGTCCCTGGGGTGGCGGGGGCGGCGGCAAGACGCCCCCCGATCTCGAGGATCTGCTCCGGCGCGGCCAGGATCGTCTCCGCGGCGTCATGCCCGGCGGAGGCTTCGGCGGCGGCAAGGGACTCCTCCTGGCAGCGGGCCTCGTGCTTAGCGCGTGGCTGCTGACCGGCTTCTACATCGTGAAGCCGAACGAGGTCGGCATCAACACGGTCTTCGGACGCTACACGAGCCAGTCCGCTGAAGGCCTGCGCTACAACTTCCCCTACCCGATCGGCTCCGTGCAGAAGCCCAACGTCGGTATCGTGAACTCGATTCCCATCGGCTACATGGCCGCCGGCAACACGACGCGTCAGCGCGACGTGCCGGAAGAGAGCTTGATGCTCACCGGCGACGAGAACATCGTCGACATCGATTTCGAGGTGCAATGGCGCGTCAACCCGCTCAAGGCGGAGGACTACGTCTTCAACCTCGCCAACCCGGACGGGACGATCAAGGCCATCGCCGAGAGCGCGATGCGCGAGGTGATCGGCCGCCGCAACATCCAGGCGATCCTGACCAACGAGCAGTCCAGCATCGCTCAGGAGGTCAAGGAGATCGTCCAGAGCGCTCTCGACGAATACGGCGCGGGCGTGCGGATCGAGGTCGTGCAGCTCACCAGCGTCACCCCTCCCCCGGAAGTCCGGCCCGCCTTCATCGACGTGAACGCGGCGCAGCAATATGCCCAGCAGGTGCGTAACGAGGCGGAGACCTATGCCAGCCGCGTGACGCCGGAGGCTCGAGGCAATGCCAGCAAGGTCCTGCAGGCGGCCGAGGCCTACAAGTCCCAGGCCACCTCGGAGGCGACCGGTCAGGCGTCCCGCTTCCGTCAGGTCTACGAGTCCTACAAGGTGGCGCCCGAGGTCATCCGCGAGCGGATCTTCCTCGAGACGATGGAGCGCGTGCTCGGTTCCGTGAACAAGGTGATCATCGATCAGAACGGTGGCGTGGCCGGTGCCAACGCCGCGGGCGTGCTGCCGGTGCTGCCTCTGATGGAGAATGGGCGGACGCAGACGAACGGAGCGACGGGCCGATGAACAATCCAGCCATTCGGACCGGCCTGGTCATCCTCGCGGCGGCAGCCGCGATCGGCCTCTACGCTTCCGTCTTCACCGTGGGGCAAATGCAGCAGGCCCTCGTGCTTCAGCTCGGCCGCGTGCGCGACGTGCTGAACCCCGTCGGCCAGAACAAGCCCGGCCTCTACTTCAAGGTGCCGTTCACCGACAGCGTCGTGCTGTTCGACAAGCGGGTGCTGGATCTCGACCTTCCGGTTCAGACCCTGCTCACCGCCGACCGGCAGAACCTCGAGGTGGATGCCTTCGTCCGCTACCGGATCATCGATCCGCTGAAGTTCTACCAAGCGGCGGGGACGATCGCCCTGGCCAACCAGCGTCTGGCGAGCTTCACCAACTCGGCGCTCCGCAACGTCCTGGCCCGGACCAGCCGCGACGCCATCGTGCGGACCGAGCGCGCCGACCTGATGAATACGATTCAGGAGGACGTGAACAAGCAGGCCAAGAGTCTCGGCATCGAGATCGTCGATCTGCGCATGACCCGTGTCGACCTTCCCGCCAAGAACAGCCAAGCGGTCTACGACCGCATGACGTCGGAGCGGAAGAAGGAGGCGACCGACATTCGCGCCAACGGCGATCAGGCGGCGACGCTGATCCGCGCCAAGGCCGATCGCGACGTCGTCGTGATCCTGGCCGAGGCCAATCAGAAGCAGGAAGAGCTGCGCGGTGAGGGCGACGCGGAGAGAAACCGCATCCTCGCCGAGGCGTTCAGCCAGGATGCCAACTTCTTCGCCTTCTACCGCTCGATGCAGGCTTACGAGCAGGCTCTGAAGGGGCAGGACACCCGGCTCGTGGTGAGTCCGAACTCGGACTTCTTCCGCTTCTTCAACGATCCCCAGGGACGCCGTCCGCAGGGTGCCCGCAACGGCGCCGAGCCGACGACTTCGGGCGCCGGCGCCACCACCGGCAACGTGCGCTGAACGATCTGCGACCGATACGACCATCGCGGCCGGCACCCTTGATCGGGGTGCCGGCCGCTGAATCTATAAGCCGGCCTGAAACGGGCACTCTTTGAGCTTGAGGAAACGTCCATGAGACTCGCCGCGAACGCCGTCCGGGCTCGAACGCCGTCGTTCGCCCGGCGCGCCTCATCGGCCCTGGCCGCCGCGGTGCTGGGCGTCACCGTCACGGTCACCGCCCTGCCGCTCCCCGCCTTCGCCCGCGGCCCGGAATCGCTCGCCGATCTTGCCGACAAGGTGACCGATGCGGTGGTGAACATCTCGGCCTCGACCACGGTCGAAGCCAGCAACCGCGGCGGCCGGACCATGCCGCAACTGCCTCAGGGCACCCCGTTCGAGGATCTCTTCGAGGAATTCTTCAAGCGACGCGGCCAAGGCGCTCCGAAGGGTGACGAGGACAGCCCGCGCGGACCGATGCGCAAGTCGAACTCGCTCGGCTCCGGCTTCATCATCGACGCCTCGGGCATCGTCGTGACGAACAACCACGTCATCGGCGACGCCAACGACATCCAGGTCATCCTCAGCGACGGCACCAAGCTGAAGGCGGAGATCATCGGCAAGGATTCGAAGATCGACCTCGCCTTGCTGCGGGTGAAGCCGACGGCCGAGCGCCCGCTCAAGGCCGTGCCCTTCGGCGATTCCGACAAGATGCGCCCGGGCGACTGGGTGATGGCAATCGGCAACCCGTTCGGCCTCGGCGGCTCGGTCTCCGCCGGCATCGTCTCGGCGCGAGGCCGCAACATCGAGTCCGGACCCTACGACAACTACATTCAGACGGATGCGGCCATCAACAAGGGCAATTCCGGCGGTCCGCTGTTCAACATGGACGGCGAGGTGATCGGCATCAACACCGCGATCCTCTCACCCTCCGGCGGCTCGGTCGGCATCGGTTTCGCGGTTCCCTCGGGGACGGCGAGCCAGGTCGTCGATCAGCTTCGTCAGTTCGGCGAGGTGCGTCGCGGTTGGCTCGGCGTGCGCATCCAGAACGTCGATGAGGCGACCGCCGAGGCGCTCGGCCTGAAGGGCGGCGCCAAGGGCGCATTGGTGGCCGGCGTCGATGAGAAGGGCCCGGCCAAGACCGCGGGGCTCGAGGTCGGCGACGTGATCGTCAAGTTCAACGGCGTGCCGGTGAAGTCGTCCAGCGAACTGCCGCGCATCGTCGCCGCGACCCCGGTCGGCAAGACCGTGGACGTTCAGATCGTGCGCAAGGGCGAGGAGCAGACGAAGGCGGTCCTGCTCGGTCGCCTGGAGGACGGCGAGAAGACTCAGGTCGCCAACCTCAAGCAGCCGGAGGCGGAGTCGGCCAATCGCCAGATTCTCGGCCTCAACCTCTCCGGTCTCAACGACGAGGCGCGGCGCCGCTACGGCATCAAGGAGAGCGTCAAGAACGGCGTGGTCGTCACCAAGGTCGACCCCAACTCGACCGCCGCCGACAAGCGCATCCAGCCGGGCGAGGTCATCGTCGAGGTCGGCCAGGAAGCGGTTTCGAACCCGGCCGATGTGACGAAGCGCGTGGAGGCTCTCAAGAAGGAGGGCCGCAAGTCCGTGCTGCTGTTGGTGGCCAGCACCGGCGGCGACGTGCGCTTCGTGGCGATCGGGTTGGAGTAAGCGGCGACCCGATCGACGCCTTTACCATCCTCTCTTCCCGAACCGGGGGAGAGGGGATGGGTACGCGGTCGGGCTGCGTCACGAAGCTTCGGGCTGTGGTCGGAAGAATCTAGGCAACGAACTCTGCGGCCGAGAAACCCTGAAGGTAGAGCAGCGCGGTCAGGTCGCCGTGTTCGATTCGCACCTGTGCCGCCTGCGCCACCTTCGGTTTGGCGCGAAAGGCGACACCGAGCCCGGCCTCTCCGAGCATCGGCAGGTCGTTCGCCCCGTCACCCACGGCGATCGTCTCCGCGCCACTCAAGCCCAACCGCTCGCGCAGTTCGATGAGGCTCGCGCGCTTGGCCTCCGCGCCGACGATCGGCTCGACCACCCGTCCCGTCAGGTGTCCGTCCGCCACATCGAGGCGGTTGGCGCGGGTTTCGTCAAAACCGAGACGGGTGCCGATGGGGCCGGTGAACAGGGTGAAGCCGCCTGAGACGAGGCAGGTGAAAGCGCCATGCGCCCGCATCGTCGCGACGAGGGTGCCGCCGCCCGGTGTGAGGCGGATGGCGTCGCGGATCAGACCGTCGATCACGCCGACGGATAGGCCTTTCAGCAGGCCCACCCGCTCGCGCAGGGCCGGCTCGAAGGCGACCTCGCCGCGCATGGCCCGCTCGGTGATCGCCGCCACCTGATCCTTGATGCCGACGACGTCGGCGAGTTCGTCGATGCATTCCTGCTCGATCATGGTCGAGTCCATGTCGGCGAGGAACAGCCGCTTGCGGCGGTGCTGATCGTGGGGGAGCACGGCAACGTCGATCGGTTCGGAGCCGAACGCCGCGCGCAGGGCCTCGGTGAGAGCCGGCGCGTCGTCGGGCGTGCCCGGCACCAGAAGTTCGGCCGCGACCTCACCATGGAGCGTTCGCGGTTGATGCTCCGTCCGCGTGACGCGGCGCGCCTCGGCGAGCACCGCATCGGTGATGGCGGGCCGAGCGGGGTTTGCTATCAGCGTCGCGACGAGGGTCATGGAGATGTGCCGTGCGGAGTCCGGACGGGCAGGAAACAGGGCGTCCGGCTGCCATCCTCATTGCAGGGCCCACCGCGTCGGGCAAGTCAGCGCTGGGCTTGCGGATCGCGCGCGCCTTCGGCGGCACGGTGATCAATACCGATTCGATGCAGGTCTACGCGGACCTGCGCGTGCTCTCGGCGCGGCCCTCCGCCGAGGAGGAAAGGCTGGCTCCCCATCTTCTCTACGGCCGCATCGACGGGGCGGTGAACTTCTCCGTCGGGCACTTCCAGCGGCAGGCGGCCGCGCTTCTTTCGAAGATGGACGCAGGAACCCTGCCGGTCTTCGTCGGCGGCACCGGCCTCTACTTTCGCAGCCTCGACGAGGGCATCTCGGATCTGCCGGAGGTGCCCGACGACGTCCGGCACCGGATCCGAGCGGAGGCGGACGGACAGCCGACCGAGACGCTTCACGCCGCGCTCGCATTGCGCGATCCCGAGAGCGCCCAGCGGCTGCGGCCCTCGGACCGGATGCGCGTGATGCGGGCGCTCGAGATCCACGCGGCGACCGGCCGCTCCATCGGCTCGTTTCACGAGGTCCGTGTGCCGGGCCCGCTCGCCGGAAAGCCGATGCTGAAGCTCTTCCTCGCCACCGAGCGCGAGACGCTGCGCCAGCGTATCGACGCGCGCTTCGTGACGATGATGGAGCAAGGCGCCCTGGAAGAGGTCGCCGCGCTCCGGGAGCGGCGTCTCGATCCGCTGCTACCGGTGATGCGCGCCCACGGCGTGCCGGGGCTGATCGCCCATCTCGATGGGACGATCTCCCGCCAGGAAGCGATCCAGCGTGGTCAGGGCGACACCCGCCGCTACGCGAAGCGCCAGTTCACGTGGTTCCGCCACCAGATGGGCGAGGATTGGCACTGGACCACGCCGGAGGAGGCGTGGTCCCTGGTGCAGACCCGGCTCAGCGCTCCAATCGGGCGATGAGGGACGAGGTGTCCCAGCGCTTGCCGCCCATGGCCTCGACCTCGGCGTAGAACTGATCGACCAGCGCCGTCACCGGCAACCGGGCGCCGTTGCGGCGCGACTCGGCGAGCAGGATGCCAAGATCCTTGCGCATCCACTCCACAGCAAAGCCGAAGTCGAATTTGTCCGCGTTCATGGTCCGGCCGCGATTCTCCATCTGCCAGGAGCCGGCCGCGCCCTTGGAGATCACGTCGAGCACGGCCTCTACATCGAGGCCGGCGCGCTTGCCGAAGTGGATCGCCTCCGAGAGCCCCTGCACCAACCCGGCAATGGCGATCTGATTAACCATCTTGGTCAGCTGGCCCGATCCGGAAGGCCCGAGCAGACGGCAGGACTTGGCGTAAGCCATGATGACCGGTTCGGCCTCGGCGTAGGTCGCCTCCTCGCCGCCGCACATCACGGTCAGCACGCCGTTTTCCGCGCCCGCCTGGCCGCCGGAGACCGGGGCGTCGATGAACCGAAGTCCGGCCGCGTCCGCCGCAGCGGACAGTTCGCGGGCGACCTCGGCCGAGGCGGTGGTGTGATCGACGAAGATCGCGCCCTTCTCCATGCCGGCGAAGGCGCCGTCCGCGCCGAGCACCACCGAACGCAGATCGTCGTCGTTGCCGACGCAGGCAAACACGATGGCGCATCCGGCCGCCGCCTCGCGAGGCGTTGCGGCGGCGTGGCCTCCGTTGCCGGCAACCCACGCCTCGGCCTTGGCGCCGGTGCGGTTGAAGACGGTGACGTCGTGGCCCTTCTTCGCAAGGTGCCCCGCCATCGGCGAGCCCATCACGCCGAGGCCCAGGAACGCGACTTTCGCCATGGATTTGGTGTCTCCGGTATCCGATCGTCTCAGGGCGTGCTCTAGCCCCGCGCGCATGACATTCAAAATGCAAAGCGCAGCAACGCCAGAGCGCTTTCCGACGAAGGGGACGCCGGCCCGAGGCAATTCGATCGGATACGGCTTCAGGGACAGCCGTTGCCGCTGCGGAGCCGGTCGGCTAGGGTCCGGCCGCCGATGCAAGACCGCGCCCGAAACCCCTATTCCGGTCTTGCCGACCACGCCTTCTGGGATCGCTCCGTCGGCTCGCTGCCGCTGTTCGCCCTCGACCCGATGGCCGGTCCGCCGATACCGGATGGGTTCCGTCTGACCCGGCAGACCCGGATCGCCACGGCGGGTAGCTGCTTTGCCCAGCACATCGCCGACAGACTCCAGGCGAGCGGCTACCATTACCTCGTCACGGAGGATGCACCCGAAGGCGTCACGGCGGACGAAGCGCGTGCGCGCGGCTACCGCCTGTTCTCGGCACGCTACGGCAACGTCTACACCGCGCGCCAGCTCCTGCAGCTCATCGAGCGGGCCTATGGCCGCTTCACCCCCGCCGATACCGTTTGGGAAAGAGCGGATGGGCGCTTCGCCGACCCGTTCCGGCCGCGCATCGAGCCAGCGGGCTTTGCCAGCCCCGAAGCGATCGAGGCGGAACGGCAAGCGCACTTCGCCCAGATGCGCCGGCTCTTCGAAAACCTCGACGTCTTCGTCTTCACCCTCGGCCTCACCGAGGGCTGGCAGGCAACGGCCGATGGGGCGGCTTTCCCGCTCTGCCCGGGCGTAGCCGCCGGCACCTTCGATTCGGAGGCCTACGTTTTTAGGAACCAGCCGGTCGAGGAAGTGATCGCGGATCTCTCCGCCTTCGCCGACGCCCTGAAAGCGGTCAATCCGCGGGCGCGCCTGATTCTGACGGTCTCGCCGGTGCCGCTTGTCGCGACCTATGAAGGGCGCCACGTGCTGCAATCGACCGTACACAGCAAGGCGGTGCTCCGGGTCGCCGCCCAGCGTCTGGCCGACACCCGCGACGATACGCTGTACTTCCCATCCTACGAGATCATCACCTCGCCCGAGGGCGCCTTCCGCTATCTCGAGAGCGATCTCAGGTCCGTCAGCAAGGACGGTGTCGATCATGTCATGCGGGTCTTTTTCCGCCATCTCACCGAGGGCGGGGACCACGACGCCCTCCCCGCTTCCAGCCGCAGCCTGCACGAGGCGCGCCATGAATTCGCCCGGCAGGCCGCCGTGGTCTGCGACGAGGAATTGCTGGCAGCCGGAGGCACGCGGCCGTGGCTAGGCGAATCGTCGTCGTCGGCAACAACTGCCAAGTCGCCGTCCTTGCGGGGTGCCTGGGGTTCCTTGCGCCGGATGCTGAGATCGCGTCGGTAGAGCCGGCGACGTTCTCGCAATTCGACTCAAGTCCCGCTCGGCTGCTGGACGCGGTCCGGGACGCCGACCTGACCGTGTGCTTTCAATTCGAGGCCGGTCCGTTCGGCGAGGTGACGCCCGCGCGGATCTTCGAGACCGCTCGGTTCGTCGTGCCCGTCCCGACGATCGTATTCCCGGCCTTCCACCCGGATATCGTCTACATCGCCCACAAGGGCGGCCTGTTCGGCTCGCCGATGGGCGATTATCACTCGGCGCTGATCGTCTACGGTTTCGCACGCGGCTTCTCGGCCGATGACATCGTCTCGCTGTTCCGGGCCGAAGTTTTTTCGCGCGTCGGCTATCTCGACGGCTGGTTTCCCAATCGCGACGCCCTGCTGGCGATGAGCCACGCGCACGGCTGCAACCTCGACCGCCTGTTCGCCGGGTGGATGCGCCGCGGCTGCTTCATGCACACGATCAATCACCCGAAGCTGTTCGTGCTCGCGGATCTCGCGCGCGACGCGCTTCACCGCGCCGAGATCCCAGCGCGATCGGCGGCCTGCGAGGATTACCTGCCCGATCCGCTCAGCGGCAGCATCTGGCCGGTCTATCCGGAGATCGCGGCTCGACTCGGCGTCACCGGCAGCACGACTTTCAAGCCGCCGCTCGGCGGCCTGAACTTCCTCGTGGATGCCGCCCGCTGCATCGAGTTGCGGACGATGGTTGAGGGATCGCTGGCGATCTACGCGCACACGCCGAAGATCGCCACGCAGTGCGATCGCGTTCAGAACTGGCTCGCGAATCGGGAGATTCGCGACAGTCTCGTCCCGGTCGCGGGCTGAAAATCGTCAGCCCCCAGTCACGCTCATATGCCGCGGTACGGCCGCCGGGCGCGCGCGCTCGATGACGAAGTCGTGGCCCTTGGGCTTGCGGGAGATCGCCTCTACGACGGCTTGCGTCACCAGCGCGTCGTCGGGCGAGGCGCGCAGGGCCGCGCGCAGATCGGCCGCATCCTCCTGGCCGAGGCACATGTAGAGCTTACCGGTGCAGGTGAGACGCACCCGGTTGCAGCTCTCGCAGAAATTATGCGTCAGCGGCGTGATGAAACCGAGCCGCCCGCCGGTCTCCTCGATCCGCACGTAACGCGCCGGCCCACCGGTGCGGTCGGGCAGCGGAGTCAGCGTGAAGCGTTGCTCCAGGCGCTGGCGGGCGACCGACAACGGCAGGAACTGGTCGGTGCGGTCGCCCTCGATCTCGCCGAGCGGCATGACTTCGATCAGCGTCATGTCCATGCCGAGCCCGTGGGCCCAGGTCATCATGTCGGCGATCTCATCCTCGTTGACGCCCTTGAGCGCCACGGCGTTGATCTTGACCTTGATACCGGCCGCGCGCGCCGCTTCGATCCCCGCCAGCACCACCGACAGGTCGCCGCGCCGGGTGATCGCCCGGAATTTGTCGGGGTCCAGCGTGTCGAGCGAAACGTTGATCCTCCGCACGCCGAGTTCGGCCAACTCGGGCGCGAAGCGGGCAAGCTGGGAGCCGTTGGTCGTCAGCGTCAGCTCGTCGAGGGTGCCGCTCTTCAGGTGGCGGGAGAGCCGGCGGAACAGATGCATGATGTCGCGGCGGACCAGCGGCTCGCCGCCGGTGATCCGCAGCTTGCGCACCCCGCGATCGATGAACACGCCGCAGAGCCGATCGAGCTCTTCCAGCGTCAACAGATCGCGCTTGGGCAGGAACTGCATGTCCTCGGACATGCAATAGGCACAGCGGAAGTCGCAGCGATCCGTCACCGAGATCCGGAGATAGGTGATCGCCCTTTGGAAAGGGTCGATCAGCGGCGCCGGCCGCACGGGCGCGAGGGTATCGTCGGCGGGGCCCCACATACGCGCCTCTGAACTCGACTCGGTGCCGGCATGGGTGGTTTTGTCGGCTGACAGATCCAACATGGCCATCCATATGAGGGCGGTGGCATTCCCCGGCAAGCGCGGGAGCGCAACGCCGGCATGAGAGCGTGGAATCGACCGTCATGAGTGAGCGCTGGCCCACCGAGATCCGCCTGTCCGGAGACAAGCGCATTCTGACCGTCGCGTTCGATGGCGGCGGTCGCTTCGAGCTGCCTGCCGAATACTTGCGCGTGTCGAGTCCCTCAGCGGAGGTTCAAGGCCATTCTCCGGCCGAGCGCAAGGTGCTGGGTGGCAAGCGCGATGTCGCAATCCTCTCGGTCGAGCCCATCGGCAACTACGCCGTGAAGCTGTTCTTCGACGACATGCACGATACGGGCATCTACGGGTGGGACTACCTGTTCGACCTCGGCCGCGAGTACCGGAACCGCTGGTCGACCTACCTGCGCGAGCTGGAGGAGCGCGGCCTTACCAGGGATCGCGTGGCCAGCGCTCCCGCAAAACCGAGCCATGGCGGCGGGAGCTGCGGAAGCGGCGGTTGCGGCTGCCACTGAGATCACGCTGAGATCGTCGAACGTGAGACGGGCCACGCTTGAAGGTGGCCCGCCAGACGCATCAGCTCGGCTGCTCCTCGACTTGGTCGAGATCCTCATCGGGGATCGCATCCGGCCGATGCGGCGGGGGATCCCCAGCCGGCGGCTGCGGAGCGGGGGCTGGATCACCGATCGGCTTCGGCTCGGACTCTGATTTCGGCCGATCATTCTGTGCAGTCACGGTTCTCTCCATGGACGGGGCGTCGGCTATCGGCCAGTGGCAAGGCCGAACGCCGTGCTCAGACGGGGCAAATTGACATTCGCTTACGCGGCGCCCGACGTGCTCCACTCCTTCTTCACCTCGTCGGCACTCCGATCGAGGCGGACCTGATCACCTTCGACGGCGATCACGAGGTCGATGGGGATGTAGTGGTGGAGCCCGCCCGCGTCCGCATCGCTCTTCGTCAGCTTGATCTCGCCTTTTCCGACGTGATCCACCGTACCGACATGTCCGCCATCGGAACCGACGACGGTGGCATGCTCGCGAATCTGGCTGGCATCGACCATGGCTGTGCTCCCTGTTGAGGGAGCCAACCGGCAGCGCGTGGGGAGGTTCCGCGTCGGCGATCCACGCAGCTCGGGGGAGGACCTGCGACGGTCCGCCATTGAACGATACCCCGCCCCGTCCGTTGCCGTGCGGTATTTCAACGGAGGTAGCGCGTGTCAGCGAACGAGTTCCAACACCGCGTCGGTCAGGACGTGGATTCCGTCGATCAGCTCAGCAGCGTCGTCATCCTCGGACTGGCCGTGGCGGGCGGCATCGCCGCGGTCGTGCTGGATCTCCTGCTGATCGGCTGACGCGTCGCTCGCTTGGACCAAGGCTAACTTGGACCAAGACCAACTTGGACCTCACCCAAACGAAAAGGGCCGGCATCGCTGCCGGCCCTTTCTCATTGACGTCTCGGACGGACGATTGTGCCCGTAGCCGAAGTTTGTCGGTTGGACCGATGCTAAGGCATTGAGATGCCTCAGCCCAGTTTTCCGATATTGCATCGAGTGCGTCGGCCTTTGTGTGTGAAGTTTGTCGGTTAAGCCCAGGCTACAGTCTGAACCGGTCGATCACGTCTGGTTCGTGCTCCTCCTCCACGGTTCGCCAGAGCGGTCGTGCATCGCCGAGATGAAGCACCGTGATGACCTTCTCGAAGGTGATCGCGTGGACCGTGAACTCCTCGACCTCCTCGTCGAACCAAACTCCTGGAGGGTGCGTAATGCCCGCGCGACACTCCGATGACAGGTCCGGTCGCATCGCTCCGGCGGCCGCTGGTATCTCGTGCGGAGGCCCCGACGTCCGGATGAAGCGGCCGGACTTGAACGCCGGGTCGCTGGACCGCGCCCAGAGGGCATAGCCCTCCGTCGAGACAACCATCAGCGAACGACGTTCGGTGATTTCGAGCCACCGAAGCGTCGCGGCCATCAACGACACGCCGTAGCGGTCGGCTAATGCACCGAGATCGGCCAGGGTCGGCTTGGCTCTCGGATCTATCTGTCGTCTGAGGTCGTGAAGCGGCATGAGCAAGGCCGCTGCGAAGGTGTCAGCCTCCTTCTCGATGTCTTCGCCGTTGCGGCGGCTGACGTCCTCCTCGCTGCAATAGATGCCTTCCGGCGGGAGCAGGTGCCGATGCAGGACCCAATGCGCGAATTCGTGAGCGACGGTGAAGCGCCGTCTTCCTGGCGTGGCCAACACATTGCTGACGATAAGCCACCCACCCGGATCAGCCCGAAGTGGGACGAGCGCCCCCTCGAACCCCTTGAGCGGTTCGGTCACGATGTCCTGGATGGGATCGTCCGCCGCGGTTGCACGCGAATATTCCCGGGCCAGTTGCTCGACATCGACGGGGTAGCGGTCGAGCCCTTTTGTAAGGTCGAGCAACTGGGTGAGTTGGTTTGCCCGACGCAGCGGGCCCATCTGTGCGGAAACCGGCATTGCCCCTGAACCCGAATCGCCTCGGACCAGGGTTGCAGGTAGGCCAGGTCACGACAACCTCGGCCTCAGCATTCATCCTCGAACCTATTTCTTGAACGTCTCAGTGATCCGACGGATTTGTTCCTTCACGTCTGGGTCGAGGCCCTTGTATTTGCGGAAAAATGCCTCGTCCTCAGCAGTTGACAGGTCCGCCTCAGCATCCATGAGGTAGTCAGACGTCACACCCAGCGCTTTTGCAATTCTGTCGATCTTCTCGGCCGAGGGCCTGGGCGGGGCCTTGTTCTCCAATTCCCAAACGTACGACTTGCTGGAGCCTGTCATCTCGGCGAGCTGTTCCAGCGTCAAGCCGGCCTTCTTCCGCAACTCTCGGATCTTCTCGCCGAACGTCGCCACCGTCCCATCCCTCCCGAACGCCACCGCTCAAACCAAAAAGTTCGCTGTAGGATAACACCGCAGCCTTGAAATGCGATACGGCCAGGCACAAGTTCGGTGTAGACATACTTAGCGGTTCGCTACCGCGGTGTCCTGGACGGAGCGGGGGTATGGAAGAAGAGCACCGAACGGACCCCGACGAGGCGATGGCCGCAATTCCTGCTCGCGTGCGCGATCCCCTTTCTGAGAAGGAGGCGGTCCAGGCATTCGCAGGTCGGCCTGCTGCATTGCCGATCCGGTTGGCGCTCTCCGGTGGGGGCGTGCGAGCGGCCGCCTTCCATGCCGGCGTCCTGAGGCGCCTCGCGCATGAGGATCTCCTCGAACGGGTCTCGCACGTCTCGACCGTATCGGGCGGAAGCCTTCTCGTATCGGCCGTCATGACGTTGAACGGGCTTACGTGGCCTGGATCGGCTGCCTATCGGGACGTGGTCTTCCCATCACTGCGGCGCCTGCTCACCACAGTGGACCTTTTCTCGGCCAAGGCCATCGGCTGGAGCGGGCTCTTTCGCTTCAATCGGCGGCTACTGACGCATCGGGCCAGCGTGCTAGCCGACTTGCTGGCTGATCGGTGGGGAGTCACCGCTCGTGTGCGAGACCTGCCGGAAAGCCCGATCTGGTTCATCAACACAACTTCCTTGCACAGCGGCAAGAATTGGCGGTTCTCGTCCCGTGAGATGGGCGATTGGGTCTTCGGACGCCACTATGCACCGGACGTGAGGCTGGCCGAAGCTGCGGCCGCCTCCGCGGCGGTGCCATACGTTTTAGGCGCCTTCTGGCTCGACCTACCCGCCGAGGGGTGGTTCCGAACCGATCCGGCAACACGCAAACCCCTCCAGCGTACGCAGCCTCCAACGACACGGATTGGGCTGTGGGACGGCGGCGCCTACGAGAACCTCGGCCTTGAGGCCATCTACAAGCCGGGACAGGCACCCGCCCCGGAGGCGTTCGTCATCTGCAGCGACGCCTCGGGGCCCGTCCCACCCTTCGGCGCGACCTCACCCTTCGCCATCCTGAAGGGACGCCTCGCCGGTCCCAGGCTGTTCGACATCGCCTCCGACCAGATCCGCGCCCTGCGCTCACGCATGTTCATGCGCGACGTGGAGGGCGAGACCCTGCGTGGAGCCCTGTTCAAGATGGGTGTCTCCGTCCGCGACGTGGATATCCTTGCCCGGCGCACCCGGCCCGAGCGGGATTACGACGGGTACCTCCGAGATGCTGACGTGCGCGCGGCGCTCGGCCATCCGACCGACCTGCGGGCGATGTCGCCGGCCGTCTTCGAACGGATCTCTCGCCACGGCTTCGAGGTGGCCGACACGGTCCTCACCACCCACTCGCCGGACCTGTTTCCCGAAACGCACCGCTGGACGCCGGCAGCCGACACCCGGCCCTGACCCTCGGAACAAGGAGAACCCCCATGCCCGCCTACGTCACCTTCTACCCGCTCGGGAACGCAGACGGCGCGCTCATCGAGCTCGCGAACAAGCAGATGCTGCTGATCGACTTCGGCAACCAGCGCAGCCCGAACGACCCCGAGGACGAGCGCTGCGATTTGGCCGACGAATTGCGCAAGACGCTGCGCAAGGCGAACCGCAACTCCTTCGACCTCGTCTGCTTCACCCACCTCGACGACGATCACTGCCAGCGCATGGGCGAGTTCTTCTGGCTGCGCCACTCAACCGCGTACCAGGACGCCGACCGCGTCAAGATCGACGAGCTCTGGGTCCCGGCCTGCGCGCTCACCGAGGCCAACCTCACGGGAGACGCGCGGCTGGTGCGGCAGGAGGCCCGCCACCGCCTGCGCGAGGGCAAGGGTATTCGGATCTTCTCCCGCGCCGAGCGCCTGAAGGACTGGATGGCGGCTGAAGGCATCGACTTCGAGAGCCGCAAGCACCTCTTCGTCGACGCCGGCAAGCTCGTGCCCGGCTACGAAAAGTCGGGTGCGGCGGCAGTTGAGTTCTTCGTCCACAGCCCGTTCGCATGGCGCCAGGATGAGGGCAACGTCATCGACCGGAATGGAGATAGCATTGTCTTCCAGGCGACGTTCGTGGACGGCGGGGAGGAATCCTATGCCATCTTCGGCTCGGACGTGGATTACCTGGCCCTCACCGACATCGTGAGCATCTCCCGTCGATACGGCAACGCCGACCGGCTGCGTTGGGATCTCATGAAGCTGTTCCACCACTGCTCCTATAAGTCCTTGGGCCCGGTGCGGGGGGTGACCGAGACGGAAGCAGTCCCGAACGTGAAGTGGTTGTTCGAGACCCAGGGCCGGAAGCGCTGCACCATCGTTTCCCCGAGCTGGCCCATCCCGCTGCCGGGAACGCCGGAAGACGCAGACAAGCAGCCTCCGCATCGCCAGGCCGCCACCCACCACCGTCGCGTTGTGCGCGAGAAGCAGGGCGACTTCATCGTCACGATGTCGCCCGCCGTCGGCAAGCCGAAGCCCGTCCGCTTCGAGATCAGCCGCTTCGGAGTGGGCATCGCGCTCGCCGCGCCGAGCGTGGCGGCGGCGTCGACTACGACCACGGCGCGTCAGGGCTGAACGCGATGTCCTGGATCGATGAGTGGGTTCTCGTTCCGCCCAGCGAGCTGTCTTTGCCGCAGGCCAAGGCTGTCCTGGTCTATCTGCAATCGGCCGTAGAGATCGCCAGCGTCTCCGAGACCCATCGTCACCCCAGCGGGGTTGAGATGATCGTCGCCAACATCCAGACGGGAGCGCCGCAACGCCCCGTCGTGGAGATAGAGCGCATCGAGCCCATCGGCATTGTGTTCGGGCCTGAGGCGGCCATGCCAATGGTCATGATGCTGCGGGATGATTTTCCGGACACCGAGCACCAGCAGTTGGTGCCGGATGGTTTTCCCGCAGCGATGTGCATTGACGACCGACCTTGGGACGAGGCGCGCCTCACCTGGACGCCGGCGGAGATGCTCCAGCGCATCCAGCTTTGGTTCCGGCGCGCCGCGCGCGGCGAGCTCCACGACCCACATCAGCCGGTCGACCCCTTCTTCGGGCTCTCGCCGCTCAAGATCGTCATCCCAGCATCCGTGTTGTCGAACACCGAGGGCTTGGAGCTCGTCGGCTTCCGCACCGTGCCGGACGACCCGGAGATCTTCACTGTCATGCCGGCCGGCTCGATGCCGCAGGCCACGGACGCGCACCGGCTGATCCCCGTCACCTACTGCGTGCCGCCGGAGCGGATGTCTCGGATGAGGAAGGCGCCGCGGAACTTGGCGGCCCTCGGCGCAATCCTTACTGACCGGGGGGTCGACATGCTGGGCGACCTGAGGGCGCGGATGCGCGTTTGGGCCGGTTCGGAGGAGAGGGACCGAGCACGGCTCAACGGTGTCCTCGCCATCATCGTCGCTTTCCCCGTAATCGCGCCGGACGGCAGCGAGAGGCCGGGGCTCCTCGACCTTCGCGTGTTCATAACGCTCAAGTCCTTGGGCGAGATCGGTGTTGCCCTCGGACAGTTGCATGCCCATGAGGGCACCGCCGCGTCCGGCTTCGCGCGTGCGATTCCCACCGGCGACGTCGACGAGGCTGCCCTTGCCGCATGTCCGATCCAGATGGCCCAGGTTCATCGCGCCTTCGACCCCGATTGGGCGGCGACGCTCGCTGGCCGGGCGGACCGGGACCCTAGGAAAGTCGTGCTGGTCGGCGCAGGCGCCATCGGCTCACACCTGGCTGAGTACCTCATCAGGGAGGGCCGGTTCGACTGGACCGTAGTCGACGACGACCGGCTGCTTCCGCACAATCTGGCGCGCCACACGCTGGGCGGGATGGAGAATGGCCACGTCAAGGCTTCTGCGCTCGCAAACCGTCTGAACTCTATCTTCAGGCCGACGACCGAGCCGCCGGTGGCACGGTCCATCGACGCCAACGTACTCCGCCCCGGGTCGAGGGAAGGCGAGCTCGATGAAGCGCTCGCTGCGGCATCGGTGATCATCGACGCGTCCGCCTCGGTCGCGGCGAGCCGTCACTTGGCCGACCTCGACGTGCCGGGAAGGCGGGCGAGCGTCTTCTTCAATCCCTCCGCCGAGGCCGTGGTGGCGCTGGTCGAGCCGGAGGATCGGTCCCTGACGCTGCGCGACTTGGAGGCGCAATATCACCGTGCCGTACTCCAACGCCCCGAACTGGAACGCCACCTGACAGCGATTGGCGAACGCTTCGCCTATACGGGTGCGTGCCGTGCCGTCACCAACCGAGTGCCTGAGAGCCGGATCGCTCTCTTGTCCTCGCTCGCATCGGCGGGTCTGGCGCAGGCGCTCAGCAACGCCGGAGGGTCCATCCGCGTGTGGTCCGCCGACCCTGACGGTCGGGTCATCCTCAGCGACCCGATGGTTGCACCGGTGTCGAGATACCCCCTGCTGAATTGGGAGATCACGGTCGACGCGGATGCGCACGCCCAGATGGTCGCGATGAGGGATAGGTTCTTGCCCAGCGAGACAGGGGGGGCCGCAATTGGGATTGTCGACAGTCTCGCCCGCAAGGTGCACCTCGTCGAGGCTCTGCCGGCGCCTCCGGACAGCAAGTGTTCGCCGAGCGGGTTCGAGCGAGGCATCGCTGGTCTCTCGGACGACGTGACCGGCAAGCTGGCCAGGACCATGGACCAGACCCAGTACATCGGCGAATGGCACTCCCACCCGCCGGATCACCCCTTGTCACCGAGCCCCACGGACGTCGTCCAGCTCTGCCGGTCGGCTCTGAACGCATCGCTGGAAAGCCTGCCAGCGCTGTCCCTCATCGTCGGCGACGAAGGGCTCAACGTCCTAATTGGTGAGAGCCGGCTTGAACTCGGCGGAATTAATTAGGTCAGTATTTTTTACGACCACACCATGCGCCCTTGTCAGTGTCGAACAGATTAAACCCGAGGTGATACCCTTTGATGGCGCTTCGAACGTTTCAGGAACTGATCGACCTTTATCCAGATCTAGGTCCGCTGGGCTGTAGGGAGGAGGCGCGAAACTGCGGGCCCGATCCAGCGGTTGCTCCGCTGCTCAAGCAGGCTGCGGACGGGTATGGTCATGACCTCCTTGAAGCCCTTGAATACTGGACCCGGAACAACGACCGCGTAGTCTTCTTCTTAGTGGATCGAAACGAAAACGGCGACAAAGTTGCCAAAAGCAACCTGATGTCGGCGCGACTGTTAAAATTGCGTAATATTATTAGCTTATACGGTGACTCCATTGCCGTGGATGAGGCGGAGAAGGCGGCATCGGCTTGCGTCGAGACAGTCAGCCGCCATGCAGACCTTATCCTCCAGAGCTTTAACTCACCCCTATTTCCCCAGATGGCGGTTAGCGTCTATCGAGGCACCGCGATCTACCGAGACGAGTTGAATGCCAAATTTGCGCCAGGATGCCTAATAAGGCATGGGCTTCCGCTGGCGTGCACTCTGAACAGAGATTTCGTTCCCTTACATTTCGCCTGGAAGCGTCGGAACAAGCTCGCAGACCGCGAGCCCGGCAGGCCCATCGCATCAATTATTCTGGAGATTAGGCCACAAGCCGGCATCGAATGCCCGATGCTCTGGTCAGGCCACTTTAAGCAACAACTAGCTGGAGCCGACTTCCGCTGGCAGCAGGAAGTGCTGATCCCACCCAACCTTTCAATTAAGGTTGAGACCTGCGACCCCATGTCGAACGCAGAGCTCTTTCATGTTAGGGCGGCGGGGGAGTTGCCGTAAGATATCTTGCCATAACATTGCACAATTCTAGCTCCGAAGCGCCTCGACAGCACACATTTCGTAGAAGGTAGCATTGAACTCTGCCTTGGTCAGGGCCGGCTTGATCCCCCGCGCCAGGAGCGCGCCCTGCACCCTCGGCAGGGGGATACCCAGCATCTCAGCAACCTCCGTCATCCGTACGTATCGCGCGCGGAACTTGTCGAAATCGTCCTTGACGACCACGAGGATGTCCCTGGGCAAGGTAGGATGGCGCTGGACGCTCGTGCCTAGGAAGCCTCTCTCGATCAGGATGTTCACGGTACGGCTTGGGATGCCGAGTGCCTGCTCGACCTTCCTTCGAGTAAGACCTTCTAATTCGGGGCGACGAAGCCGGGAGCGGACTTCGACGATGTCCAGCAGTACCGACCCAAGTCCGCTCGATCCTTCGAGGTATCCGACCCACCTCAGGCTGCCGCTCCGCACCAGGCCGACCACATCGACGAGGCAGGATTGCGCCCTGCGAACCGCATGCAGCAGGCTGCAGGTGCCATCGGGAAGCGACTGGACGGTCTCGGCCCCACTGCGGAGCAAGCCCATGAAGGCGTCGAACTCCGCTTTGGCGATGCGTGGAGAGCCGGCCCCCATCACATCCGCGTCCAGCATCCGCAGGTGACCGGCATCGACGAGTTGCTTCGCACGGCTCCACTCGATGCCGAGGTCGGACGCGACCTCGGTGACCGTCATCGCGGTCGACACCCGGAGGAGCAAGCTGGACGCCTGGGCCGCGTCGAAGGTGACTTCATGATCCGGCACCGCCTCATGCCCAGGCCTCAGATGCCCAGCGTGGTTCAAAACCTTCCTCAACCGGATGCCGTTGAGACCGGTCTCGTTCGCGGCCGAGCGGATCGAGTGCAGCTTTCGATAGGGAAGTGACTTTCCGAACATCCTCTCGTTCGGGTTGAACGGGGCGTTGTCGGCCACACACCTTACGAGCAGATCGCGGATCGGGTCGTAGGCGTTGTCACGCGTTTGATTTTCAAGCCAGTCGTAGAGGGCACCGAACCAAGCCTGCGGCCCGACCGGCGTCGCGCGCTTGCCTTCGTAGTCTGCGATCAACGTTCGGATGGCGTCGGCGATGGCCCCGGGGCCCGCCGCGGTAATTTCGAACCCCTCGGCGCCGGAACGTGCCCAATCGTCGGGACCGAGACGCTTTGCCTTCCGCGCCGGCCCAAACACCAATACCGAACCGAGCATTTCGCAGGTCCGGGCCGCGGAGTAGAAGGGGAGCCGATCAAGCCAATTGGATGTCGGTCGCCCCTCCAGCCGATCCAACAGGTACGCCTCAAAGCCCGACGCCCGCCGGGGCCTTGCGTTCGCGGTCTCGGCGCCCCTGCCCATCACCCAGGGCCCCACGACCGAGGCATGGTCCTGCTTGGTAGTGCGGGGTGCCCCGGGCAGGTCGATCATCACCATGTCGTGGACCGGGCAGGTGCGGATGTGTACGACCCTCCAGGCCGTTCGCCCATAGGTCGCCACTTGGTTGGGCATTGCCCCCTGGGCAAACCGGATGTCGTCCACAACGCAGGCCGGGCACACCCTCACGCTGGCCCCGACGAAGCTTGATACGACGAACGACTGTCCCCTGAGTCGGTACAGTGACCGCCTCGCCTCGGGAATGCAGGCCTCACGGTGGAACTGGTCGACGTGTGTCCCGGTGAGCTCGCAGATGCGGTCAACGGATGCCGCATCACCCTCGACGAGGCCCATGTAATCGATGCCGAGATCCTTGCAGAGGTCGCGTCCGCTCGGCAGGCCGTTGATCCACGCGAGCCGCGAGACGTAGCTCGCCGGGGTCTCGGCCGGCATGAAGGGTAGGCTCGGATGCAGCCTCATCGACGGCCCTTCTTTCGGGGCGCGACCGGCTTTGCGTCCTCGCTCGCCCGCATGACCAGTGTGCAGTCGATCTTTCTCCAGTTCGCCACGACGAATGGGTTCGCCGCGTCTGAACATCCCGTACGGATGCGGTAGGCCAGCTTGAAGTGCTCGATGCCGAGCACGGTGGCCCGAGGCTTGGCATCGAGAGCTAGGCCGATGGCGTCGTGCGCGATCTGCATCGTAGTGCCGAGCTCGTACAGGGCCGCGTGGATGAGCCGGGGCGCGAGCTTCACGTCGATGTTGGCGGGGACACCCATCCCGGCCACCCCGGCCATGTCGGCGACGGCCGCGGCGATCATCGAGGGGTCGTGGCGGCTCCGGAGCGAGCGCAGGTTCACGAACACGGCCCGCCGGCGCACCTCCCCCTTGGTGTCGGCGTTCGCCCTCCCGTCCTCCTCGGGCTCGTTCAGTCCCTCGAAGAACGGGACCACCTCCGGCAGGCCCGACAGGACGAGCACCACCGGCCAGTTCGGCGAAATCAGGAACGCCTTCAGCAGCGTCCGGATCTGGGTGAGCTCGCGCTTGTTCGCCGTCTCTAGGACGTTGTGGATCTCGTCCAGGTGCAGCACGACCTTACCGAGGAATTCGAGGCGGTCGCGGACTCGGCCCCACACCGCCGGCACGGGTCGCTCCGCCGCCATGGGAAAGCCGAGCACCCGCAGGATCTCCAGACCGAGCGCCTTCGGGTTGCACGGCGACGGCGTCTGGACCGACACCGCCCGGCAACCGAAACCCGGAACTCCGAAGCCGGGGAAGGCGGGATGGTCGGATACGATACGAGAAATCATCGAGCTTTTCCCCGCACCCGTCCTGCCGACCAGCACCAGGGCCCGGGTTTCACTCCGGTTGCCGGCCCCCAGGGGGCGGGCGGGATCGAGGCGGGTCACCAGGTCGGCGTAAAGCTTCCGGAAGGTCTCTGCGGTCTCATCGTCCCGATCCGGTGTCCTGAGGATGCGCGATCTCACCCGCTCCATGACGTCGAGAGTCTCGCGCTCGTCCGGCGACATCGCCGCGAGCAGTTCCTGCAGCACGTCCGTGCCAGCGCCTTCGAACGCGCTCATCGCCCTTCCTCACTTCGGCCACCGATGCGCCACGTGGGTGTGGCCTGGGGCGCCGCAGTCTCCGGCGGTTGCTCCACGGCGGCGTCGGTCCCGCCGCCCATCGCTGGGATGACGGCGTCGAGAAGATCGCCGGCGCTGCCGCCGGCCTCGTCATCGTCCCATTCGGGCAGAGCGAAGCCGTAGCCGAGGGCTTCGCGGGCGCGACGGAGCGTGTCAGGAGTGTCGAGGGCTTCCATGATGCCGGCCTCGAGACGGCAATCCTCGGCGATGGCCGCGAAGGCGGAGACGGAGGCGAGCACGACCGGCCGCGACAGGGACGCGTCCCGGGCATGGCGTGCCCGGAGATCGGCGGCTGCCTCCTGCCAGACTCGTAGCGGTACGCCGCGGAGCTCCGGCTTCCAGCAGGATACCGCGACCCAGTCGTCGCCGAGCTTCACCGAGGCATAGCCGACGTCCTCCGGGTCGACCCGGCAGGGCACGTCGTGGATGCCCTTATGAGTGAACCATTCGTAGAGCTCCCGATTCTGGTAGCGGAGCCCCAGGATCGTCACGCCGGAGTTATCGAGCGTTACGCTGTCCTCGATGCCGAAGATCACCCGTTTGGTGTGCCGGTCCGGGACCGGGATGCGCCCGGTGGTCCTGCGTAGACGGAGGAAGGCGTTGCGAGGCGTCTCCCCACCCAGGCCTGGGTGTGGCCTGTTGTGGTAGTCGTCGACGACGTGACGGACGAGGGCGCGCGCGAGCACGTCCAGTGGAACGCTGGCGTTGTTCTCGGCCTTGTAGGTGCCCCTCTGGACGACGTTGGAGAAGGTGCGGCCCGTGAAGTGGCCCATGAACCTCTTTTCAATGGACGAGAACATGCGCTCGATGGTTCCGCGCAGCCCGGGCTTGCCGGCCGGGGGGTGGTCAAAGGTTGCGCCCATCGCCCGCACGACGCCGCGGGTCTCCTCGGCATAGAAGGCCGAACCCCAATCGGTGACGAGCGTCCCAATGCCGGTCGACATGAACCAGTCGGTCAGCGCGCCGGCCCCGTTCGAGAGCGCGGCCTTGTTGCTCATGATCATGCGGATGGTGGCGACGGCCTCGGAGGCTCGCGGCTTCTCGACCAGGCGCATGCCAAGCACGCATCGGCTCGCCCGGTCGATGGCGACGTAGAGCCACCAGCGGGCGCGTCCCACGGCCTTCCGGGTCTCCGGGTCGAGATCCTTCCAGACCCTGGCCTGGACGAGAAGCGTCTGCAGGCTGACCTGCCACTCGTCCATCTCGATGCGGTCGCCGATCCGGGTCACGGCCGGCCCGTCCTCGACGGCGGCGAACTTGCGGCACGCGGCTTCGAGGGTGTGCCGGCGCGAGTAAACCCAGAAGGCGTCGAGCGACTTGATCTCGGCATAGAAGCGACGCCGGCTCGGCAGCCTGAGCGAGGGCAATCCGACCTTGGCCAACTCCGCGTTGCGTTTCCTGATGGCGTCGTCCAACTCGTCGTAGAGCAAGGCTCTTGGCGGCCTCGCCTGCGAGGCGTAGGTGCGGGCCTTTCCGACCATCAGGTCGTGGGCCTCGGGCTCCAGCTTGGGCGTGCGGTCTCCGCAGTGGCGGTAGTTGTCGCGCAGCGCCTCGGGGGCCCAATCGCAATCCTCCATGATGCGCAGCCAGCGCTGCAGCGTCCGGTAGCTCGGCGGCGCGCGGCTGACGATCACGGTGCCCGAACGAACCTTGCGCGGGTTGCCGTCCTTGTTGAGCGGAACGGGCTTGCCTTTGGCGCGCTTCTCGTCCGTGCGACGGACGATCCTGGCGCATTCGAGCTGGTTCACCTCCACCGCGATCTTCCTGATGGCCGCGGCCATGCCCTCGTTCGAGCGGTCGGCCTGTCCCCGATCCACCATGGCGGTGAACCGCTCGACGTACTCCACCTTCCACAAGACCTTTGGCTGCTCGCGCTTCGGGATCTCGGCGAAGTTCGTTACCCCGCTGCGCTGGCGCGCGCGGGACTTTCCGTCGTTGAACCAGTCCCTGTCGTAGCGGTACTGACCCGAGTTCTCATGCGCCGCCATCTCGGCGTGCGTGAAGTTCTCGAACATGTCTGGATCGTCGACGCGCCGGAACCGGTGGCCGCGCTCGTCCGTCTCGACGCAGGTGTAGGCCACCTTGCCGATGCGGATGCGGTCGTGCTCCCCGAACGCGATGCGGTCGTCCTCACGGTTTGGCCGGGTCATGGCGGCCCCCCGGGGACGGCCCGGCGGACCATCATGTCCAGGTCGATCAGTCCGCGTCGGGTCGGCACGAGGATTCCGTCGCCGATGGCGCGGGCCACCGCGGAGAAGCCCTGGTCGTGATGTTCGAGGCCCGCGGTCCTGACGATGCAGGCGATGGTCGAGGCGCCGTTCAGTTCCTCCGCCACCCCGCGCACTCGCGCGTCGAGCTCAGGGTCGGGCAGGCGGCGGGCGTCATGGATCAGCCTGCCGTTCTGGACGTCCGCGCGGGGCATCATCGCGTCGGTCATGAGCAGCGCGCCGTCCGCGAAGGCGGGCTCCATCTGCCGCGCGATCAGGGTGATGAGCGCCTTGGTGCCGTGCTTGTCTGCGATGGCCTTCGGCTTGACGGCAACGGCGATCCTGCGCCCGGACTTCAGCATTAGGAGGAAGTCAAAGGTGTGGGTGCGTCGGACACCCTCGTGGTCCCGGTACGGTACCGGGGCGGGCTGCTCGAACAGCCGGGCGCAGTCGGGCCTCGCCAAAAGGATAAGGGCGGCCTTGGCCTCTAGCTCACTCTCCGTGAGGATCTCGCGGTTGTCGTTGGGCTCGACGATGAAGGAACGCCCCGACCACTGGGGGGTCTGTGCGTACCGACGCGTCGCCACAGAACGCGACGGCTCGCGCCAGCGGTGGGCCGGCTCGTCCGAAGCGAAGGTTGCGGGGATCGTCGACACGTTCGTCTGCCTCGATGGAAGAGAATTGACCCGGGCTGGGTGCCGAGGACGTTGGGAAAAGGGCGCACGGCATCAGCCCGCTGATGCACCGTGACCAACCGTGGGCGTCGATTGACGCGGCCCAAGGCCGCGGCCGTGAGCGGCGCGGCCCCTACTCGGGGCCGAGAAGCGAATTTCGAGGTGTGCTGCTGATTCCGTCCGCATTTGGCACGGGTCGGCAATCGCTCGGGCTGGATGCCCGTTGGTCGTCCTGTTAATGCCTCACCGGCAGACCGTCCGGCGTGGTCGTGAGCCGTGGAGCGGAAGCTGCACCTGTCGCTCTCGATGTCACCAGGACGGAAGGCTACTTCGAAGGTTTCTGCATGTGGTGTGCAACTAGTCGAAATATATTTGTAGATTTGCGCTTTCACTGGAAGCGTCCACGCGCATTGCTTCCAAGCTACATCACTTGCTTCATCTTAAGCTCTACGGCGCAGTTGGCATTGAGGCTGCCGGCCTCAAGCTCCGGGCTCGATTTTATCGATATCGTTCAGTAGTCTATATGCGTATCGCCAGATTGGTATCGGCGGCGCGATCTGCCTACATGCTATTGTGACTTGCTTAAGAAGCCGCATCACGTTGACGATGTGCTGCTTTCTTGCTGGCCTTCGAGTCTGCGTAGCGCGTGCGTCATAAGTCGGCGCTGAGATGCTTGGAGATTGGAATGCTGTGGGTGCATGCTGCTTGCCTCCCCTGGGTATCAGGCAGCACGCATGGCTCAGCATAATCCGCTTGCGGCTGAAGCCGGGCGTAGGCATTATGCCGCCGTGATTGCTGCGCGATTCCTCTGGAATCGTCAGTGTCGCTGATAGGCCGTCCGGTTAGCTGCCACGCCTGGCGGACGGCTTAGTGATTGGGCGCTCAGGATCTCCTGAGCGCCTTTCTCATTTGTTCCATAGCTGCATTGTTCGTCCTCTGGTTAGCTGCTGCTCGAGTGCTGCTGAGCGCTCGTCAAATGTGGCGAGCTCGTATCGGCACTCCAGCGATTCGCTTATGCATTGCAGGAAGGAACGGCGAACGCAAGCCTCCCCTCAAGCAACGAATGCGATCTTCAGCCGCCTCGATAAGCAGAACTATCGGTCCGAAGCTCCACCCCGAGCAGTGGCGCCAGGATTGACTGGATATCGGTACGAATCGGAAACGATGTGACTAGGTTTATTCTGCCGGATGCATATCGATCGTAGATAGTCAATTTTTAAATAGGCGACATTGTGTGGAACTTGCATAAAAGGAATCGGTTTTGTTCGAAATGCACATTTATTTATAATCAAAGGAGCGGAGCGTCCATTTTTGCCTGCTCATTCCTTCGTCGCAGGGACATCGGAGCTCATTTAGGAGGGCGAACCATTCCTTCGAAGCGCAGAAAAATTTGGCTGGCGCGTCGTAAATTTGCAACGCAATCGCGCTTCTGGGTGAGGGCCTCAAACAGAGAGTGTTATAGCTTGTAGGCTTGGGTCGCTATGCGGGGAGTAGCCCCCGACCTGCTCTTTTCAAAAACCAAAGGGCACACGCTTTTCGTGGCAGCTCATTGGGACAGCGCGTCGATCACGTCTGCACTTAGATCGCCAGCGCACTGGCTAGGCGATCCTGCCGTGGAGCCGATTCACCGAAACGACGTCGTACAAGGGTCTCCGGCGATAGCCCTTCCCCAGGCTCTAGGTCCGCCTGACCGGCGCAGACAAGTGCAAGGACTGCTGCTGCTGGCTCGAGATCTGAGCTTCGCACACAGTTGGCGAGTTCGCCGAGCGTCAACCCCGCTTCAGCGTCATTCAGACGCTCCAGAATTCTGAGCCGGTCTCCGACAGGGATTACGAGCTTGCGAGCTGCCCAAACTGCCCGAGCGGTGGAGCATCGCGGTTCGGACAGAACGTAGGATCTGGTGATCAAAACGTGGTCAGGAAAGTTTTTTTTGAGGACAGCTCAAGGCGACTGGTGGTGGCCATGATTAATCGCCGCTGGACTCCGGCAACTACAATAAAACTAAAAATTCGCTCATTACGGTACAGTGGATCTCCTGGTTCTATTGCCGAAATTGAACTCTCAAGAGTCGCTTGAATGAGAATGTCTCGGTGCCATCGTCGAGGATAATCAATCGGCACAGCTGTTTTAAACGAACGAAAGCCAGGTCTCACTCTCTGCCCAGGTTCTTCGCTGGTCGAGGTAAGCCTCACCGAATGCTGATCGGACATGGAGCCGCCGTGGCCTTCGAATGTGTCGGGTGCAGCAGATCCGGAAGGTGGCGGCTCTGCTGATTACGGTCATAGCTGTCTTTTCAGCATTTTATCCTTTATGCGCTAAGGCCGTATTCTTGGGCCCTAATAAAGATTGGCGTCGATAGCCTGCGCTTCATTGCACGAAAGCATGGGGGCAATTTCTGCCTTTAGCAAGTCCAATATGTTTTTTGGGATTGTGGGGATATTGTTGATATGCGAGCCAATGTAGCAGTCTAATTTTCTACATAGTAAGATTTTTAGGTGTTCTGCCTCCGGCCACGGAGGCCTACCCTGGGACCCGCACGCTCCACCGTCGTTGATGTCGGAAAAGTAGCGAGGCATGGAGCGTCAAACCTGAATTGAAATAATTTTCTTCTCTGCAATGCGCAGGTAACTAGGTTTTATTGTGCCGGGTACAATGCTGATTGCGCGCGGATAGAAGTTGCGTTTATCTTTCGATTTGGGATATTCCGCAAGCACACTGCGGCTGCTTCTGCAATAGCATTATTCAACCGCGTTCTTAGCCGCCGCGATCTTCTCGCAGGCTTTGTTGCGGCGACGGTCGAAGGTGGGGGGCCATCGCATGCGCCAGCTGAGCTCGGCGAGCGATCCTCCGACCTTACCGTGAATGACTATCGCCCGCGCTCAACGGTGCACGACATGGCGAGCTCCGCTTTTGTCACTGAGCATGGTGCTGGATAAGGCGACGATATCGAAGGTTGCGCCTAGCACGTCGCCCGCTGCCAAATGGAGCGTGTTGCCACGCGGGGTATAGCTTGGCGTCGTGGGCATCGGCGGCGGGCCGCCTTAAGCCACACGGCAGGCCGACCGTGACAATCTTAAGGAGACCTGGACCGACCATTCCGTTTCAATAGCAGCTCTCGGGCGACAAGCGTAAGCGTCGTCTGGCGGGCACCTTTCGTTGGAGGCGGCCGGAGGGACATACGGAGGGAGACAGGAGCTCCGTCCCATGTCGATGTCAGAGCGTATGTGTCAACGGGCACCGAAGTCTCCGCAATTGTGGGCTTTCAAAATTCCCTGGCCAGCGGGTTCGGTGCGGATCGGTGATCAGGCGGCCGTGTGATCGGAGGCAGCCTTTCCGGGTGGACGACCGCGACGCCTGGGTGCGGGCGGCGGAACGATCAGGGCCTTGGAGCGGACGTGCTCGGGGACGAGGTCGGCGTGCTGGCGCAGGCGGTAGCTCGCCCCCTCGATCTGGATCACCACGGCATGGTGGAGGAGTCGGTCGAGCAGGGCTGTCGCCACGACCGGATCACCGAACATCTCGCTCCACTCGGCGAAGCCGCGGTTCGAAGTCAGGATCATCGCCCCGCGCTCGTAGCGCGCGTTGACGAGTTGGAAGAACAGGTTGCCGCCACCGGGGACGACGGGGAGGTAGCCGATCTCGTCCACGACCAGCAGCGAGGCCCGGCAGAGATAGCGGATGCGCTCGCGCAGGGAGCCGTCGCGCTCGGCCTTGGCCAGCGAGGTCACGAGATCGGCCAGCGTCGAGAACACCACGCTGCGTCCGGCCTTGACCGCCTCAACGGCAAGCGCGATCGCCAGATGGCTCTTGCCGGTGCCGGGTGGTCCGAGCAGATGGACGACCTCGGCCCGGTCGATGAAGGTCAGTTCCGCCAGCGCCAGGATGCGCTCGCGGTCGAGCGAGGGCTGGAAGGCGAAGTCGAACCCGGACAGCGTCTTGATTGTGGTCAGGCGCGCGACCAGCAGGGCGGTCTTCACGCGGCGGTTCTCGCGCAGCGTCAGTTCCTCGGCCAGGATCACGTCGAGGGCGGCCAAGCCGTCGATCTCGCCCTGCTCGATGCGCCGGACTGTCGCGTCGAGGACCTCCAGGGCGCGCGGCATGCGCAGGCCGACCAGGCTGCGCTTGATGCTGTCGAGGGTCGTGATGGCACAGGATGCGGTGCGGCTCATCGCTGGCCTCCGATCCCGCCGGCGAGGCGTTCGCCGACTGCCTGGTAGACGGCCAGCGAGCGCCGGGCGACGTGATCGCCATGGCGGCCGATCGGCAGACCGTCGGGATGGCCGCGGCGCATGGCCCGAGCGGCCGTGCCTTGCCGATGGTCGGGGTCGATGCGGTACTGCCGTCGTCCCTCCAGGATCGGATGGCTCGCGACGAGCCGGCCACCATCGAGGATGCGGATCGTGTCGGGCAACTGATGCACCTCGACGACGCGCCGGGTCCGATCCGGTACGCTGTATCCGATCCGGTACGCTGTAATAGTTGCCACCGATCGAGACGAGGCCATCGTGGCTGACGCGCCGCTCCAGCGTGAGCAGAGCGTCGAAGGGCAGAGCCGGCAAGGGCTGCAACTCAGGCCGCTCGGCGGCGAAGGCTTCCGAGACGATCCGCTGCGTGGTGCCGTGCAGGCGGACGTTGGCGACGGTATCGAGCCAGATCCGAAGCTGGCGATTGAGGTCGTTGAGGTCGCGGAAGGAACGTGCCAGGAAGAAGTCCTGGCGGATGTAGGAGAACGGTCGCTCGACCTTCCCCTTGGTCTTGGCCCGGTACGGGCGGCAGGCGCGCGGCAGGAATCCGTAGTGCTGGGCGAGTGCCAGAAGGGATCGGTTGTAGACGATGTGGCCGTCCGCATCCTCGCCGGTGACCGCCGTCTTCATGCGATCGTAGAGGATCTCGATCGGCACGCCCCCGATCGCGGTGAAGGCCTGCATGTGACAGCGCAGCAGCGTCTGCAGATCCTGGTGCAGGACGAAGCGTGCCTCGATGTGCCGGGAATGGCCGAGCACCAGCGAGAACAGCCAGACGATGCAGGTCGTGCCCGGCGCATCCGTGAAGGTGACGACGAAGCGGGCGAAGTCGACCTGCGCCTGCTGGCCGGCCGGGGTCTCGAAGCGGACCTCGTAGGGCTTGGCCTCGGGCGGCCGGATCGCGGCGGCGAACCGCTTCACCGCGGTGTAGGCACCGGTGTAGCCGCGCTCGCGCAACTCGCGGGTCAGGCGCACGGCACTCAGGTCGGGGAAGGCGGTGATCCGCTCGCGCAGATAATCGAGATAGGGCGCGAGTTTGCTCGGGCGGCCCGGCTGACGCGGGCCGTAGGCCGGCGGTTCGAGGCCGCGCTCGATGTACTTGCGGATCGTCTTCGGATCGCGGCCGGTCCGGCGGGCGATGGCGGAGACGGACAGGCCCTGTCGGTGCAGGTCCAGGATCATGACGAGTTCTCCCAGCAGGACCATCCTCGTCGCTCCCAGCCGATCGGTATCGGCGGGCATGGTGGCTGAGGATGGAAAAGCCCGAGAGGGCGCGGGGCGTCGCGCCCCTACGGGCCAGGGCACCGACCAGGGAATTTTCGATGCCCACAATCAGGGAGTATTCAACGCCCGCTGACAGTATGGCCATGTCGGAGCCGGTCCGGCGTCTGGAACTGTTCACCGGGGCCGGTCGGCGGCGGACGTGGTCGGCGGACGAGAAGGCCGCCATCGTCGCCGAGAGCGAGGGGCCCGGCGTCTCGGTCAGTGCGGTGGCGCGTCGGCATGGCCTGAGTGCCTCGCAGCTGTTCACATGGCGGCGTCTGGCCCGCCATGCCGGATCGGACTGCGACACGGGCGAGTTGCGCTTCGTCCCGGCCGTGCTCGGGTCGGACCGGCAGGGGCGGCCTCCCGATGCGGATCGTGGCGCGGCGAGCGATGCGCCGGGTCGCGGCTCCATCGCCCCTGGGATCGAGGTCGAACTGGCCAGCGCGACGATCCGGATCGGCGCAGGGGCGAGCGCGGCTCAGATTGCGGCGGTGATCGCTGCGCTGAAGGCTCCAGCATGATCGGTCCCTCGGGCACGGTGCGGGTGATGCTTGCCTCGCGGCCTGTGGACTTCCGCAAGGGGATGGACGGGCTGGCCGCGCTGGTGCGCGAGGCGATGGGGGCGGAGCCGTTCTCCGGCACGGTCTACGTGTTCCGTGCCAAACGGTCGGACAGGGTCAAGCTTCTGTTCTGGGACGGCAGCGGTGTGGTTCTCGTGGCCAAGCGACTGGAGGCCGGTGGGTTCTGCTGGCCGAAGCGGCAGGACGGCGTCGTGCACCTCACCGCGGCCCAGCTCTCGGCGCTTCTGGAAGGGCTGGACTGGAAGCGTGTGCATCCGGCGCGCGTCGTCACGGCCCCGGCGATGGCCGGTTGAGCGCAAAAGACCGGCACGCGGGTTCGTCAATGGTGGCAAGCCGCTGACGGATATGATCTTATCTGTCCCGTGGCCGCGCCCGCTTCGCCCTCCCTCGACGATCCCGCAACGCTCAAGACGCTGCTCGCCGAGGAGCGCGCCGAGAACGAACGGCTGCGCCAGATCATCAAGGCGCTGCAGCGGCACCGCTTCGGACGCCGCGCCGAGAGCCTGCCCGAGGACCAGCATCTGCTCGGGCTGGAGGAGGCCGAGCAGGTCGAGGCCGCAGGTCATGCCGCCGAGGAGGTGGTCGCAACGGTGAGGGTGGAACGGGCAGCGCGACGGCGCTCGAACCGCGGGGCGTTGCCCGCCCATCTGCCGCGCGTGGAGCATGTGGTCGAGATCGAGAGCCTCGTCTGCCCGTGCTGCTCGGGCGGCCTGCACCGGATCGGCGAGGACGTGTCCGAGCGTCTCGACATCGTGCCGGCCCAGATGCGGATTCTCGTCGTGCGCCGCCCGCGCTATGCCTGCCGCGCCTGCGAGGACGTCGTGGTGCAGGCCCCCGCGCCGGCTCGGCTGATCGAGGGCGGGTTGCCGACCGACGCCCTCGTCGCCCAGGTTCTCGTGTCCAAGTACGCCGACCATCTGCCGCTCTACCGGCAGGCACAGATCTTCGCCCGCCAGGGCGTCGGCCTCGACCGTTCGACGCTGGCCGACTGGGTCGGACGCGCCGCCTTCCTGCTCCGGCCGGTCCACGCGCGCTTGCTGGAGCGGTTGAAGGGGTCGGGCAAGCTGTTTGCCGACGAGACCACCGCGCCGGTGCTCGATCCCGGCCGGGGCCGCACCAAGACGGGTCAACTCTTCGCCTATGCCCGCGACGACCGGCCCTGGGGTGGGACCGATCCGCCAAGCGTGGCCTACGTCTACGCGCCCGACCGCACGGCCCGGCAGCCGATGGCGCATCTGTCCGGGTTCCGGGGCGTGCTCCAGGTCGACGGCTACGCGGGCTACAAAGTATTGGCCCGACAGGGCGAGGTGCAGCTCGCGTTTTGCTGGAGCCATGTGCGCCGGGGGTTCTACGAGCTCGACGGACCGATCGCGGCGGAGGTGCTGGCGCGCATCGCCGGCCTCTACCGGATCGAGGCCGAGATCCGCGGCCGCCCCGCCGAGGAGCGCTGCGCCATGCGTCGGGCACGCAGCCGTCCGATCCTGGCGGCAATGGAACCTTGGCTGCAGCAGCGGCTCGGGCTGATCAGCCAGAAGAGCAAGCTGGCCGAGGCAATCCGCTATGCACTGACCCGCTGGGCAGGCCTGAGCCTGTTCCTCGACGATGGGCGGGTCGAACTCGACTCGAACATGGTCGAGCGCACGATCCGGCCCCTGGCCCTGACGCGCAAGAACGCGCTGTTTGCCGGATCGGACGCGGGAGCCGGACACTGGGCGGTCGTCGCCTCGCTCGTCGAGACCTGTAAGCTGGTCGGCGTGGAGCCCCGCGCCTACCTCGCCGACGTCATCACCCGCATCGTCGAGGGCCATCCCAACCGCCGTCTCGACGACCTGCTGCCGTGGGCCTACCCAACCACTTCACCCCTCAGGGACGTGGCCTGAAGACACCGCTTACCGACAAGCGGCCATTCCGCTCGCTTTGGGTGAAGGTCTGGAAGTGGCGCGCAGCCGAACAATCGGCGCGCGAACTCCTGACCCGTTGCAGACCTTCCACCCCGCCGATGCGAA
Organism: Methylorubrum sp. Q1; assembly: GCF_004683995.1. NCBI lineage: Bacteria > Pseudomonadati > Pseudomonadota > Alphaproteobacteria > Hyphomicrobiales > Methylobacteriaceae > Methylorubrum > Methylorubrum sp. Q1. The sequence goes on along the minus strand of NZ_SRHQ01000016.1, from coordinate 9,264 downwards.
TGTCCGCTCGGGGGTTTAAAGCGGCCCCAAAAGCGGCGGCCATGACGTCAGGAGGTTGTGTCACATTAGCGATCACCGACAGGCCTGCTTCGGTGGGAGGGCATGCCGTTAAGGCTCTATCGGCAAGAGGGCCTCCCTTCCTTCCAGCGATGCAGCGAATGTCGACAAAGCCTCTACTACCCCCACACGGCCGTATGGCCTGCACGGCCTGCTTCCCCGGCGGAGCGGTGTGGGGAAGGACGAAGATCCAGTCCGAGGATGGCTGGAGCCTGGAGAACAACCCCTGCGCATGGGGTGCCCAGAACCCCCGCTTCCTCCTGCTGGGCTTCTCGAAGGGCGAACGCCAGTCGAAGGACATCCTGGCGAAGCACCACGACGCAATACCCTACGCCGGCTTCCGCGACCGCCTGACGGGCGGCCTGAGGATGCTCACCCTCTTGGATGAGGGCGACACCCTGGACAACCACCTTAGGTCCGACGAGCAGGATTGGGCCTTCGGGTCCCTGGTCCGCTGCTCGCTGGCCGAAAACGGCAGGAAGTCGGGCACGATCATATCGTCCTCGGCTGCCGCCAAGAGCTACGAGGAATGGCGGGACCGGTGTACTGATCTCTACCTCTCCCGTCTGCCGCCCAGGCTCCAGATCGTCCTCATGCTGTCGAACGACACGTCCTACATGAAGAGCTGCCGTGAACGAATCACCAGGCTTTATCCGGGGACCCGCCAGATCAACGAGGTGGCTTACGGCGATGGAAAGGTGACCTGGGTACACATCGTCCATTTCGGCGGGCAGGGCTTCAACCACATGAATTCCTGGACGGCGCTCGCGGACAACAAGGCGGGGCGGAAGGGGCGTGCTGCCCGGGACGCCGTCCTGGCAGCGCTGGCAGGGAGTGATGCGCGAGCGACGACCAAGGCGATGTGAACCGGATTGGCGCCCGTTCCCCCTCAAATTCTGGGTAAACGTGATTCGATGGCAATGCCCGGAGCTCCGCAATGAACGCAGCCACGCAGTTCCCGACCCTTGCCGACTTTGGCAATGATGGCCGGCACGTTCTCGTCGAGCTCATCGGGGCGTCCGCTTGGCGCTCTCTCGACCAGGCGCTCGCCTCGCTCACGGTCTTCGCTCATCCTGATGCCGTACAAGCAGTAGGCGCGCGAGCTGTGTTCCGTACGATCCGGGGAGGCCCAAAGGGCACGATCCTCGGGGATGTGATGCTGGACGACAATGCAAGCCCGGCGACTGCGTTCGAATGGGCCACCGGCCTCAAGCGGGGTGCCGACCTTCAGTGCAACCACCTTTACTCAGATGCACGGGACCCAGCGTCGTACAGCGACCTGCGCAACATCTGCTATACGCCCACGTTTATCGCTAAGCTCACGGACAGCCAGCGCGAGGTCGTGCCTGACGAACACCTCTCCCAGTTGCTGCGCTACAGGGCATTCGAACTTCACGGCTACACGGGTCCGCGTACTTCCTCTCTTCCGCCCAAGCCCTCAGGGTACGACACCTTAACCTGGCCCGATCCCATCGGCGGAGGAGCGACACCCAAGGAAGTCGCTAGAACTTTCCGGCGGAGAATGGCGCGTCGACCGAAGGACCGGCTCGCAAAGGCAGCTCGGCTCGTGGGGTGGACCTTCTCGGATAACAGCCCCGACGAAACGGTGATCTATTCGGGCAGCCAGTGACCTTGCCCCCTGCTTGCCCCCGTTCATAACCAGAGTCCGTTCTGGTTCTGGCCCTGTTTGGACCGGGTTGCAAACGCTTTCGGGGTGAGCCCGCCGAGGCTCGTGTGAGGGCGGCAGGTGTTGTAGTCGATCCGCCACGCCTCGATGATGGTCCGGGCCGCCGGCAGGCTCCGGAACAGATGCTCGTTCAGGCACTCGTCGCGCAAGCGCCCGTTCAAGCTTTCAACGAAGCCGTTCTGCTTTGGCTTGCCGGGCGCAATGTAATGCCACGCGACCGCACGCTCCTCCTGCCAGCGCAGGATGGCGTGCGAGGTCAGTTCGGTGCCGTTACCCGAGACGATCATCAGCGGCTTGCCACGGCCGGCGATGATCCGGTCGAGTTCACGCGCGACCCGCCGCCCGGACAGCGACGTGTCGACCACCAGCGCCAGGCACTCTCGCGTGCAATCGTCGACCACGACGAGGATGAGGAAGCGGCGCCCGTCGTCGAGCGTGTCGGAGACGAAGTCGAGGCTCCAGCGCTGGTTCGGCTCCTGCGGCACGGCAGCGGGGGCCCGCGTGCCAAGGGCTCGTTTGCGCCCACCGCGCCTGCGCACCGACAGCCGCTCCTCCCAGTAGAGGCGGAAGAGCTTCTTGTGGTTCAGGGTGAGGCCCTCCCGCCGCAGCAGAATGAGCAGGCGCCGGTAGCCGAACCGGCGGCGCTCGCGGGCCAGGCTGCGCAGGCGTACCCGCACAGCCGCATCGTCACCTCGCGTCGAGGCGTAGCGGTAGGTCTTCGGCTCCAGGCCGATCAGCCCGCAGGCGCGACGCTGCGAATAGCCCTTCTCCGCGATGGCCCAGCTCACGGCCGTTCTCCGTGCGCCGGGCGTCAGAAGTTTTTTCCCAGCGCCTCACGCAGCGTCGCCACGTCGAGCATCGCTTCGGCCAGAAACTTCTTGAGCTTGCGGTTCTCCTCGTCGAGCGCCTTCAGGCGACGCGCGTCCGAGACCTCCATGCCGCCGAAGCGCGAGCGCCACGTGTAGAACGTCGCGTCGCTGATGCCGTGGCGGCGACACCTTCCATCACCGAACAGACATGACGCTTCGCATGTCGAACTTGCCGATCAGTGTAGGGGCGCCGACGGGGTAAGGGTAGCCCCTGCGGCCTTAAAGGAGATGCAAAACCTCTTCAACCCAAGCTCCGTAGCGGCGGGCTCGATGGGGTGCGCTTCGAGGTCAGTCCAATCGGATGCGGCCCTGCCTCATCTCCGAGCCATCAAAGGTTGTACCGGTCGGCTCCGTGCATGGTTGGTATTATCTGGAACGTCTACCGGAGGGCGATAGGTTGTCAGACATTGGTGTGCCGACTTTAAAGCCGAACCTTCGGCGCGCCCGAATGTCGTGCTGGACAAGGCCGCGCCCAGCCAGGAAACTTGGCCGCAGGATTCCTGGTCGATTTCGATGTCTCGTCCCCACCTCAGCGCCAGCATCGTCGAGCTTGAACGCATCTTCTCGACCGCCGCGGGCGACAGGAAGGTCCTCAAGACCCTCCTCACGGAACTCGGCCAGCGCTCGACGGAGAGAGCCGGTCGCCTCAAGGCTAGGGTGACCGCGGCTCTGGAAGGCGCCGAAACATTTGAGGCGTCTCCACGCGCCACGACAGTTTCCCCGCCACCGTCGAAGCCTCCGGAGCCTCCCCAGCGCACCGCTACCAAGGAACCGCCTCCCGAACCGAAGCCTGAGGCGAAGCCCTCATCGTCGCCGCCATGGCTGGATCGCGGCCCGCGCCGGCAGCCTCCGCCGGTGAGGGATCGGGCCGAGGACGTGCTCTCGGCCTGGACGGCGTTAGAGGTGCTGTCCCCCATCACCTACCGCAAGCCTGCGGACATGGCGGACGGCGACGCGCGCCGGATCGCCCCCCTTGACGGGGGCCTGCCGTGGCGGCCGCCCGGCGAGAGGGCAAAGCCGAACAAGCAGCTCTTCTACCAGGTCGTCCTCGGCGCCATCCGCATGGACGAGGCGACGAACGCCCTGCTGTCCGTCTTCGTGGACAAGCATCAGGACCGGCCTGCCGCGCGAGGCATGGCGGCCATCGCGACCGTCACCGTCGACAAGGCCGGCGTGCTGGTCGAGGAGGGCGAGGCCGCGGCGTTGTCGAGCTTCGCCTGGGGCCTGCCGCTCGCCCTCAAGCAGGATCTGGTCGGCCTGGGCCGCTGGCCCGAGGCCGAGACCAAGCTGAACGAGGATCTCGATCGTCGGCTCCGTCGGGTAAATGACGAGGGCAAGCCGCTGCCGCTGGACGCCACCGCGATCCGGGGCGCCTACGACTGGCTCATCGGGACGCTGGGACTTCATCCCAGCCTCGTCGAGGGGCCGACCTTCGCGATCCGCGTCTACCACTATTGGAAGGCCCAGGATCCGCCCGACGCCCCGCTGATGGGGAGCTTCTTCCTTGAGGACCTGGCTGCGGTCAGGAAGCTCGTGACGGCGGGGACGGTCCCCACCGCTCTCCGGTCCTACCTCGGGATCACCAAGCGGGCCGAGCGGAAGGACGTCCTCGCCGGCGAGGCGGTGATGGCCGCGTCGGTGGCCCCCGGGCGCTTCCCGCCCGGACGCTGGCCGGCGCCGGGTCGCCATCCCCTCGTCCTGCTGCAGCAGGGCGCCGTCAACGTAGCGATGTCGGACCTGCCGGGCATCGATCTCTTCCCGGTCAACGGGCCGCCCGGGACCGGCAAGACCACCCTGCTCCGTGACATGGTCGCCGCGCTTGTCGTCCGCCGCGCCGAGGCGATGTGCACCTTTGAGGCTCCCGAGAAGGCGTTCACGGCCACCGGCGCGAAGCCCAAGGTCGGTACGGCGACCGTGCCCATCCACCGGGTGGACGAACGGCTGCGCGGCTTCGAGATGCTCGTGGCCTCATCGAACAACAAGGCGGTCGAGAACGTCAGCCGCGAGCTACCCGCCCTGAAGGCCATCGCGGACGACGCCGGTAGCCTGCGCTACTTCAAGACGGTGGCCGACAAGGTCGGCGGTGGGGTCGAGGCCTGGGGCCTGATCGCGGCCGTGCTCGGCAACGCCTCGAACCGCTTCGCCTTCCGCGAGGCGGCCTGGATGGATCCAGATCATGGGCTCCGGACCTACCTGGCCGAGGTGGCGGGCAGCCCGCAATGGATTGAGGAGCCCGACCCGAGTGCGCCCGGGAAGGTCCGCAAGCGCCGCCCCCTCGTCATCGACCGCGAGAGCCCGCCTCGCAACCGGACCGAAGCCCTAAAGCGGTGGCAGGAAGCCCGGTCTGCGTTCCAGGCCGAGGTGGCCAAAATCCGGAATTTTCTCTCCGAGATCGAGGCTGCCCGGAAGGAGGTCGCCGCGCTGCCTGAACTTCGGTCGGCGGCCACGAGGGCGTCCCGTGCCGTGGATGCCGCTGAGGCTGCGGCCGCGGCAGCTAAGCAGGATCACCAGGAATCGGTGACGGAAGCCTCTCGGACGAAGCAGGCGCGGGATCGGGCGCAGCAGGCCTTGGACGCGCACCAGGCCCGTCGGCCCGGCTTCCTCGCGCGGACATTCGGGACGAGGTCGGCGAGGGACTGGTCCGCAAGCAACGACCAGCTTGGATCGGTTCTGGAGCGCGTCGACCGTGAGGCCAACGATGCCGCCGCGCGCTCCGCATCCGCCCAGGGCCGACATGGCGCGGCCGAGAAGGCGAGGAAGTCGGCCGACAGGGAATTCCAGCAGGCGGTCGTGATCCGGGACCAGGCGGAGGAGCGGGTCGCCCTGATGCGCCGGAGATGCGGCGCGCGGGCGGTCGATGCCGCATTCTTCGCTCGGGACAGGGAAGTCCTTCATCTCGCCGCGCCGTGGCTCGACGCCGCCGCGCACCGGGAGCGTGCCCAGGTCTTCGAACTCGCCCTCGCGGTCCACAAGGCCTTCATCGACGCGGCCGCGGTACCGGTCCGGAGCAACCTCGAAAACCTATTCAAGGCGTTGATCGGCCGGAACGCTTGGCAGCCGAAGACTCGACCGCACATGCCCGACCTATGGGCGACCCTGTTCCTCGTCGTGCCGGTGATCTCGACGACCTTCGCCTCCGTCACGCGCATGCTCGGATACCTGCCGCCTGAGACGCTCGGGTGGCTGCTTGTGGACGAGGCCGGGCAGGCTGTGCCCCAGGCCGTGGTCGGCGCGATGATGCGCACGAAGCGGTCCGTGGTGGTCGGAGACCCCCTCCAGATCGAGCCGGTGACGTCCTTGCCGACCGAGCTGGCCGAGACGATCTGCGCGGACTTCGGGGTCGACCCGGAGAGGTGGAACGCGCCGAAGGCGTCGGTGCAGGCGGTGGCCGATGCCTCTGCGACCTTCGTGGCCGAGTTCCAGCAGACCGTGGGCTCGGTGCAGGTCGGCTTCCCCCTGCTGGTACACCGGCGCTGCGCCGACCCGATGTTCAGCCTCTCGAACTCGGTCGCCTACTCGAACCTCATGGTGCACGCGACGCCGTCTCGGACCTCCGCCATCCGGGACGTGCTCGGCCCTTCCCGCTGGGTCGACGTCGTCGGTGGGCGCACCGAGGACAAGTGGTCCGAGGCGGAGGGCGCCGCGGTGGTCGCGATGCTGCGCCGTCTCTCGGATGCCAACGTGGCCGAGCCCGACCTATACATCGTCAGCCCGTTCGTCATCGTGGCCCAGCAGCTGCGCGAGCGTGTGATGAAGTCCGGCCTGCTGCAGCGCTGGACGTCCGATTCGTACGCGTGGACCCGGGACCGGATTGGCACGGTGCATACCGTTCAGGGGCGCGAGGCGGACACCGTCATCCTCGTGCTCGGAGCCCCGCTGCCGACGCAGCGCGGTGCTCGCGGCTGGGCCGGGGGCTACCCGAACATCCTCAACGTGGCCGTCACTCGCGCCAAGGAGAACCTCTACGTCGTCGGCTCCCAGGACACTTGGCGCGAGGCCGGCGTGTTCCGGCATTTGGCGACACGCTTACCTGCGCGAGCCTTGGAAACGGCCGACCCAATATGATGGATGGCCAGCATGTCATGCCACATCAAGCAGCCGCTCTTCCGTTTGCGAGCGCTGGTTGCGGCGGCCTCATGGGCGCCCCCGTAATTCAGCCTTAGATTGATCTGGCCGGTCTGGCGCAGTGGGCTGGCGTACCAGGGGCAAAGGCCATGAACGTCGACGAAGCCATCTATGTACACCGCGAGGACCTGATCGGCCTGGCCGACCGGGAAATCAACTTCGTCGAGCTGGTCGAAGCTATCCATGAGGATGCCAGGGGTGCCACGGAGATATCCATCCTCGGAGGCTACTATGCCGTCGAAGCGCTGGTGAACGTGTGCCGGAAGGTGCCTCGCTCGGCGCGGCGCGACTGCACCCTTAGGATCGCTGTCGGCCTAGAGGCTACTGCCCTCATCCCTCGGACCTGGGGAGACATGCGTGAGGTGGAGAACAGGCTTCGAGGCGTCGGCTTCAGAGATGTGACCGTCAAGGTCGTCATGAACTCGCCGGTACACTTCCATACCAAGCTGTTTCGCATTCTTAGGCGGACGCACCCGGTTTGGTACGTCGGGTCCGCCAATCCGGGCAGCAAGCGCCATGAGATGATGGTGCGGCTCTCGGGACGGCACGAAGCCCTGATGGCTTACATGGATGCTGTGTTCGATGAGGCGAGGTCCGTCGCGGATCCTCAGCCTGCCGTCGACATCCGGACGCTGCGAGATTTCTTCCTGGCCGGAGAGCTCTGCCACAAGCCGCCCACGCCACGCCTCTTCACCTTCGACGCTTTCCGCTTCACGCCGGACAATAGGGAGAAGATCGGGGCGGTTCTCGCCGGCGAGGCCGGCGTCGAGCATGCCCGCCCACGCACGGAGGGATTCGGTTTCAGTCTCCGCAGCGCCCTAGGCCTAGATGACTTGCCTGTCCTAGAGGGCGAGGAGGCGGTGGCTCAGCGCACGCAGTACCGTCGGTCGAGCATCGACACCGTGCTCGGATTGTGGATGCCCAGGAAGTATGCCCGCGAACTCAGGCTGCGCATCGCGGACGATGAGGGCGAGCGGCTGAGAAAGCTCACTGAGATAGCCGAGGAACTGAACGCCGGTCCCGGGCAAGAAAGGGTCCGCGCAGCGTTCGATGCGCACGTGACTTCATTGCAGGGCCTGCTCGACAGGCATGGGATCGAGGTTCAGCCGGTCCCGAACCGCGCTGAGTTGTTCGAGCGGTTCCTGCGGTCGAGGAGCACAACGTTGTCGGACGAGGACGCGCGCAAGCGCTTGGCCCGCACGCTAACGTTGGTCGACATGCCAGACATCTGGGAGGACGAGCATGCCGTCCGTGATTTCGAGACATCCTTCTTCGAGGACCTGACCTACCGCGCCAGCATCACGACCGGCGGGACCGGTCGGATCATAAGGTCGTTCATCGAGAGGTTAGGCTTCCTCGGGGCACATGCGCCGGCCGAGGTGCGTTTGGAGCTGGAGGAAAGCCTGGCCGAAGCGGGCTGGCGCGAACCCGATTGGATTCCATAGGAAAATTCAACGATCAATGATGTGGGAGTCCTCGTGCTTCGGGGTATCCGAAGCGTTTGTGCGAACAGAGACCTAATTTTCTTGAGGCCGAAACGGTCAATTGCGGTTATATCCGAAGTCGCCACGAGTAAGCAGCGCCTCTTTCCAATGCGTTTCTCGACTGATGATGACCTTGTCCTCGGTTCGGTAAGGCCACGCTTCCAGCAGCGTCATACGGAAGTTTTCACGGGCGTAAGCAATACCCTTGTCCGCAATAAGTTCTACTAGGGCTACGTTCCACCCATGGCCGGTCGCCGCGTACGCGGACCAGCGCGACCATATTCCAATGTCATTGTAAGCCGATCCGACATATTTTTTACCAGAACTTTTATCGACAATAAGATAGACTCCCTTGATATTTTGCAGAGCAGTTCTCCAATCAAGGCGCCCGTTCCTGATAATTGTCTCTAGCATTGAAAAATCAAGACTTACGTTGTCAAACCCAGCAAACGGGTCGCCCGAGTATGGCTCCTTCAACACCTCTGTAACGACGACATCGTCAATAATGCCTTCAAACTTGAAGGATTTTCCGCGGCTCAGCTCAAGGGAGATCTTCAGCCGTCCAATCAATTCACTTCCCTGCTCGCATGCAGTAATTTCGTAGCTCGGGCCTTCAACAGGCTGTCGCGCGATCACCTCGAACATTCCGCCGAAGAGCCAAGCGTGGCGCTCAGGATAGAAATCGATAAATGAAATAATGTATCGGCGATTGAAATCGTCTCTCTTCCCGCGCCACCTGTTCCAGCCGACCCACTCCTCTCTATCCCGGGTAAAAACGTCCAGCGGCTGATACTCGCCATTCCAGCGCGCCGCATGAAATTTGAAATGCGTGGCGTCCTCGATATCGAGAATGCTTTTGAGATTGAAAGGCATGGATTTCCTTCGACTATCTTTTGCGGAAGACGTCGTAGCGCACGGCGGCACTACCCGCGCTGCTGAAGTCACATTGACCGGGTCTATTCGGTAAGCCGACCTGTTCCACGTTATGAGGAAGATTCAGGCATGTTCGTCCCGCGCCCTTGTCCGATCTGGACATCTCATC
>NZ_SRHQ01000015.1:0-149012 GCF_004683995.1 Methylorubrum sp. Q1 | reverse complement strand
TCTAAGCGGTTACTCCGAGGCTCTGTTCGAAAGGCCGCTTATGGCGCTCAGCCGAACAAGGGCGAGCGAACTCCTGCCCCCCTTACAGACCTTCGAGCCTGTCGGCCCAGAAGCCCGCTCCGTAGGAAGAATTGAACCTATAAGCCGCGGCCGCGCCATCAGCATGTCGTGCCTATTGGTGACCGCTTTCAAACCCATGACCCCTCATCGCGCGGGGAGCGCGGTTGTCGAGGCCTCCAAGTCTTGGCGAGATGGGTGATCAAACACTCCACCTTTGGGCTCACAAGCCGACGGGAGGTATGTGGCGCCCAGAGTTCGGTCGGCGGACCCTCCGACCAACCCCAGCAAGTCTTGAGGATTCCCGCGGGCGGCGCCGGCCTCAGGCCGGCGTGACGGAGACGACGGTCCCGTCGGTTACGAACACGATCAAGCCCATACGCGCGCCGGTCGCGGCGAGGTAGCGCGCGACCGGCGCGCGATAGCCCAGGACCGCACCCTCCTCCGGGGCGACGTCGCTCTTCCAGTCAACGACCACGTCCGGCTGTCCGTGCTCGTCGCAGGCCAGTGCATCGGCCACGCCCGAGGTCGCCCGCTCCTCCTCGTCGAGGGCCTCGTAAGCGTAGACCGGCACCTCCGCGCGGAGGCGTTCGCGGATGCCTGCGACCTGCGGGAGGGCGAGCGCCCTGGCGACGCAGGCGGCAATATCGGCGGGATCGAGCGCGGCCGGCCGGCCGTCCGCTCCGCACGGACGCAGGTGCCCCGCGAGGAAACGTGCGCGGGCCTCCAGCCCGTCACGCTCATCAAGCTCCCCGGTGAGGATTTCCTCCAAGAGCTTGTGGATGACCGTGCCTCGCTCCCGGCCGCCTTGCGGAGGCGCCGGTACCGCTTCGGTCGGAATGGGCAGCGGCTCGGAGCCGGCGTCTTCGAAGCCCGGCACCGGGGCGTCGTCCCGGCTCGGCACGATCCACGTTAGCCGCCGATGGCGCGCGACCGTCGCCGCCTCCGAGGCGAAAACCTCGAGCGTCTGTTCGTTCAGCGTCTCCGTCACGGCCGCCATCGGCCGGAGCGGAAGCCGTTCCAGATCGATGGCGGGGACGGCGTCGAGGCCGAGAGCGATCACCGACGCCCAGGAGGTCCGGTCGGACGGCTCGGGGAAGCGCGGCAGCACGAGGGTCTCGCGGGCCCGCGTGGCCGCGACGTACCAGAGCCGCACCCGCTCGTTGCCGACCTCGCGGCGTTCGCGGTCCAAGGCATCCTCGTACCCGGCCGGGCGGACCCCGAAGACCGGGCAGTACAGGCAGTTCGCCGGTCGGTCGACGAGGGCTCCGCTCACGGCCTTCGTCCTGGTCGAAGTGTTGATCGGAATAACCACGGGCCACTCAAGGCCCTTGGACGCGTGCATCGTGAACAGGGAGACCGCCGCCTCCTGGGCGTCGGGCCTCCCCTCGACCGTGCGCGTTCGCCCGTCCCAGGCCGCCTTCATCGCCGTGGCGAAGGCGCGCAGGCCGCGCACGGCGTAGGGGCGCGACATCTCCAGGAAGAGGTCGACGTTCGCCAGCGCGCGCTCGGCGTGGCCGTCGTGCCGTTGCCGGACGACGGGCCGAAGCCGGATCGCGTCCACCGCCTGGCTCAGGATGTCGTGCGGCGTCGTGCCGAGCGCCTGCCTCGCCAGGACCTGCAGGCGCCCGATGACCTCCCGCGCGACCGGGTGGGCGACGTGCGCGACATCGAGGCCGAGTCGCAGCTTCTGCCGCGCGTCGGGTCGCTCGGGGTCGCGCGGCAGGGCGTCAACCAGGTCGAGCAGTTCCTCGTCGGTGAGGCCCACCGCCGGGCCGCGCAGGAGCGCCCCGAGGGCCAGGGTGTCGCGAGGGTCGGCCAGGACCCGCGTCAGGGCGATCAGGTCCTGGATCTCCTGCCTGCGGAAGAACCCCTTCCCCGCCTGGGTCGACACTGGGATGCCCCTGGCTTCCAGGGCTTCCTCGTAGCGCCACAGGTCGCTGCCGCTCGGCGCGAGGAGCGCGATGTCGCCGGCCTGGAGGATCCGGGTCCCGTTGCGGCTGCAGGTCACGAGACGCTGGCCGATCAGGCGCGCGCATAGGTCCGCGACGGCTTCCGCCTCGGCGTCGCGCAGGGCGTCGGCGCTGCGCTTCCCGTCCCCCTCCGCCGCCGGGATGTCGAGGGCGGCGACGCAGGGACCCCGGTCGTGGTCCTCGTGGAACGGGTCGAGGGCGACGTAGCCCGGTTGCCCCTCCACCTGCAGCACCTCGCGGAAGCGGTTGTCCACGAAGGCGAGGATCGAGCGGCAGGACCGGAAGTTCGTCGAGACGGAGATCACGTCATCCGGCGACTTGGCGCGGATGCAGTCGCGCGCCTGCACGTAGGTCGACACGTCTGCGCCCCGGAAGCGGTAGATCGCCTGCTTCGGGTCGCCGACGAGGAAGAGCGCACCGGGCCGCAGCACGCGGTAGGTCCAGGTCGCGCCGGCCGCGTCGGCGGGCAACTCACCGCACAGGAGCCAGAGGATCTCCGCTTGCAGCGGATCCGTGTCCTGGAACTCATCGACAAGGACGTGGCGGTACCGCCTGCCGAGCGCCTGCCGCACCTCCTCGTGGTCCCGCAGGAGCGTGGCCGCCGATGCGATCAGGTCGTCGAAGTCGAGCAGGGCGCCCGCGCGCTTCCGCTCCTGGTAGCGGCGGAGGACCTCGCGGACCTGCACGACCAACCTGACCAGGAACTCACTGGCGGCGTTCGCCCGCATGCTCTCCCACGTGTCGCAACAGGCGCCGTGCAGGGACTTGGCCGCCTCGTGGAACAGATCCGCCTCGACCTTAGGAATCCCGACGGCCTTGGCGGCGGCCGCCCACTTGCCCTTCCCGCCACGATAGCTCGCAAACCCGCCGTCCTTGGTGCACAGGCTCGGCTCAGGCTCGGACGTTAGCAGAGAGACGACCGTGGCGTCGTCGTTGCCGTCGAGGTGGCGGACGCGCTCGGCCATGGCCTGGAACGCCAGCAGGGCCGACGCGGTCTCCTGCTCGGCTACAGGGCAGGCGCGGACGAAGTCGGCGAACGCGGTAACTCGTCCGCGGAAGGCCTCCGTCGAGTGGGGCAAGGGTTCCGCAGGACGCGTTCCGACCGTACGCCCCTCGCGCAGGCACTCCGCCACCCGGTCGACCGCGTCCTTCGCCGCGACCGGGTCCGCCAGCACCATCTCGGCGACAAGGCCGCCGCCGCCCGAGAGACATTCCCGCAACCACTCGTCGAGGAGGTCGCGGAAGATGCCGTCGGCTTCCGCCTCGTCGGCCACCCGTGCCCCCGGATCGATGTCGGCCTCGACCGGGTAAGGCTTCACGAGGCGCTGGCAGAAGCCGTGGATGGTCGTGCAGACCAGCTCGTCGAGCCGGGCCTCCGCCTCGACCAGGTTCGCACCCTGGAGCGGCGACAATCCGTGCGGGAGTGCGAGCCTCAACTCCTCCGGGACCTCGCCGGCGAGCAAGTGGGCGACGACGTCGCCGACCCGCTCAAGAAGTTCGCTCGCGGCGAGTTCGGTGAAGCTGACGGCCGCGATTGCTCCGGGGGCGACGCCGGAGGCGAGCATCAGGGCGATCCGGCCCGACATCAGGGCCGTCTTGCCGGAGCCGGCCCCGGCCTCCACGATCATCGACCGCTCGTGCGCGGCGATGGCGAGAGCCCGCTGGGCGGCGTCGGCTAGGGTCCTGTCGTGCGCGGTCATTAGGCGGCCTCCCAGATCCCGGCGGCCTCGCCGAGCACGACCCTTACGGCGTCCCGCTTGCGCGGGCAGTAGAGCTCGCTGGCGTTGGCCGGGAGCGCGAACGACAGGTCGTTGTATGCATCCTCCGCGTCAGGGCCGGGATGCGCGTTGCCAGCCCTGAGGCTGTCTCCAGCCGCCGCAAGGTGGCGGGCGAGGTCGCCGAGCGCCGTGTCAGGCTGGTCGAGGGGCAGGCAGATGTCCTCCTTCGGGTAGTGAAGCGAGGCGTCGACGGAGACGCCCGGGCCTAGAAGGACTCGCGCGGCGTAGCCGTACAAGCACCGCTGCAGCTCGCGTCCGCCGGCAAGCACGTCGGTGGGCTTGCGCGGCTTCTCGGTCTTGTAATCGCGCACGCGCGCCTCCGAGCGGCACTCGGACAAGTCCAGCCGGTCAATGAAGCCGGAGATGCGAAATTCCGTGCCCGGGATCTCGACCGGCAAGCTGTGGTCCCACGGCACCGCGGCCCCGGCCCGTTTCGGGGCCTGCCCGCCGAACGGCACCTCCACCCAAGTGGTCTGCCCGGCGTAGGCCGCATCCGGATGGGACAGGGCGGCCAGCGAAATCCCAGTCACCTCGTCCAGGGTCCGCCGCCAGACGAGCGCTGGGGGGACCGGCCTCTCGCGCTCCCACGCGGCGGCGACCGAGGCCACGGCGGCGGCCAGCGCCTCCCGTCGGCGGTCCGCCGACGCCGCCGCGAAGCCGCCCCCGGTCTCCAGAGCGCCGACGGTGGCTTCGAGAACCTCATGCATGAGGCTGCCGAACGCCCTGGGGTCGAGCGTGAGGGTCTCCTCGCTCGGGTCCGCGGTCTCCAGGCCGAGCCCGTAACGCCAGACGAAGCCGAGCGGGTCGCGCAGCAGCTTGCGCAGCGACCGGGCCGAGTGGACGCGCCCGAGCACCGAGAGCACGACGGGATGGTTCGGGCGTATACGTCCGTCGTGGGCCGTGAGCCCGGCGCCAGCCCAGGCCCTCCAGCAACTCGCGGCAGCCGTGGCCTGGGCTGTCCCCCGGAACTCCTCCGGCCTCGCCATCAGGCGGTCAATCTCGCCGACGGCGTGCTCGGGGACCCGGTTCCGGCCGAGGTGCGTCCCGTCGGGGTGCCCGCGCAGGAGCGGGCTCTTCCCGAGCAGGCGGCCGTCGGCGCCGCGGCGCGGACGCGAGAGAACGACCGCCTCGGAGCTGGTCGACAGGATGGCGGCGAAGTCGCCACGATCGGAAACCGAGCGCGGCACCGGCTCGAGGATGCGGGATGGCACTAGGTGGTCCGATAGCAGCCGGTCCTCGGAGGCCACCTGCGGCCAGCCGCGCGAGCTCAGCCCGAGCAAGCGGACGAACCGCCTGGGGGCGCAGGCCAGGGCTGAGGCCGGGGCCCAGACGACCGAGGTCCCGGCGTCGGCATCGTCGTCGATGCGCTGGTGCGACAGCGTCAGGTCGACGACCGCCGGCGAGCCTTCCAGGAGCGCCTTCCGCCAGATCCGCAGCGAAAGTCCATGCAGCAGGGTCTCGCCAGCCTCCGCGGCGGCCGACGTCCCCCGTGCCAGGAGCGACAGGATGGCGCGAAGGTCCTTGGCGACGGCTGGCCCCTCGGGGCGGGTCAGGACGTCCTTGCCGGCGAGCAGGCGCTCCCAGGCCGCTAGGTCGGTCAGCGGCGCCTCTCGCGGGAGCATGGCTGTCCATCCGGGCGGGAGCGTCCCGAACGGACCGGGACCTTGGCGCAGGAGCGCGGCGAGGCGCCGGATGCCGTCCTGCGAGAGGCCCCTCACCAGGACGTCCGCAAGCGCGGCCGCCGCCTGTCCCTCGCGCACGGAGGCGGACGGGACGCCGTGGACGAAGCGAATGTCGAGGTGCGCCTCGGCCCGCAGCGCAAGCACGACGTCGTCGTACTCCTCAGTGCGGCAGGCGGCGATGGCGATCTCGGACGGCCGGGCGCGGCCGGACGCCATCAGTCCGCGGGCCCAACGGAGCGCCTCCAGCACCTCGTGACGGGGCGTCGCAGCGCTGCAGACCTCGACGACGGGGGCCTCTGGCTCACTGGAAACGACCCGGATGGCGGTCGCCGCGATCCATTCGGGGACGGGCCGCGGTCCCGAGGCCCAGGTGACCGCGACGCGCTGGGCAAGCGCGACGACGACGGGGCGCCAGCACGGCGCCAAATCCGAGAGGTCGACGAATTCGACGGGCCCGAGGATGGCTGGCGCGTGGTCGATCCGCACCGCGGCGGCCGCGGCCATGTCGCCGGGGCGCAGCATGCCCGGCGGCAGCGCTGCGACCACCGCCCGCTCCAGGTGGGCAATGGAGGCGACGCGGTCGCCGCGGCTGGCAGCGGCCTGTAGGTCGAAGCCTGCAGACCATGCCTTGCGCAGCGTTTCTGCCGCCGCGTCGATCATCCCCGGCAGCGCCTTGATGGGATCAAGCTCGCCGAGTTCCGTCTCGGGAAGCACCGCTTTCAGGGTCGACTTGAGCGTCTCCTCGTCGACCGGCCGCGCGAAGCCCCCCGCCAAGCGTGCCACCAGGGCGTCGATGGATAGTACGCGGACGCCATGCTCCCCGCGCCGCGCGGCGCCCAGGCGTGCGTCCGCCGTCGCCAAGCGGCCCTGGACCACGACCGCTCGACGAGACACCATACCCGACAACCTTAATCTCAGGTCGCGGTAAGTCTCCGAATTTACCTCCGTATGGTCAAGCTTGGTCGACTGTGGATATCGGGCAGAACGTCGCGTTTCGATGGCCGGGATCTGACGGGTGTAATGGCGGCTTTCGACACCGTCCGAACCCGAGGCAATCGCTTGATCGGTGGCAGCGGTCTACTCCACGCTGATGGTCCTGACGCTCCTCGCGCTGTCAGGTGTGCTTACCCTATTCGTCATGGGGTATGTTCGCCCCGAGTTCATGTACCGGATCGCGTGGCCTTGCCTCCGCCGTTTCCGGGCGGGTATCGCACGCCATTCCTTCGGACTTTTCCGCTTTGAGTGTCAGGCACAGGTTCCGAGGATGCGGCGGGCGACGGCCGGTATCGACGCTGCGTCCAGACGCTCAGCTGTCGCAGCCTTTGTGAGTAAGGCGTCCGTGAGGTAGGGGTCGTACTTCTCCCGGGCTGGCTTGGCGGCGAGGACTGCCAGCACCTCGCTGTCGGGCGGCGGCGATCCGGCCATCTCGGATAGGACTGCGCGCAAGTCGTCGGCGGAGCAGTCCCGTACCTCGACGGTGTGCCACAGGGGGGATGCTTGGAAGTTGCGCGCCAGAAGCGCCAGCGCGAGGGTCTCAAGCTTGAGGCTCCCGACCCAAGGAAAGATCACGCAGTCGCGCTTGATCTGCAGGATGGAGCGCCGGTCGAGGCCGTCCGCACGGAAGGCTTGCCTGCCCTGTTCGAGCAGCGCGCGCGCGCCGGGGTCGAGGAATGCCGGCACGTGCGTGCCGGCCAGGCACCTCTGCATCGCCGCCACGACCTCGTCGTGGATGGCGGCCCCGTCCCCGCCGAACCGCGGCGGCAACGCGGCCACGGTCGGGATTACCAGGAGCACCTTGGCGCGCGCGTCGATGCTCTCGACCCGCCATCTCCGGCCGTTGAAGATGATGGTCTGTCCCGGTGCGAGCGTCGTGTCGAGCGGCACGGTGCCCAGGGTCTTACCGCCTGCGACGACCACCCGGTACTCCTCGTCCACCTGGAACACGGCGTAGAAGTCGTAGCCCGCCGCGAGGCGCTCGCCGGCCCGGCCCAGCATCAGCAGGCCGTCCGGAGACATCTCGACAAGGGACGCTTCCGGTCGGGCGATGGCGCGTAGCACCTCGACGAACAGGTCGCGACCGACGTTCCGGAACGGGCCCCGGCGGCACAGCACCTGCCAAGCCGTGTCCGGGCGCAGGCCCCCGGTCTGGGCGATCAACGCGAGTACCTGATGGACGAGGGTGGAGAGGTGAAGCCCCTGCACCCGCGGCGGCTCGCACCACCGGTCTAAAAGAAGCTCGACCATGGCCACGGCCTGCGCGAGGTCGAGCCTGAGCCGATCGGCCGGGTGAAGCGTGGGGGCAAAGGCGTGCTCCGCCACGTAGATGCGGAGGATCGACGGCTTCCCCTTGCGGCGGCCTGAGCGTCCCAGGCGTTGGCGGAGGGACGAGACCGACCAGCCGGGCCCGATCTGGGCCACGCTCTCGACGTCGCCGATGTCGATGCCGAGCTCCAGCGTGGTGGTCGCCACTGCGGTGGTGGGCCGCCCGTCCTCCCGCAGGCGCGTCTCGACCGCCTCGCGCTCGGCCCGCGCCAAGTTGCCGTGATGGGGGAAGAACTCGTTGGGCAGGCGCGCCGCCTCCGAGAGCGAGCGGAGGCGGTCGGTGAAGATCTCGACGTTCTGGCGCGAGCCGGCGAACAGGAGGTTGCGTCGGCCCCGTAGCACCTCGAAGAGGTGTTCGGCGATAGGTCCGACCTCGGCCGATGCCGGGTGGGATCCGTCCTCCGGGCGGACAGGGAGGGTGCCCCTGGCGGCGGGGCCGGCGGGGGGGAGCGCTGGCGTGTCCCGTGACGGCTCACGGCGCTGGGGGCATTCATAGCCGCGAACCTGCAGAAGCAGGTCGGAGCCGCCTTCCCGGCTCTCGACCAGCCTGACGCGGCCGGGCTCGCCGGGACGCAGCGCCTCACGGGCGAGCGCCATGTCGCCCAGCGTCGCCGAGAGCCCGATCCGGTCGATCCGGTCGCGGCCCGCGCCGGCCTCGATGCGCGACAACACAGACTGGAGTTGGCGCCCGCGCTCGGTCCCGACGAAGGCGTGGAGCTCGTCGATGACGATGGCGGCCAGGGCGCCGAACAGGCGGGGCGCGTCCCCCCCGCGGCGAACGAGCGTGGCCTCCAAGGACTCGGGCGTGATGAGCACCACGCCCTGCGGACGATCCCTGGCCTTGCGCTTGGCGTCCGCGGACACATCGCCGTGCCAACGGTGCAGCGGCAGGTCGCAGGCTTCGAGCAGGCTTTCAAGGCGTCGGAACTGGTCATTGATGAGAGCCTTGAGTGGGCTCACGTAGAGCACGGAGAAGCCGGGCCGACCGCCGTCCAGGGTCGGCAGCACCCGTGACAGGAGGGGCAGGAACACAGCCTCCGTCTTGCCGGCGGCCGTGCGCGCGGCGAGGATCACGTCGCCGCCAGCGAGGATGGCGGGCACGGCCTGCTCCTGGACGTCCCGTAGCTCCGACCAGCCCTGCTGCCAGATCCAACGGCGGACCGGCTCGGCGAGCTTTTCGAAGGCCTGCGAGGCGCGGTCCTCGGAAAGGGCCGGGACCGGGGCCGCGGCGGGGCCGGTCACAACTGAAGGCGCGCTAGTTCGTCGTCGCGATGGACGGGCTCGCCGTCGTCCGGGTCGGCCGCGACCGCCAACTCGTCGACGCCGCCGCGGTCCTCCGATACGGTCACGACGCCGAGTCGCTCGCGCCAGTCGGTCCCGGGGTTCTGCTCCAGGACCGCGAGCAAATCGACGAAGGCCTTTACCGTGTTGCGGGGCGTGCGGAAGTAGGCGTCGCCGACGCGCGCCCGACAGTGGTCGAGGAACGCGTGCAGCGCCTCGTCCGGCACGAGGTGGCGCATCGGATCGCCGCCGGCGAACACGGTCCGCAGCCGCTCCAGCAGGACGAGCATCTCCTCGGGGGTCAGGTTCTGGAGCCTCACCACGGGCCCCGAGAGATCGACGAGCCCATCGGTGGCGAAGCTGTTCCCGGCGAGGCGGGACTGGAGCGCCTCGTACGAGTAGAGCCCCCGCCTTGTGTCAAGCATGAACTCGGGCGTGCCCCCGAGCACGAATCCCAGTCCCTCGACGGTGCCCTGCAAGACGTCGTTGAGAATGCGCAGGATCTGCTCGTAATTCTGGTTACGGGCCTGGGCGCTCTGGAGCTTGTAGAGGTTCACGAGCTCATCGAGGCACACGAACAGCCCGCCGTAGCCCGCCATGCGGACGAAGCGGGCGAGCAGCTTGAGGCTGTCGTAGACGTTGGCATCATCGATGATGCTGCGCACGCCGAGGTCCTGCCGCGCTTCCGTCTTCGTCGTGTACTCGCCGCGCAGCCAGCGAAGGGCGTTCGCCTGCCGCGTCTCGTCGCCGTCCTCGTGGGCGGCCGCGTAGGCCGCCACCACGGTCGCGAAATCGTACCCCCCGACCTGTTCCTGCAGGTCGACGAGCCTTGCGCGTATCCAGGCCTCGGTGCCGCGGCCTTCCCGGCTCGCATGCTCGATGGCCTGGGCTACGAAGCGCTCCAGGACGTTGCGCAGCGCCCCCCCGTCCGGCGCGGTCCGGGTCGCGAGGTTGCGCACGAGTTCGGCGTAGAGCAGGCGAGCCTGTCCACCGGTCGCATGGAGGCGCCGGTCCGGGGCCAGGTCGGCCTGCACGACGACGAGGTTCTTGGCGAGCGCAAGCTGCCGCACCAGGAACAGGAAGAAGGTCTTGCCAGCCCCATATTCCCCAACGACGAAACGCATCGCGGCGCCCCCGTCGGCCACCCGCGTGACGTCAGCGATGAGCGCTTCGATCTCCCGGCGCCGGCCGACCTGGATGTGCTGGAGACCGAGGCGGGGGACGACGCCGGCCCGCAAGGCGTTGATGACGGTGTCCCGGTCTCGGGGCTTGATGAGGGGCGCGGACTTGGTCCCAGGGGCGGTCATGCGGCTTCCGACAGGGTCTCGGGGAGCAGGTGCAGGTTGACGTGGACGGGATCGCCCTCCTCGACGAGGACGTCGTCGAAGCAGTCGTAGGCCCACGCGTTCAGGTCTTCCATGGCGGCGCCCGGCATCAGGCCGAACTCGCGCGCGAGGCGGTCGAACTCGGCCCGTGGCCAAACCGGTCGCGCGATCAGCTCGCGCAGGAGGCGGGCGTGGCGGGGGTCGAGGCCGGCGAAGACTCCGCCAGCCTCCGCTGCGTCCTCCTCGGCTCGTGCGGCCCCGGTAGATCCGGCGTTCGCCGATTCCGGCTCGGTATCGAAGACGCCGGCGAGGACGGCGCTGATCGCGAGCGTCTCGGCTCTGATCGCTATCAGGCGCTCGGCATCGACCTGGTCCGCCGCCTCGGCGGCTACCGTGCGTTCCCCCTGGACGCTCGACGTGTCCGTGACCGCCACCTGTCGCGCCGCCGCCGCCGAGGGGCGGGGCGCGGCGATGGGCGCCGGGGCGCCGGGGATGGCGTAGGTTCTCTCGCTGCCCGTTCCGAGTGCGACGCGGACCAAGTCGTCGGGAGCCTCGGCGGCCCGCGCCGCATCGGGGCCGGGACCTGCCCGGTGCAGCGCCGCGTAGAGGCGGTCTTGATCGAGGCCCATCTGCCTGAACGCCTTTTCGAGGAGCGCGATTTCCGCCCGGTGATGGCTGCCGTCACTGGAGGCAACTCGCACAAGTGCGTCGCCAATGGATTGCCTTTGCCCGGTATCGAGCTCAGAAAGTCGGGAGCGCAGCGACGGCAGCTCGGCGGGATGGGCTTCGAGCCAGCATGCGTCTGCAGCCAGGCGGCGTCGCTCGTCAGGGGCGAGGCCAGGCGTCGTTGCCACCAATTCGTTCAAGGTGGAGCGCTCATCGTCGGTGACCTCACCGTCGGCCTTCGCCACCAGCATGCCCACCGACAAGGTCAGGAACGCCGCCTTGTAGATGTCCGACGGCGGGCCGACCGACTCGCTCGGGGCGTCGAGAGGGAAGAGTAGCACGGCCGACGAGGAGGGCGCGCGCACGGGGAAGCGCGGGTCGGGGATGAGCCCCAGCCCGAAGCGGCAGAGCGTGTCCGCGAGGTCGCGGAGCCTTGCCGGCGTGGCCTTCTCCTGGGGCTGCCCACCCACCCGCGCGCACACCTCCTGGAAGGGCACGGGTGCGCCCGCGGCCGCGCGCGCCGCCAGCCAGGCGAGGCCGTCGCCCGCAGCCTCGCGCGACGCGCTCCTGCGCCTGCCCGGCGGCAGCAGCGCCAGGGCTTGCAGGGTCTCGCCGGCCGAGGCGCCACCTCTCCCGAGGTACCGGCTATATGCGTCGAACCGCTCGGTACACAGCTCCAGCAACTCGCGGCCGGTGGCGAGCGCCTCGGGGTAGCGTGCCAGGTCGGGCAAGCCCTCCGCGCCGGTCGGACTCAGGTCGGCGCTGAAGGTTCCGCTCGCGGCGCGGTACAAGATAGGCGAGGTTCCGCCCTTGCGAACCTTCAGGGGCAGGCCCCCGGACGGGTTCCTGCGACCGAATTCAGTGGCGAACTCGGACCTGAGATGCTCGAAGGCGCGACGTGCAGGGGTCCGCACCCGAGTTTCGGGATGCGACATCGTCCATGCCAGCAGCCAGTCCGCATCGACCGGCCGCCCGTCCCGGATGCGAGCCCCGACCGCGATGCAGATCGCGAGTGGGAGGTCCCCGCCGCTCGGGAAGAAAACGGGCGCTGGATCCTGCCCGGGCGCGAGGTCGAGGATGTCGAGGACCGCGAGAAGGTCGCCGGCGTAGCGACGGAACGAGCCGTGGTGGCCGTATACGGCGAGCAGACGCTCCACCTCGGCACGGATGGCTGGGCGGTCCTCGACGGATCGCTCCAACACTGCGCGCCGCTCCAAGCCGTAGAGGTAGACGAAGACGTAGCCGATGTACGTGTCGGGTCCGGCGCGGTCGCCCGACAGCCATTCAAGGAACGCGCGTCGCGAGGACGGTCGCATGCTCTCGTAGGCCGGCCAGTAGTCCATGTGCTGGCCGACGGCATCGGCGTTGCTCTTGGAGACGGTCAGGCCCGGATCGACGAGGCAGTTGTCGTTGCGGCCGTAGCCTTCGGCGGGTGCCAGAATCCGGCCGACGTAGACCAAGCCGGGGATTGCGAAGCCGGCGACCGTCGTCCTAGCTCCCGCGGGTATCCATGCTTTGTCACCGGCAGTCCTGTGTGGCGACGGCGACGGTTTCGCCGGCGGCTTTGGCGTCGCCGCCACGCGGTCCGGGCGGCCCGCGGGACGCGAAGGCGGCGCTTCCGCGCTCGCCGACAACTGAGGAGGCAAGCCCCTTGTGCCGAATGTCGCCCGCGGCTCGGTCGGGGTACTCGGCGGGGTGGTGGGGGGGGCACCGTCGGCTTGAACGAGCGCTACAGGCGGGACGACGGGGTATAGGCTAACGGGCTGGGCTGCCGGAACGAGCGGTGCGCCTACCGGTGGCTGGCGGACCGTGCTGTCGGGGTCCCTGGGAACGGTCGCGGGTGGCGGGGCCGGCCCGCCTTGGGCGTCGCCAAGCCGTTCCGAAGTCTTGTCGGGGTCGTTCCCGGAGGCGCGGGCCGCGCCCGACGCAGCCCGGGAACGCCGCCGCATGCCCCAGAACGCCAGGAGGCCGCCGGCCAGGAGCCCAAGCGCCCAACGCGGCATCGCATCCGACCGGCCTGGGCCGGAACGGGCCGAGGCTTCCCCTTCGGTCTCGCTGGCATCCGTGAATGCCCTTGTAAGGTCGGGCGCGGCGTTGGCGGCCGGGGCGGTGGGAGGGTCGGTGACGGGCGGCGCTTGCGGCGCCGGGTCCGAAATTGCGGCGCCGCCCCCGGGAGTGGTGAGGGACTCGATCCCTCCCTGGGCCGTACCGTCGGCTGTTGCCGCCAAAGTAGCCGGAAGGGCCGGTGGCGGGGGTGTGCTAGAGGTCGGCCAAGTGGGTGCCGATACGGAAGGGGTGGCCGTCTCGATCCCACCCGGCGGGGCAACAACGGCCTGCCTACGTTCTCGCAAGCGGGCTACGGTAACGGAGTCGGCGCGTCCGCTTGGAGGCAGGCCTTCCTTTCGCTGAAAGCGGAGGAGGGCTTGAAGTGACTGGCGACCCCATCGCCCGTCGATGACGCCGGGATCGAAGCCGAGTGCTTGAAGGTCGGCCTGTACGGTGCGCGCAAGCGCACCCGGCCCACCTTGCTGTGCCGAAGCCGGCGACTGGATGGAACTGCTCCCCGCGAGGGCTGTCATTCCGCAGAGGAGCAGCCACCGCGGCGCGGTTCGCATTGCCTTGGCCACGTAGGTCGCGCCCCCACTCGCAGCCGTCCGATCCCCGGTCCTGCGCCCTTATAACGACTGTATTCTAAGTTGCTGGGTCAAACCAAGGCCCCATCTGCAACCTATGAGACTCACTACCTCCTCACTTTTAGATTCTGACGTGCCCCCCGTCTTTCATCCAGCGGCAACCAGAGACCTGCCGGTGTTGTCGCGCATGAGCGCAGGTGAAACAACGGGCGGGGTTAACCCCGCCCGTTGCTGTTCGAGCCCGGCAGCGAATGCGGCCGGGGTAGCGTAGCCGAGCGACGAGTGCGGCCGCTCGGTGTTGTAGTCGTCCACCCAGCGCGCCAGGATCGAGCGGGCATGGCTGATGGTGAAGAACAACGTCTCGTTGAGCAGTTCGTCGCGCATGCGACCATTGAAGCTCTCGACGAACCCGTTCTGGGTCGGCTTGCCCGGCGCGATGTAATGCCACTCGACGCCGACATTTCCCGACCAGGCGAGCACCGCGTTCGACGTCAGTTCGGTGCCGTTGTCGCTGACGATCATTTTCGGCCTGCCGCGTTCGGCGATCAGATCGGTCAACTCGCGCACGACCCGCCGGCCCGAGATCGAGGTGTCCACTACCGCCCGGAGGCATTCGCGCGTCACGTCGTCGACGATATTGAGCACGCGGAACCGACGGCCGGTGACGAGCTGGTCGTGCACGAAGTCCAGGCTCCAGCGCTGGTTGGGGAGCGCCAGCACCGGCGCGGGTGCCCGCGCGCCAACAGCGCGTCTTCGTCCCTTCCGGCGCCTGACCGTCAAACCCTCCTCGCGATAGAGCCGCTGGGTCTTCTTGCGGTTGATCATGATGCCGTCCCGGCGGAGCAGGATGTGCAGCCGTCGATAGCCGAACCGTCGGCGTTGCTGCGCCAGTTCGCGCAGCCGCGACCGCAGGTCGCCATCATCCGACCGGCACGACCGATACCGCATGCTCGTGCGGTCCGCCCCGACGACCGCGCAGGCCCGCCGCTCGCTCATCCCCAGCGTCGTCTGGAGATGGGCGACCGCTTGCCGCTTCGCGGCGGGCGTCACCACTTTTTTGACAGCAGGTCTTTCAACCCCGCATTGTCCAGCATCGTGTCCGCGAGCAGCCGCTTGAGCTTGGCGTTCTCCTCTTCGAGTGACCGCAGACGTTTTGCGTCGGATACCTCCAGGCCGCCGAACTTCGCCTTCCATGCGTAGTAGGTCGCGCTCGACATCCCGTGCTTGCGGCACAGCTCCGTCACTACCGCGCCCGCCTCGGCTTCCTTCAGAATGCCGATGATCTGCTCTTCCGAAAACTGCTTCCGCTTCATTCCGTCCGTCCCTTCCAGGGCCGGTCTCTAGTTCCAGGTGGATGAAGAAACGGGGGTCACGTCAGTCGCGCATTCGCCCGAGACCGCATCCTCCGACCCACTCGCACGCGCCTTTCTGCAGCACCTCGCTCAAGAAGAGCGCAAGCGACTCAAGGCCAGCCATCGATCAAGCTCATACGGTTTCGAGGTCGAGCCGATACTCGGCGACGAAGATGCAGTCGAACGCATCGTGGCGCAGGAGGAGGCGAATCGACCCGAGAGCGCCCACGTACCTGTGCCTGCGGATCTCGCCGCCGTGGCCGTCATGCTCGCCCGCGCCATCGAGGCGGAGCCTGGTCTCGTGCGCCGGCTGCGCCGTGAGGCGCCCGTCGTCGCGCTAGCTACCCACGTAACCGATCTTGTCGAGCCTGTGCGGATCGTCGCAGAAAAGTGCCTCTTTGGTCCTGACACTAAGGTTGTGGATCTCGCCATTGGGAGAGCACGTGAACTGAGCCGCAGGAATGCCGCCCTATTCGTCTGCGACGGCGTCGGCCGTGAGGCGCGGCCGGAGAAAGGTAACGAGGTAATTGGCACGGCGTTGCATGTCCGGATCCCGATCGTGGGCATTGCGCCCGATCCGAAACGGCAATTGCCGCGTGACCTGCTGCGGTCCGCCGAGCATCAGATCGCTTTGGCGAGTCTGGATCAGACCGGTCTGGCTCTTGTGGTCGAGGCTGTCGTGGGTGGCCTCCCCACCAGGCGGATCGATACCAATCTGCTGCGCATGATCGACATTGCCGATCTGCCCGTCGCCTTCCGCAGGACCGGCACGCCCGATGCTTGCATCGAGGCGCTGGAGCGGATCGTCTCTGCCAAGGCTGAGTACTTAGGTGTCGGCCCCGCATTGGAAGAGCTCGATGGCTACGGTGAGGCAAAAAGTTGGGGCTTGGCCGCTGCAGCCGACCTGCAGGCCTATCGCATTGGCCGGTTAGGCTGGGCCGAATTCGACCATCGAGGTCTGCTGCTTTCAGGTCCACCTGGGGTCGGCAAGACAAGCTTTGCCCGCGCCTTGGCCAAGTCTGCGCGCGTACCACTGGTGGCGACCTCGGTCGCCGAGTGGAACGCCGCCGACTACCTGTCCGGCACACTGCAGGCGATCCGGAAGGTCTTCGCACAGGCCAAGGCCCAAGCGCCCTGCATCCTATTCATCGACGAGCTCGACGGCATCTCCGACCGCGGGCAGATCCGTGGTGAGTACGTGCAGTACTGGACTCAGATCGTGAACCTCTTCCTTGAGCTTCTCGCCGGGGTGGATGAGCGACCGGGCGTCGTGGTGGTTGCGGCAACGAACTATCCGGAGAAGATCGATCCTGCGGTGAAGCGGGCAGGGCGCTTGGACAGAGAGATCGCAATCGTCAAACCTGATACTGCAGCTCTGGCTCAGATCTTCCGCCACCATCTCGGGCGCGAGATCCTTCCGGATGCACCGATGCTGCCCCTGGCACTGGCCGCACGCGGCATGACCGGCGCGGACGTGGAAGCCTTCGTTCGGCGAGCCAAAGGAACGGCGCGCCGTAATGGCCGGGCGGTGACCGTGGAGGAGGTGCTGGCTGAAATCCGCCAGGGCCGTCACCCGCTTCCGCCTACGATCAGGCACCGTGTCGCCATTCATGAAGCTGGGCATGCAGTCGTCAGTCATGCTCTCGGCTTTGGCACGCTCGTGGACCTCTCCCTGCATGATAATGGCGGGCAGGCCTGTTTGGAATTCGCTGCCGACGGAGCTGCGACTCTCTACGAACTGGAGGGGGCAATCGCGTCTCTTCTGGCGGGCCGGATCGCCGAGGAGGTGGAACTTGGTGCCGGATCAATCGGTGCGAGCTTCGGTGCCGGTTCCGATCTTGCTTTGGCGACTGCGATCGCGCGCGACATCGAGCTGACCTACGGCCTAGGACATCTGGGCAACGTCGTCGTGGAGGCAGCCTCCACTGACATGGTCCTGATCGGAGGGCTGCTGCCAGCCATAGCCGAACGCCTGCGGCGCGCGAGCGATCGGGCGCGGAACATCCTGACGGAGCAGAGGGCCTCATTACAGGCAATCGCTCGCGCGCTCGAGGAGACCGGCTATTTGTCCCATGAGGACATCGACCGCATGCTGTCTTCAACTGCAACGCAGGTGAGCGCCAAGCCTGTTGCGAGCGCCGAGGAGGTACGATGATGTTTGCGCTACATCCAGCCGCCCCGGATGTGGGTGACCTCCAGCCGCTCTCTGACGCAATCGATGCACTGTGCGACGTCGTTGACGGAGAACGTGAGGCGGTCATCGAAGGATTGGCCGAAATCGTCCGACGGCGTACCGCGTTCGAACGGTGCAAGCAGGCGTTCGAAGATCGCGATCGCTTCGTGTAAGAGACTCGGTACACTGTCGACATACAGCCATCCATTCCTTCGTTGTTCCTGATCGAGAAGGTCGATGGACGGAGTCGGGTTCAAAGCAGTCCTTCGTGTCCTAGGCAGAACCCAGGTAGAGTTTGCGCGCGAAATTGGCGTGTCTCTACGCACTGTCCACTATTGGGCAAGCAAAGGCCCTCCATCGGAGGTGGCCTATCTGCTCGATCTGATGGCTGCTCATGAGCTGCCATTTGGGTTTTTGTCTGATAGTGATAGGGCTTCGATTGAGCAGCCCCTTGAAGCCGAATTAAACCGACTCCTCACTGCGGCTGGAGACAGTCGCCGTGAGGAGGTTATGTCAACTGTCGAGAAATGGCTGAGTGAAAGCCGGAAACAACTCGTCGGATCTGCTGAATAATGCCGAATGTGTCATACGGTCTTGCTCTTAACGCAACCTGTTTGGCTGTCTAGCGCGGCGATATCATCTAATAATAACGCATAGTACGAATTTCGTTCGGAATTTTTATTGGAATACGCTCATGGTGATCCGCCCCCAAGTAAGGTAGTTCGCCCCAAGGTATAGCTTTTG
Organism: Methylorubrum sp. Q1; assembly: GCF_004683995.1. Classification (NCBI taxonomy): domain Bacteria; kingdom Pseudomonadati; phylum Pseudomonadota; class Alphaproteobacteria; order Hyphomicrobiales; family Methylobacteriaceae; genus Methylorubrum; species Methylorubrum sp. Q1. Next base: position 131,026 of record NZ_SRHQ01000015.1, on the reverse strand, counting down.
AGCCAGTGGAGTTGACCCGGTTTGTAGTCCACGGTGCGGCCGGATCTGCGGGCGAGATGAACTTGGGCAGGACGGGCGTGGCGGCTCCGAAGGTGGCTTCATCGAGGATGGCTAGATACTCCTGAGCAGTCCGGCTCATGGCCTCGGGCGGGAGGCCGGTAGAGCCTTCAACCCCTTTCTGTCGGTTGGCGTCGGCCTTGATCAGGCTGCCGTCGATGGCAAAGCCCTCGCCACCGACCAGCCCTTCGGCGATGCAGCGGGCGAGTGTTGCTGCGGATCTCAGCAAGCCGAATGGCCGGTTTGCCGTTCATTGGACGACAAGGGCAGCTTGATACGCAGACCGGTGGATGCCGGGACTGCCCGCGCCCACGGAAGGGTCCCTCTGCAGCGAAGGGTGCGGACATGAAGCATGTGGACTTGGCTGACCTCATCGTCCCCTCCTTTCCGTGGCTTAGCTTCGACATGACGAGGCCGGGCAGGTCATCGCCCTGATGGGCGCATTCCCTGGCCGGCGCCGCCGACGAGCGAGGCATGACTCGACCCTGGCGCCCAGGCAAGCGCGTCGACCTTGGCGTCCAGGGCGCAAGAACCAATGAACTGAATCACTTAGCAGGGATCTGCAGGCTGGTACGGATCTCCGCTCGGCCGTTACAGAACTCCCACAATCCGTTACACGTCCCTGGAAAGCAGCTGGTTCAAGGCACTTGCAGCGATAGGAATCTATTGAAAATTTTACGGCTGTTTTCGCTGGTTCTCTCCGAGCGTCGAAAATGGCGCTCGAAACGGAGAACGGGTGCGGGCAGGCTGCGACGATCTGCACCATCTTGCGGTGCAGATAGCTTTCCAAAACTGCGTGGAGGGAGCGACTCGCTGCCGGCCCTCGTCTTCGTCAGCTCGCCACCGAGGATGGCGGCCATCGGCGTGAGACCGAGGCTAGCGCCGCATGGGGCAGGCTTGAGAAAGGGTAGAGGAACACTGGTGACCATGACCGCCTCATCCACGAGGCAGCACGGCAGAGGGTGCCGGATGACCTCGTCGTCAGCTTTTTGTGGAATGCGCGAAGCTGCTCGTGAGCAGATCTGTCGCCGTTCCTATGAAGCGAGGGGCCGACACGTTCAGTGACCTTCCTAAGCTGACCCAGAGATCGATGACATCGACCGGGGCCGAGCAGAATCGTTAACCTAGGGTCTGAACCGTACCAACATATTTCGATCGCTTTCGCTTTGTGATTTTGAGCCGCCGTTTTGCAGCATGGAGGCCGCGATGGTGGACCTGTTCTGGCTCTCGGACGCGCAGTGGGCCGTGATGGAACCGCACATGCCCAGGAACCAGCCCGGGCCCGAACGCGAGGACGACCGCCGGATCATCTCCGGCATCCTGCACGTGCTCACCTGCGGGTGCCGCTGGCGGGATTGCCCGGGGGAGTACGGGCCGCGCACCACGGTCTACAACCGCTTCAACAGATGGTCGCGGCGCGGCTTCTGGCGAGCGATGCTGGCCGACCTCGCCAGGGCGGGGTGGTCGGGCGAAGCGGCGGCCATCGACAGCACCTACGTCAAGGCGCATCGTTCGGCCCAGGGCGGAAAAGGGGGGCCAAAGCGCAAGGCATCGGTCCGTCGCGAGGGGGCCAGACGACCAAGATCCACGCTCTCACCGATGTTCTCGGACGCCCGGGCGTCCTCCTGCTGACGGCGGGCAACGCCAGCGACGTGCGCACCGCCCCGGATGTGCTGGCCGAGGCCCCAGGCCGTATCCGCCGCCCGACCGCCGACAAGGGCTACGACGCCGACTGGTTGCGAACCGACCTGCGGGAGAAGGGCATCACACCCATCATCCCCGGCAAGCGCGGCCGAAAACGCAAAATCCGCCATGACAAACGGCGGTATCGCGAGCGCTGGCGCGTCGAGGCCACCTTCTGCCGCCTCAAGGATTTCCGTCGCGTCGCGACGCGCTACGACAAGCTCGCCCGAAACTACGCTTCAGCCGTAGCCCTCGCTGCCGTCATCGCCTTCTGGTGCTGATCGAGTCCAGACCCTAATAGCAGCGACGATAGACGCAACGGCGTCCGCCGGTTTTCCCTGGGCGATCAGGCAAAAACTTTCGCGGGCTGTGGATCCTTGTGAGATCACCCAAGGACGCCGCTCCCGGTTCCAGGCCCTCGCTCGCAGGGCGATGGGCCCGCGTTACCTGCTTCGATGTGTAAGCCCGCGACACTGCTCCGCCATGTCGGGCGTCGCTGCCGTTCCTCCAGCCGGGGGGCATGCCGCCGAACAGGAAACGGGCCGCCCTCTCGGAGGAGGACGACCCGTTTTCCGTTCCCGTTCCCGGCGCCAATCCCGATCAGAAAGAATGGCGCCCAGGGCGCTGGGGAAGAGGGAGTTTTCGCCAGCCGACAAACTTCAGTCGTCGCTGCCGACAATCCACCCTCTCGTACCGACAAACTTCATGCGTCGGCACAATCAGCGCTGGACGACGACCCGGGCGCCGACCTTCACGCGACTGTAGAGATCCGTCACATCCTCGTTGGTCATGCGGATGCAGCCGGAGGACACCGCCGTGCCGATCGTTTCCGGCTCGTTGGAGCCGTGGATGCGATAGATCGTGTTGCCGAGATACATTGCGCGTGCGCCGAGCGGGTTCTCGATGCCGCCCTTCATGTAGCGCGGCAGATCGGGACGGCGGCGCAGCATCTCCGACGGCGGGCGCCAATCGGGCCATTCGCGCTTCATCGTGACGGTCTGCGTGCCGCCCCAGGTAAAGCCGGGACGACCGACGCCGACACCGTAGCGCAGGGCCTCGCCGCCGGGCTGGATGAGGTAGAGCCGGCGCTCGGCCGTCGAGACGACGATGGTGCCGGGGGCGTAGGGTCCGGAATAGGGAACCGTATCGCGCGGAATCGCGGTCATCTGCGGCACGGTCGATGCAAGCGGGTCAGCGGCCGAGGCGGGCGCGCCCGGGACATCCGCCGGGAGAGCCGCGTTGGCGGTCGGCAACGTGTTCTGCGGGCGCACGCGCACCGTCAGAACCTCGGTCAGCGGCTGACGCGTGAGCGGGTCGATCTCATAGGCTGCGGCGGGGCTTGCCAGCGCGAACGTCGCGCAGGCAAGCCCGCTCAGGGCAACGACGAAACGGCGCATCAGGGCCTCTCGGGGCAGGCGAAGAACAGGGGACGCGGTGGAACAACCGCCGCACGATGCCGTGCGGACCCTCGCCAAGGCGTAAACGCTCCCGGTTTAAAGCCAAGCTTGATTTGCAGTGCAGCACCGCTTCGGCCAGCCTCGTGACCGTGTGGCCACACTGTGGCAGCTCGGCCGTGCGGGCAAGGATTTTCGTGGTGGCCGGAACCTTCCCGAGCCTTGCTTTGGCGGATGGTGTCACCGTCCGCCCTCATGCCGAAGCCGGCTTGGCCGCGTCATCACGGTCGCGGAATCCTCGGGACTGCGCCGGCCGCTACGCCGCGTCGAGCCCCAAATCGATGATCGCCGAGCTGTGGGTGATCCAGCCGACCGAGATCAGATCGACGCCCGACGCCGCCACGGCGCCGACGGTCTCCCGATTGATCCGGCCCGAGGCCTCGGTCACGGCGCGTCCGTCGACCATCGCCACCGCCTGCCGCAACGTGTCGGGGCTCATGTTGTCGAGAAGCACCGCGTCGGCGCCGACCGAAAGCGCCTCTTCGAGCTGGGCCAGAGTGTCGACCTCGACCTCGATCTTGACGAGGTGCCCGGTTCTCGCGCGTGCGCGCTCGATGGCGGGGATGATGCCGCCCGCGACGGCGACGTGGTTGTCCTTGATCAGCACCGCGTCGTCGAGGCCGAAGCGGTGGTTCGAGCCGCCGCCGGCGCGCACCGCGTGCTTCTCGAGCGCCCGCAGACCAGGCGTGGTCTTGCGGGTGCAGACGATCCGCGCCTTGCCGTGCGGCCGCGCCGCCTCGACCAGCGAGGCCGTCGCCGTAGCGACGCCGCTGAGCCGGCAGAGCAGGTTGAGGGCGACGCGCTCGGCGGTCAGCACGGCGCGAGCCGGGCCGGAGAGACGGATCACGGTGTCGCCCGGCACGACGCGGGATCCGTCGGGCCGATCGACCGAAACCGTGAGGCTCGGATCGATCAACTCGAACGCGATGGCGGCGGCGTCCGTGCCGGCGATCACCCCGTCCTGACGGGAGGCGATGACCGCTTCCATGCGCTCGCCCGCGGGCACGATGGCATCGGTGGTGATGTCGCCGGCCCGACCGAGATCTTCGAGAAGGGCCGCCCGCACCACGGGCTCCACGAGAAGGCGCGGCAGCGGCAGCAGGATGTCGTCAGGCATCGGTGAGTTCCTGAAGCGCGCACGAGGCGACCGCTGCGGCGGGCGTGACGACGGAGTGCCGGGCCGGTAGCTGAGCCGAGTGATCGCTGCGCCAGTGGGCGCCGCGGCTCTCGCACCGATCGAGGGCGGAGCGGGCAATCATCAGTCCCGTGGCGGCCGCGTCGCTGCCGCGCTCGGACAGATCTGCGAGACGGGCGATGGCCTGCGACAGGCCGGCATCATCGCGCACCACGCCGACGCAGCGTTCCATGATGCCGCGAACCTCGGCGAGCGCCGCGGCATCCTGCGGCGGGATCTCCGGCAGCGGCGCCGGGTGATCCGTGCTCACCGGGGCCGAGACGGCATCGATCGACTCGGCGATGCGCGGCGCGAAGGCCAGCGCTTCGAGAAGCGAGTTGCTGGCAAGGCGGTTGGCGCCGTGCAGACCAGTCGAGGATACCTCGCCGCACGCCCAGAGGCCGGGCACGGTGCTGCGGCCGGCGGCGTCCACGAGGATGCCACCCATGTGGTAGTGCGCCGCCGGACGGACCGGGATCGGTTGGACCGCCGGATCGATGCCGGCCTCGGCGCAGAGCGCGAAAACCGTCGGGAAGCGCTGCGGCATGCGGGCGCCGAGCGGGCCGCGGGTATCGAGATAGACCGTGCGGCCACGGCCGAGCGCCTGGAAGATGCCCCGGGCCACCACGTCGCGGGGGGCAAGATCGCCACCCTCGATCCCCGCCATCACGGGCGCGCCGTCCTCATCGATCAGCACCGCCCCCTCGCCGCGGAGTGCTTCGGTCGCGAGCGGCATCGGATCGCGGCCAGCGGCGATGGCAGTCGGGTGGAACTGCACGAATTCGAGGTCGCGCAAAGCTGCGCCCGCCCGCGCGGCGACGAGAAGCCCTCGCCCGAGGGCGCCCCGCGGGTTCGTGGTCGAGGCGTAGAGCGCACCGGTGCCGCCGGTCGCCAGCACCACGGCGCGGGCGGGCAAGCGGAAGGCCGCGCCGTCGCGCTCACACACGACACCGCAGACATGGCCGTCGGCATCCTGCATTAGGCCGTGCAGGCCGGCGACGAGGACTTCGATCGAGGGTGTCGCCTGGACGGCGCGCACCAGCGCATCGAGCACGGTACGGCCGGTGGAATCACCCCGCGCCCGCACGATCCGGCGGCGGCTATGAGCGGCCTCCAGCCCGAGCGCCAGGGCGCCGTCCGCCTCCCGGTCGAAGCCGGTGCCGAGGGCAACGAGCCAATCGATCAGGCCCGGTCCCGCCTCGGCGACGCGCAGGGCGACCGCCGGCTCGCTCAGGCCGGCGCCCGCGGCAAGCGTATCGTCCGCGTGGAGCGAGGGCGCATCGTCCGCCCCCATCGCGGCGGCGATGCCGCCCTGTGCCCAACCCGTGGCAGTGCCGGCCCCGAGGGGCGCGGCCGTGACGAGGGTGACGGGGCGCGGCGCGAGCCGTAGGGCCGTGGCGAGCCCGGCGACACCGGCGCCGACCACGACCACCCGGTCGGCAGGACTCCGGGCGAAGACGCTCATCAGGCGGCCTGCCGCGGTGAGACGGTCTGGGTCGGCTTCACCGCGAGCATCCGTTCGACGGCGAGGCGCGCCCGCTCGGCCAGCCCTTCCTCGACGGTGATCTCGTGCGTCATCGTCTCCAGCGCCTCACGGATGTTGCGCAAGGTTATCCGCTTCATGTGCGGGCAGAGGTTGCAGGGCTTGATGAACTCGATGTCGGGGTTGGCCACCGCGATGTTGTCGGCCATCGAGCACTCGGTCACGAGCACGACCTGGGACGGTCGTTTCTCGGTGACGTAGTTCATCATCATCGCCGTCGAGCCGGAAAAGTCCGAGGCCTCGACCACGTCAGGCGGGCATTCCGGATGGGCGATCACGGTGATGCCGGGATAGCTTTCGCGCACATCGGCGATGTCGGCCGGGGTGAAACGCTCATGCACCTCGCAATGTCCGGCCCAGGTCAGCATCTCGACCTCGGGCACCTGCTTCTGGACGTTGCGGGCCAGGAACTCGTCCGGAATCATCAGAACCCGCGGTACGCCGAGGGCGCGCACGACGTCGGCGGCGTTGCCGGAGGTGCAGCAGACGTCCGACTCCGCCTTCACCGCGGCGGAGGTGTTGACGTAGGTCACGACCGGCACGCCCGGATACTTGGCACGCAGGGCCCGCACGTCGGCTGCGGTGATCGAATCGGCGAGCGAGCAGCCGGCGGCCATATCGGGCATCAGCACGGTCTTGCCGGGGTTCAACAGCTTGGCGGTCTCGGCCATGAAGTGGACACCGGCCAGCACGATGACGTCCGCATCGACCCGCGCGGCCTCACGTGCCAGAGCGAGACTGTCGCCGACGATGTCCGCCACGGTGTGAAAGATCTCCGGCGCTTGGTAGTTGTGCGCCAGAACCACCGCGTTGCGCTCGCGTTTCAGGCGCAGGATGGCTTCGACGTCGGGAGCCAGCGCCGGCCACTCGATCGCGGGCACGTGACGGCTGACGCGCGCGTAGAGATCGGGCAGCGGGAAGGCCCGGTCGGCCGGCTCGCGAAGGGCGGATCCTGCCTCGGACATCGCGGTCTCCTTTATGCTCAAAATGAGCATTGTGCCGCCTAAGTTAGGCGCCGCCTGTGGCAATGTCCAGATATGCTGAGACTGAGCATAACGATTTTGCGACGCAAAATTTTGCTGCACCCGCACAGGCGCGCCCGGCATCACATGCAAGAAACCTCAACCTTGCTGCAGCATCAACAGACGAAATATGTCATTCGATAATTTTCATCAACACCTTAGATGCATGCTCCAAATCACTTAAATCCAACGTTAACTGGGCATCGCTAATAGTCGGCGGCGACATGATAGAGAGTGCTGCGCCCAATCTTACTCAACCGATGGCTGTGTCTTTGCCACCGAGCGAAACCTTTCTGGGCAGGCCTCTCCATAATAAGTGGCAAAAAAGTAATTGGGGGCCTCTGAAGCCATGCTGTCTCTCAAGCTCGGCCGTACTGCCGCATCGTCCGCACCTGTTTCATCCGAGATCCCGACCGCCGGCCCTTCCGACGACGCGCGTCTGATCGCGGCGATTCAGCGCCTCGCCAATCGCGCCGGATTCGACGAAACCACCGTGCCGGGTCACGCGGTGGGTGCCGCCCTGAGCGACCTCGAGCGGGTACGGCGCAACGATCTGCGTGCCGAACGAGCCAACATCGCCGCCGTCGCCAGGGAAGCCTCGGAAGGCGCCATCAATATCGGCTGGACGACCTATGACGTGGGCGAAGTCGCGCAATCGACGCAGACCATCGCGAGCGCGATCGAAGAGATGGGCGCCTCGATTGCCGAGGTCGCCGAGACCTCGGAGGTCGCCGGCTCCAACGCTGCCGAGGCGCGCCAAGCGATGACGGCCTGCATGTCCGACGTCGGCAATGCCCGCTCGGCCATGGACGCGATCCGCGACCGCACCCACCAGATCGACGAGCGCCTCCAGCTTCTCCAGAACGCCATCGCCGAGATCGGCACCATGGCGGGCACCATCGCCACGATCTCGAGCCAGACCAATTTGCTCGCCCTCAACGCCACCATCGAGGCGGCCCGCGCGGGTGAGGCGGGACGCGGCTTCTCGGTGGTCGCCGCCGAGGTGAAATCGCTCTCGGGCCAGACCGCGCGCTCGACCGAGCAGATCCGCACGTGGCTCAACACCCTCCAGGGCGAAATGAGCCAGATCGCCCGTGCCGTCGAGGAGAGCCGCGGAGCGGTCTCCACAGGAAGCAGCGTCGTCGACAGCCTCGGCGCTCGCGTCGAGAGCGCGGCCGAACGGATCGCCCGCACGAGCGAGATGACCACGGCCCTCGCGGCGGCCATCACGCAGCAGAGCAGCGCGACGGCTGAGATTTCGAGCAGCGTCCAGAGCATCGCCGCCAAGGCGGCCAAGACCCGCACCGAGATCGATGCCATCACCAAACGCCTCGTGAAGGCCGAGACGGTGGCACAGACGGCGCTGGCGGATCCGAGTGGGGTCGAGCTGTACGAGCTGGTGCGTCTGCCGGCCGATCTCGGCCTGTGGAAGCGCGGTCTCGCGACGATCCTGCTCGGCGCGGCGCCCGCCGATCCGGCGGCGGCGATCCTGCGGGGCCGGGCCGCCCGGCAGGCGGTGGAAGGCCTGACCTCCGATCCGATCCGCCGGAACGCGGCCGAAGCCTTCCTGAAGGCCGAGGCAACCGCCCACAACGAGGCCGAGCGGATGGTGAAAGCCCTGGCCCAGAGCAACTGGGATGTCGGCACCCCGGCCTATCAGGCCGCGAACGCGGCAATGAAGGACATGATCACCGCCGCCGCCCGGATCATTGACGCGGCCTGAGCACCGCGCGGCTCCATCGCGGCGGCACTCTCACGCTGAAGCGGGGCCGCCCCTGCCTCTCGGGCAGGCGCGGACCCGGCCGTGATCAAGCGGCGTCCACGTCGTCATCGAGCGTCGGATCGCCGGTCCAGGCCGTTGCGAAGGCGGCAAGGTGGCGCGCGTCGGAGAAGGCCAGCACCGTCACCGTGCGCTCCGTCGGCATGCCACCGGGATAGGGCGCCAGAAGCACCGTCTCCTGCGAGAGGCGTGCCTCCGGTGCTTTCGCATCGATCCACGCCTTCGCCTCAGGCGTCAGCGTCGCCGGATCGGCCAGCGCCCGCGAATCGGCACGCAGTACGATGATCGTCGTGCCGAGCCCCGGATTGGAGGCCTGGATCTGCTTGATGATGTCGATCATCAACCTCTCACTTCAGACGCCGCAAATTCGCTGAGTTGCACGGTCGGCTGCGTGTCGGTGAAGTTCGGGATGTCCCCGAAAATCTCCGTCCCATCCGCTGACGCGGCGGCCTTGAACGCGTCGGCGGACTCGAAGCGCAGCAGCGCCACGACTTGGTAGGGCGGCGTGCCGCCATCCGGCGTGCCGGTCCCCGTCACGACCGTGTAGTCATGCAGACCCTTCGCGGTCCAGCGTTCACTGACCAGCGGCATGTGCTTGTTCAGATAGTAGTCCATGTCAAAGCGGGTGCCGGCGCCGCTCGGGTACATTACGCTGACGAGGATCATGGCGTCTCCTTCCGCCGGCTTCTTCATCGAGCCGACGGATCGGGAACATGTCGCGCCCGCCCGCCGGATCAAGTCTCGGGCGTCGTCAGTGCAGCTTCACCCGCGGTTCGGTGCGCCGGGTGAGCGCCCGGGCGAGGGTATCGAGGCTCGTCTTCCACCAGCCGTTCACGGCCGTCTCGTGCATCTTGTAGAGCGAACGGTACATGAGCCGGGCGAACAATCCGGCGATGAACATGTTCTTCCCCTGGATAAAGCCCATCAGGTTACCGACGGCCGTGTACTCTCCGAGCGAGACGAGCGAGCCGAAGTCGCGATACTTGAACGGTTTCAGCGGCCGGCCCGCGAGACGTTTGGCCATCTGCCCGTAGAGGTGCGAGGCCTGCTGGTGAGCTGCCTGGGCGCGCGGCGGGATCGGCGTCTGGGAGCCTTCCTCGACGAGGTAGGCACAATCACCCATGGCGAAGATGTCCGGGTCGCGGGAGGTCTGCAGCGTCGCCGTGATGACGAGCTGGTTGTTGCGGGTGCTCTCGAGCCCACCGAGATCCTTGAGGAAGGCCGGCCCCTTCACGCCCGCAGCCCAGACCACGAGTTCGGAGGGGATGAAGCCGCCATCGGCGAGCTGGACGCCGTCGGCCCGCACCTCGGTGACGCGGGCCTGCACCCGGACCTCGACGCCGATCTTGGCGAGTTGGCCCATCACCTCACCCGCGAGCCTTTGCGGCACGGCGGGCAGGATGCGGTCGGCGGCCTCGATCAGGGTGATCTTCAGATCCTTGGCCGGGTCGATGCGGTCGAGGCCCGTGCGAGCGACCTCGCGGGTGGTACGGTGCAGTTCCGCCGCCAGCTCGGTGCCGGTCGCGCCCGCACCGATCACCGCCACATGGAGCTGCCCGGGCCGCACCGGACCCTCCTGAGTGTGGGCGCGCAGCATGCCGTTGACGAGGCGCTGATGGAAGCGCAGCGCCTGCTCCTTGGTGTCGAGGGCGATGGCGTGCTCGGCGACGCCCGGCGTGCCGAAATCGTTGGTGGTGGAGCCCACCGCCATGATCAGCGTGTCGTAGGGGATGGTGCGCACGGGCGTGACTTCGCGCCCCTCGCTGTCACGACTGGCGGCGAGATGGATCACCCGCTTCTCGCGATCGAGGCCGGTCATCTCGCCGATGCGGTAGCGGAAGTGGTTGGCATGGGCGTGGTGCAGGTAATCGACCGCATGGTGGCCGACATCGAGCGAGCCGGCGGCGACCTCGTGCAGCAGCGGCTTCCAGATATGGGTGCGCGCCCGGTCCACCAGGGTGATGTGGGCCTTGCCGCGCTTGCCGTAATTGTTGCCGAGCTTGGTCACCAGTTCCAGCCCGGCGGCCCCTCCCCCCACCACGACGATCTTGTGCTGATCCGTGACCGATTCGCTCGGAACCATCCTCGCCCCCAATCCCGTCGCAGGCCGCCTCGCTCGGCAGCCATTCTGTTTGGAATGATCTTACATCAGTAACCGTGCAGGCACCCACACGTTCGCCGCGTGAGTAGGACGCAAATCGGACATTACTGGAGGAAGTGTTTCGTAAAAAATTTTCGGCTACGCGCCGGGGGCGCCGGGCTGGCGCAGCGGGTGGGCGCGGGCGACCGCGTCGAGCGACAAGAGTTCCTCGCTGATGCGCTTCACCGTCGGGTAGGGAACGGTATCGATCCCGAAAATGCCGGTGCCGACCCACAGGCTGATGAGGCACAGGTCGGCATGGCTCACCGCGTCACCCTGGCAGAAGCGGCCGGTGCCGGCCTCCGTCGAGAGCCGCGTCTCCAGCGTCCTCAAACCGGTGGTGAAGGCGTTGCGCAGGAATTCCAGCATCCGCTCCCGCGGCAGGCCGTAGTTCTCCATCAGGAAGGTGCGCACCCGCGGCACGTAGAGGGGATGGGTGTCGCAGGCGACGACCTGGGCGAGCGAGCGGGCGCGGGCTCGCGCACGCGGCTCTTCGGGGAGCAGCGAGATCCCAGGCCGGGTCTCCTCCAGATAATCGAGGATCGCCAGCGACTGCGTCAGCGGCGGGCCTTCACCATCGAACAGCGCCGGGACCGCGCCCTGCGGATTGATCGCGAGGAAGTTGGGCTTGTGCTGGTCACCGGCATCGAGGTCGAGGAAGACCTCGTCGTAGGCGATGTCCTTGAGGTTGAGGGCGATGCGCACGCGGAAAGCCGCGGCCGAGCGCCAGTTGCCGTACATCTTCACGAGGCCGTCTCCCCCTTTTGTCGTCCAGCCTTCGGCGGCCGTTTTAGGATGCTTCACTGAACTCCCGGCCTGCGACCGTCTCGCCTCGGGCAACACGGTGCGGCGGGCGTTCCGTGCGAGACACTCAGAATGCCTGAAGCGTCAGTTCGGTGTGCTCAACCTGGGGCGGACTCTCGAAATAGGGAGAGACCATCGCCCGGTAGTCCTTCCAGGCCTGCGAGCCGGTGAAGTCCTGGGTGTGCGCCTCCAGCGTATCCCACTCGATCAGCAGGCGGTAGCGCTGCGGCTTCTCGATCGAGCGGCGCACCGCGAAGCTGCGGCAGCCGGCGGCGGCCCGAAAAATCTCGGCGGCCTTCGCGATACCGGCTTCGAATTCCGCTTCCGAGCCGGGCTTCACGTCGATCTGCGCGATTTCGAGGATCATGTCCGCCGCTTCCCAGTCTTTGCCCGCCGAAGCCTTCGGGCGAGCGTTCGCTGCGGCCTATACCGGTCGCGACGGCGCCGAGAAAGAGTCGGCTCACGCCAGATTATTCAAAGGCAATCACCGTGATAGCGCGCCTCTATGCGGGTGATTTCGCCACCTTCGTTCGCGCTCCAATCGATCTCCCACATAAGCTTGCAGGGGAGCGTTTGTCGAACGAAGCTCGAACTTCGAATTTTGCCGATATCGCGGCGCTGAAAACCTTGCGCATCAAGCGTTTGGATCAGGTTCGCCTCTGGCGAGCCGACTGGAAATTTGGACAGAATACGCGCCGAGAACGCATGATCAGCCTCTTGAAAACTCGGTGGCAGTCCTTCGGCCAGCGGTGGGCGTGAGGCCGGCGATGGCTTGCTCGCGTACCACAGGGCGAGCCAGGGGCCGCCGAACAACGCAAGGATGACGAGAATTGTGAAGCTGACGCCCAGGAGGACGAATTTTGAGCCTCGCTTCATCGCTCTCACAACGCCCTTCGCGACGATGAACGAAACGCGATCGTACGCTTTGCGCACCATCGCGCAAACGGAAGGGCGAGAGGCACTCGACACGAACTTGGACTTCGCTTAACTCTGTGAGGCAGAGTATTCTGCAAATGAGGTCCAGCATGTCGGCCCACGATCGGATCCAAGCCCGCGATCACGCGCACCATTCCCTCCGGGCCGCCGAGGATGGCGAACGACGCCTGCTCGCCGCGCTTGTCTACGGGCGCGCCGCCCCCTTCCTCATCCTCTGGGGCCTCATCTGGGCTGCCGGGTTCACCAGCGCCGTTTGGGCCCCGGATCACGCCGCGCCCGCGTGGTCGGCCGTCGTGGCGCTCGGTTGGGCGGCGACGGTCGCCCTGGTGCTCGCCCAACGCCGCCGCGACCGGGAGCGTGGCTTCGGCGCCGGCGCCCGCTACGGCGCCTCGGCCGCGCTGATGAGCGCCTACGCCGGCCTGTGGGCGGTCGTCCTGCTGTCGGGGCACCCCAACGCCCACGGCATCTACGCCGGCACCGTGACCGGTTTCGCCTACCTCGTCGCTGGCCTGTGGCGCGGGCGGCTGCTCGTTGGGCTCGGGGTAGCCGTGACGCTGCTGTTTGCGGCCGGCTTCGCCGTGCCATCCCCTCAGTTCCCCCTCTACGCCGGACTGATCGGCGGCGGCGGGCTCATCGCTGCGGGCTTGGTGCTGGCCCGGCGCGATCCGACCTGATGGCCTGTCCGGCGACCGGGGGCCTTGATCCCATCATTCACGCGCCTGCCCGCCTGCGGATCATGGCCGCGCTCGCCGCCGGGCCGAAGCGGCATCTGCTGGAGTTCACGCGCTTGCGCGCCCTACTCGGCCTGACCGACGGCAACCTCGGGGCGCACCTCGCCACGCTGGAGGGGGCGGGCTACGTCGCGGTGACGAAAGACTTCGTAGGCAAGCGGCCTCGGACGCGGCTGGCCGTGACGGCGGCGGGCTCGGCCGCATATCGCGCCCACGTCGTGGCTCTGCGCGCCATCCTCGACGGGAGCGAGGTCGAGGAGGTGGCACCGGCTTCCCCGGTTTCGGACCCCGCACCCACGTAGCTCGCCGCTTGGTCTGCGAGTTACACAATCACCAAGCAAAAAAGCCCCTCCCTTGCGGGAGAGGCTTTCCTGTCGTCGAAGTCGCTCGGCCTTACGCCGCCAGGGACCGCAGCACGTAGGGCAGGATGCCGCCGTTGCGGAAGTATTCCAGCTCGTCGAGCGTATCGATCCGGCAGGTCAGCGGGACCTCCCGCTTGGAGCCGTCGGCGGAGGTGATCTCGGCGGTCAGCGTCTGGCGCGGCTTCAGCTCGCCGGACAGCCCCTTGATCGTCACGGTCTCGTCGCCCTTGAGACCGAGCGATTCCCAGGATTCCTCACCCTGGAAGACCAGCGGGACCACGCCCATGCCGACGAGGTTCGAGCGGTGGATGCGCTCGAAGCTTTCGGCGATCACGGCGCGCACGCCGAGCAGCTTGGTGCCCTTGGCCGCCCAGTCGCGGGACGAGCCGGTGCCGTATTCCTTGCCGGCGAAGACGACCAGCGGGGTACCCTCCTCCGCGTAGCGCATCGCCGCGTCGTAGATGTACATCCGTTCGCCGTCGGGCTGGTGCAGCGTCCACCCGCCCTCGACGACGTTGCCGGCCTCGTCCCGCACCATCTGGTTCTTGATGCGGATGTTGGCGAACGTGCCCCGCATCATCACCTCGTGGTTGCCGCGGCGCGTGCCGTACTGGTTGAAGTCCTGCACGCGCACCTGATGCGACTGCAGATACTCACCGGCGGGCGAGGCCGCACGGATGTTGCCGGCAGGCGAGATGTGGTCGGTGGTGATCGAGTCGAGGAACAGGCCGAGGATGCGCGCGCCCTCGATGTCGGTGATCGGGTCGGGCGTCTTGGTCATGCCCTCGAAATAGGGCGGGTTCTGCACATAGGTGGAGCCCGCATCCCAGGCGAAGGTCTCGGCCTCGGTAACCTCGACGCCTTTCCAGTTCTCGTCGCCGCCGAACACGTCGGCATAGCGGCTCTTGAACAGCTCCGAGGTGATGTTCTCCTCGATGAAGCGGTTCACCTCCTCCGAGGACGGCCAGATGTCCTTCAGGTAGACCGGCTTGCCGTCCGAACCCTGGCCGAGCGGCTCCGTGGTGATGTCGATCTGGAGCGAGCCGGCGAGCGCATAGGCGACCACCAGCGGCGGCGAGGCGAGGTAGTTTGCCCGCACGTCCGGGTTCACGCGGCCCTCGAAGTTGCGGTTGCCGGAGAGCACGGCCGCCGCGACGACGTCGGTGTCGTTGATCGCCTTCGAGATCGGCGCCGGGAGCGGCCCCGAATTGCCGATGCAGGTAGTGCAGCCGAAGCCGACGAGGTTGAAGCCCAGCGCGTCGAGGCTCGCCTGGAGGCCGGACTTGTCGAGATACTCGCCGACAACCTGGCTGCCGGGCGCAAGCGAGGTCTTCACCCACGGCTTAGAGGTCAGGCCCTTGGCGACCGCGTTGCGGGCGAGCAGACCGGCGCCGATCATCACGCTTGGGTTCGAGGTGTTGGTGCAGCTCGTGATCGCGGCGATCACCACGTCACCGTGGCCGATGTCGAAGTTCGTGCCCTCGACCGGGTAGCGCCGGGCGATATCGGCCGCCTTCTTGAATTCCTTCTCCATCGAATCGGCAAAGCCGACCTTTGCAGAATCGAGCAGAACCCGGTCCTGCGGGCGCTTCGGGCCGGCGAGCGAGGGACGCACCGTGCTCATGTCGAGTTCGAGCGTGTCGGTGAAGACCGGATCGGGGGTCTTGGCGTCGCGCCACATGCCCTGCGCCTTGGCATAGGCTTCGACCAGCGCGATGCGGTCGTCCTGCCGGCCCGTGACCTTCAGGAAGTCGATGGTCTTCTGATCGATCGGGAAGAAGCCGCAGGTCGCGCCGTATTCGGGCGCCATGTTGGAAATGGTTGCGCGGTCGGCGACCGGCATGTCGTCGAGGCCGGGGCCGTAGAACTCCACGAACTTGCCGACCACGCCCTTCTTGCGCAGCATCTGCGTGACGGTGAGCACGAGGTCGGTTGCAGTGGTGCCCTCGGGCAGCTTGCCGGACAGCTTGAAGCCGATGACCTCGGGGATCAGCATCGAAAGCGGCTGGCCGAGCATCGCTGCCTCGGCCTCGATGCCGCCGACGCCCCAGCCGAGCACGGCCAGACCGTTGACCATCGTGGTGTGCGAATCGGTGCCGACGAGGCTGTCCGGATAGGCGATCTCGAAGCCGTCCGAAGAATCCGTATCTTGCCGGGTCCAGACCGTCTGGGACAGGTATTCGAGGTTCACTTGGTGGCAGATGCCCGTGCCCGGCGGAACCACGGAGAAGTTATCGAAGGCCGACTGGCCCCATTTCAGGAAGGTGTAGCGCTCACCGTTGCGGGCGTATTCGAGGGCGACGTTGTCGCCGAGCGCCTTCGGGGTACCGAACTCGTCCACGATCACCGAATGGTCGATGACGAGATCGACCGGGACCAGCGGATTGATTTTTTGGGGATCGCCGCCGAGGGCGACCATGGCGTCGCGCATCGCCGCCAAATCGACGACCGCCGGCACACCCGTAAAATCCTGCATCAGCACGCGGGAGGGGCGGAAGGCGATCTCGGTCTCGGCCCTGCCCTGGTTACCGAGCCACGCGACGGCGGCCTCGATATCGGCCCGCTTGACCGAGCGGTCGTCCTCGAAGCGCAGGAGGTTCTCGAGGATGACCTTCATCGAGAACGGAAGGGCGGTCGAATCGGCCAAGCCGTTCTTCTCCGCCTCGGGAATCGAGTAGTAGGTGTAGGTCTTGCCGCCTGCTTGAAGCGTTTGGCGAGCTTTGAAGCTGTCGAGGGATGCCACGGCGAGTCGGGTCCTGAGCTGGCGTTAGCGAACACGGAGCAGGCATAACCTGCGCCACGAGAGGTGTTCGGCCGGAGGCGCTCCAAGGAGCGCGCGCCGCCCCGGGGGTGCCCGGGTAGCGAGTGCCCTCGGGGAACTCCCGGCGGCCGGGAGGCCCGCGAATGACACTCAGGATGGTGCGCGAGGGGCGGTTTGGACGCCCTTGAATGATCGCGCGGCGCAGCCTGGGCCGGTCTATAGAACGTTTCGAAATTGGCCGCTACTGGTCCGATGACACAGGCGCGCGACTGATATCGCGGCCGCGCCCGATCGATGCGTCCCATGCCCGTCGGCGGCCAGGGCGCAGCAGCGTCGCACCGCATCCCAGAACGCGGCGCGTTGGTATGGAGGCAGGCGTGCGAGTCGCGCCCCCCAGTGCGCGCGCCCGGCAATGGCGGCGGGATCGCGGGCCAAATCCTCTTCCGACGGGTGGGGCGGAGCCCGCGCGGCCGTCTCGGCATCCATGGAAGCCCGTCCCGTGAAACTGCCGTGCGGCATCACCGATCAATGCGTCGGCGGCCCGAGCGGTTCGCGCGGCACCGAACGATCCGCTATAGGCCGCACGAGACCGGCCTCTCCGCCCGCGAGATGTCCCGGTATTCTCCTCGCGCCAGGCGAGGCGATCCGACAGCCAGGACCGAGACGAAGCGTGCGGACCTCTCCCTCATCGAAGGCCGATCCGTGCGGTTGATCGTCGAGAATCTGGCCTGCCGCCGCTCGGGACGCCGCATCTTCTCCGGCCTTTCGTTCGCGCTCGGACCCGGCGAAGGCCTGAT
Organism: Methylorubrum sp. Q1; assembly: GCF_004683995.1. Taxonomy (NCBI): domain Bacteria; kingdom Pseudomonadati; phylum Pseudomonadota; class Alphaproteobacteria; order Hyphomicrobiales; family Methylobacteriaceae; genus Methylorubrum; species Methylorubrum sp. Q1. The sequence goes on along the minus strand of NZ_SRHQ01000015.1, from coordinate 113,782 downwards.
GGTCACCGGGCGCAACGGCGCGGGCAAGTCGAGCCTGCTCACGATGCTGTCCGGCCGCCTCAAGCCCGATGCCGGCACCATTCGTGCCGAGGGCATCGGCGAGGCGAACCTGCCGGAATGCCTCCATGTCGTCGGGCACCGGGACGGATTGAAATCGGCGCTGACGGCCGCCGAGAATCTCGAATTCGCCCGCGACCTTCTCGGCAATCCCGCCGCCTCACCGAAGGTCGCCCTGGAGGCGATGGGCCTGCCGCACGTCGCGCGGTTGCCGGTCGGCTATCTCTCGGCGGGGCAGCGGCGCCGGGTGGCGCTGGCGCGCCTCCTCGTCTGCCGCCGCCCCCTCTGGCTGCTCGACGAACCGACCGCTGCCCTGGACCTCGCCTCGCAGGCGGTTCTCGCCGGACTGATGGAACGTCACCGGGCCGAAGGGGGGCTCGTGGTCGCTGCAACACACCAAGCCCTCGGCCTGGAGGATGCCCGCGAGCTGCGCATCGGCCCGGCAGCACCCGAGGCAGCCTCTGAAGCAGCGTCCGAGGCGGAGGATTGGCTGTGATCCGTGCCTTCTCCGCCCTCCTCGCCCGCGATCTGAAATTGGCCGCGCGGGTCGGTGGCTCGGGCGCGCTCTCGCTCGTCTTCTTCCTGATGATCGTGGTGCTGGTGCCCTTCGCGCTGGGGCCCGACATGAACCTGCTGTCGCGGATCGGCCCCGCGATCCTCTGGCTCTCGGCGGTGCTGGCCACCTTGATCGGTCTCGACCGACTGTTTCAGTCGGACGAAGAGGACGGCTCCCTCGACCTGATGACCGGCGCTGCCGTGCCTCTGGAGATGGTGGTGCTGGCCAAGGTCCTGGCCTCCTGGCTCACCACCGGACTGCCCCTGGCGCTCGCTTCGCCGCTGTTCGGCCTGCTGGTGGCCCTCTCCCCGAAAGCCATGGGTGCCACGGCCTTGACGCTGGCCCTGGGCACGCCGGCGCTGGCCTTCATCGGCGCGGTCGGCGCGGCGCTGACCGCCACCATCCGTCGGGGCGGCCTGATCCTGGCCATCATCGTGCTGCCCCTGATGGTCCCGACCCTGATCTTCGGGGTCTCGGCCGCGGAGGCTGCACTGGGCGGCACGGTGCCGTTCACGACCCCGCTGACGGTGCTGGCCGCCCTGAGCCTGATCGCGGCGGTGGTCGGCACCCTGGCCGCCGCCGCGGCTTTGCGCTGGTCGGAATGAATCGGGCGTAAACGCTCAGGAGGCCGCGCCTCGGCGTGCGGGAACTACTTGTCGCAGCCGATGCAGATTCCGGTGTCGATCTTGTCGTCCTTCTTCTCCATGGCGGTCTCGCGATCGGGATTACCCTCGTCGCGCTGCACGCCGCCCGCCCCGGCGGGCGGCATGGTCTGGCCGACGGCAGAGGTGTTCGGCGCGTAGATGGTTGAAGTCGGACCACCTCCGGTTCCGGTCTGCGCCGGCCCTTGGGCGGCGGCGGAGGTGGCGAGAGCCGCGACCAGAACCGCAGCGAACGAGAGACGAGTGATCATCGACAAACTCCCTTGGAGCTCGAACGCACTAGATCCTCGAGGGTTCACGCGGGTCCACCGCTAGAGATCGGCCTCACATCGGTGCGCGCGTACCGCGCTGGCAGGATCAGGCTAGCTAGATAGACCTTCGCCGGACTCAGAGTGCCTCACAAAACTCCCGGTCCCTGACCGTACTCGCTCCGGCGATGACAGCGCGGCGGGAGTCTTGTGAGAAACACTCAGTCCGGCCAGCAGATCGTCGCTTCGCGCAGGCCCATCAGATGGGCCTCGCCGAGTCCGAACGAAGGGGAGGCGTCGAACACTTCACCCGCAACGCTCACCTCGCAGGCCTCGTCCAGAGCGCCACCGGCGCACAGCGCGAGGGCACGTGTGCGGCCCCTCGTCTCCGCGGCCGCAACCCGGATCAGAAGCTTGCCGGCCAAGCGGACATTGCCGGCCGCATCCTCCGGCAACAGGCCGATGCAGGTGATCTCGTCGTCGGTCGCTTGGACGAGGTGGCAATGATCGAGCGTGAAGCGCTCACCGACATGGTGACGGGCCGCCACCGCGAAGGCCGCTGCGTCCGCATGCGCCTCGAATGCGTAAGCCCCGGAGGGAAGCAGGAGGACGCTCGAGACGAGAACGAATCCGATCCGCATGGAGGACCCCACCGAACGATTCTGACCGCACCGATCCTCGCAATTTGTGGGCCGGAATGGCTCCGGGGCCGGCGCGTTCCGGACCTCGGCGGCGTCAGCGGGTCTGTCCAGTCTGGGGAGCGTGGGTATTCTGGTTGTCGGTCGGGCCGGTCCGCGTGAAGGCGAAGACGACGAGCCCTGCAAGGATCATCAGCACGACGGGGAAAGCGAGCATCCAACGGGGCATCTCTGGCATCCATGAGGAAGCATTCGGAGGACCGAAACCCTTGGGCGGCAGAATGGCTCCGCCGGACCGGGGGAGATCGGAACCGAACATATGCGAGGAATGCATGCCCGATCCGACGCGCCAGCGATTGCTTTGTGCACTGCAAACTGAGAAATCAGGGCCATGCCGGATCGCGATGGCGTCGCGGTCCTGCAGCCCTTCTTGGGCGTTTCCTCCCTAGACTTCGGGCCGTCCTTCGGGGCGGCCTTTTTTCTTTTCGGCTGCCGTTCCGTTTCGCTCGCGGCATGGTCCGCGATTGTGGATCGCCCCTCACACCGGTCTCCCGAAACGCGCCGGGCGCATTGACCGAAGCGTAGCCTTGGCCTTAGCTTGACCGTTGACGGTTCCCGTGAGGGATCAAAAGGGAACGCGGTAGAGGGCTTTCGAGCTCGATCCCGCGGCTGCCCCCGCAACTGTGAGCGGAGAGTCCTTCATCACCACGTCACTGGGCGCGCCTCGCCTGGGAAGACGATGGAGGGCGACGACCCGCGAGCCAGGAGACCTGCCGTCAGCCGTGGTCACACGCGAGCCATGCCGGGCGGGGTGTCCCAGCAGGTGTCGAGACGCTGAAGGCCCATGGCCGGCAGTGGACCGGCCTCGGTCGCGGTGACGTGCCACCGTCGTTGCCGAGGCATCGTTTCCATCATGTCCCCCCTTCACCGCCGCTCCTGCGGCCGGCCCTTCCTGTCCGTCTTCGCCGCCCTCCCCCTCACTCTGTCCGGTCCGGTTCGGGCCCAAGCACCGCTGACGCATCTCGATGAGATCGCGGTGCAAGGCGGCGCCGGGATCGGCCTGCTCGCCAATCCACCGGCCGACGCCGTCGGCGCGGACGCCGCCGCAGCCCTGCGGACGCCGAGTCTGACGCAGTCCTCGCCGGTCGGCCTCAACCTGCGCACGCCGTCGCGTTCGGCGAGCCGGCTCGGTCTCACGCCGCTGGAAACGCCCGCAAGTCTCGACATCATCTCGGGCGAGACCATACGTCTGCGCGGTCAGACCAGCGTGCTGGAGGCCGTGTCGCAGAACGGCACTGGCATCACGGCCTTCGGCTCGCCGGGCAATGGACTCGGGTTCTTCACCGCTCGCGGCTTTGCCGGGCAGAATTCGATCCAGACGCTGTTCGACGGCACCCGGCTCTACGTCGGCGCCAACACCGTCACCTTCCCCTTCGATACGTGGAACGTGGAGCGCATCGAGGTGCTGCGCGGGCCAGCCTCCGTTCTCTATGGGGACGGAGCCATCGGCGGCATCGTCAACGTCGTCTCGAAGAAGCCGCTGTTCACGCCGCTCAACGTCGCCCGCTTCGGGCTCGGCGAGGACGGCATCGCCCGCGCGGCGGTCGATTCGACCGGGCCGATCGGCGAAGCCCTGGCTTATCGCCTCAATGTCAGCGGTAACCGTGCCGACGGCTGGATCACGCCGGAGGGCGACTTCCGCAACCTCGCGGTCTCGGGTGCACTGACGCTCCAAGCGAATCCGGATCTCGCCTTCACGCTCAGCCACGATCTCGGCTACCAGGAGCCCACCCGCTACTGGGGCACGCCGCTGGTGAACGGGCGTGTCCCCGACGCCATCCGCTTCAACAACTACAACGTCCGCGATTCCAAGATCGCCTGGACCGACAACTGGACGCAGTTCCGGACGGAGTGGACCCCCTCGGCGGATGTGACGGTGCGCAACACTGCCTACCGTCTTCAAAGCCGCCGGCATTGGCGCGACGTCGAGCAGTACCGCTTCAACCCGGCAACTGGCCTCGTCGACCGCTCCGACTATCTCGAAATCTATCATAGCCAGGAACAGGTCGGGAATCGGTTCGACGCGACGTTCCGCGGTGCCCTTTTCGGGTTCGCCAACACGTTCTCGGCCGGCTTCGACGTGAATCACGTCAGCTTCCGCCACGCCAACAACTTCACTTTCTCCGAAACGCCGACGAGCGTGCCCCTGAACGGCTACGATCCCGGCTTCTTTCCGCCGGAAGGGCGGGCGAGCCCGGGCTACGCCACGCGCACGAACCAGGCTTCGGTCTTCGCCGAGGATCGGCTGTTCCTGACCGACCGGTTGTCGTTCCTCACCGGCGTGCGCTTCGACGCGCCGCGTCTCTACCGGGAAGATCTGCGCAGCGGCGCGACCTTCGAGCGCTCCTTCCGCGCCCTCGGATACCGCTTCGCGCTGCTCTACGAGCCGACGCCGGACACATCGCTCTACGCGCAATACGCCACCGCGACGGATCCGGTGAACAGCCTGATCACCCTCTCGCAATCGCTGGCCGGCTTCGAACTCTCGACCGGTCGCCAGGTCGAGGTCGGCGCCAAGGGCCTCGTCTTCGGCGGCGCCGTCGAGTGGACCCTGGCCGGCTACCGCATCGTCAAGGACAACCTGATCTCGGCGGTTCCGGGCCAGCCGACGGTCTCGACTCAGGTCGGCCAGCAATCCTCTCTCGGCGCGGAGGCCGCGCTCTCCTGGCTCCCCGCCCCCGGCTGGCGCATCGATGCCAACCTGGCCTTGCTGCACGCGCAGTACGACGACTTCACCCAGAATGTCGGCGGGGTTGCCGTCTCCTATGCCGGCAATCAGCCGATCAACGTGCCGGAGCAGGTGGCCAATCTCTGGGTCAACTGGGCCTTCGCCCGCGACTGGGAGGGGCGCGTCGGCCTCCAGCATGTCGGCGAAGTCTTTTCCGACTTCGGCAACACCGCGCGGCGACCGGCCTACACGCTGGTGAATCTCGGCCTCGACCACCAAGTCACCGCCGGCTCCCGCCTGTCGCTGCGGGTCTTCAACCTGTTCGACAAAGTCTACCCGGTCGATGGCAGCGCCGTGAACGGCATCGGTACCGCCTGGGTTCTCGGGCGCCCGCGCTCATTGGAGGTCGCCTACACGATCGCGTGGTGAACCACGCACAGGGCCGCCTGCGCGTGTCGCCACCACGCCGCAGGCCTCACGGGAAACCGCACGGCCGATAGAGGACTTGCCTTGCGGATAGCGGATCCTTCGCCCGCCCTCGGGATGTGCGAAGGCGCCCTTTCTCTCAGGAGCTCGTCGATGCACCGCATCACTCTCGCCGTCACCGTTCTGAGCTGCCTCGGCTCTGGCGCGGCCATCGCGCAGGCTGGCCCCCCGGGCCTCCCCGGAGGGCCGTTCCCACCGGGCACGATTATCCAGCGCCAGACCAACACGACCGGGAATACCGTCGACTATATCATCGCGCCCGGCGCCACGGGCGCCGACACCATCACCACCAACTCGGCGGCCGGCGGCAATGCCGGTCAGCCGGAGCGTGCCGTCCCGCAGGGCAGCGCGGGTGGCGGAAGCGGGGGTGGCAGCTCGCGCTAGAGCATCGTCCCGATAGGTGGTTGCCGGCTTTCGAAAAAAATGATGATGCGAAAACAAGAGCCTCAAGCATCGTCCTGGATCGAGTATCCAGGACGATGCTTTAGGAAATTGGCCCGGCGCCGACGATACCCGGACGCGCCGTGCCGACTCTCACGGCGGATAAGTCTCTGAGAAATAGCTTAATTTCCTCGCGTATTTGAGGCCCGGTGCAACGTCAGCGAACGTCGTAGCGTTGGGCCCGCGGTCGGTCGGCAACCCTGCCGACGCCACGACAGGGAGCGCGACGATGGGCCGAGCGGCAGCAATGGGTATCCTGACGGCGCTGACTCTTTTCAGCCCGTCGCTGGCGGCAACCCGGCTGAAAATGGACGACAAGGCGTCGCTATGGCCGCGCGCCGGAGCAAGCGAGAAGATCGACTTCACCAACCGCGTCGGGAAATCGATGAGCACGCTCTCGCCGGGACTCGACAGCGGCTATTTCATGCGTTGCCTGGAAGAGGTCGCCAACATCGGCGACACCAAGGATCTCACGCTGAGCGACATGGTGCGAACCTGCGTCTCGCTGCAGAGCAGCCGATCCGGCGCCGCCGAGTGAAGCGGTACCTCGATGGACGAGGTCTGCCGGAAGATGCGCGTGTCCGAACCGACGTTTTATCACAGGAAGAATCAGTTCGTCGGCGTAGGCGTCCCGGAGATCCCGCGCCTCAAGCAACTGGAGGATGAGAACGGCAAGCTGAAGCCGCCGGTCGCCGACCGGGCGCTTCTGGTGAATCCCGCCTTCACAGGGTCCGTTGTGAACGCGGTGCCGTCGGCCTGCCCGACGACAGCGGGGGACTGGACGGGCAGCAGATTGGCAATGTGAGTTCCGACCTGCTTCGGCGCGTGGCTCTCTGCCGACAAGTCCGGCCTCACCATTCACCCGACACACCGTCGAACCATGGATTCTACCCGCCTGATCCAGGCGCGGGTACGCCGACAATGTTCAACACGCCTTGGCGTATCAGCGCGCATCGGAGCCGAATCATCTCGGCATCCCGCCTCGATGGGGCGTTAAACCCCCGCGATCCGAGCGACGCAGTGATCGTCTTTCGATTGCGCCCCCACTGAACCCATCAAGCGATGTCCAGGGTGAAATCTCACACCAGGGAAGGGCAAAATGCTTGAGAAAGCTGGTGCCGCAAGAGGGAGGGGAATCCATATCCCCTTAACAACGAAATTACTCAGTAATTTCAACGCTATTTACGGTGCCTAACACGGTGCCTAAATTGGGTGCCTGTCCACGGTGCCTAAGAGCGATTCAATGCGTGTCCCGTTCAAATTCGGTGCGGTCGTCCGGAACAACCGGATTCTCTGGTCTTCGCTGTTCCAGAGCGAGGATGACATGCATGAGCGGATCGATACCTACCTGCGCCGCCAGGGGTTCGAGGGGGAGACGCAACTCGCTCTGTGGAAGGCCGCCAAGAAGGGTGGATTCCATGTCCACCACGGCGAGGCCAGCGTGGAGGTCAGCGTCTGATGACCACCCTCAAGGACCTGAATCTCCCCCCGAAGGCGCTCCGCCTCGCGCGAAAGATCGCCGACGACATCTACAGCGGCACGCCCGAGGAATGTGAGCAGCAACTCATCGAGGATGGGCTGCGGACCCACGCGAAGGAGACCGAGGACCGGTACTGGACCAACGAGATCGAGCGCCTGCGCGACGGTGTGCTCGGGATGGTCGATGCCTACCAGCGCGAGGGGTGGGTCTGATGCCCAAGAGCGTCGGCTACCTCTACCGGAAGGCCGATTCCATCAACTGGTGGATCAAGCTCCAGTACCCTGCCTCGATGGAGCGCCCCATGGTTCGTAAGAGCCTGGGCACGCCCGATCGGCACGAGGCCGAGATCAAGGCCCTGCCGATGATCCAGGCCCACAAGATGGACCTACTGGAGGAGGCCAATCGGCGCGGCCGAAGGTACAAGGTCCAGTCGATTCAGACGAGGCACCCGGTCGGGTTCTCGAAGCTGCCGGACGGCACTGAGGTTTTCGCCGACAACGTGACGGCCAAGTTCCTCAAAGACGGCGTGCTGATCGGGGAGGAGGACAACTTCATCCTGAGTCTGACCCAGCGCTTCGAGCCGAGTGACGCACCGAAGCCGAGGCCGAAACCTGTGGATAACGATCTCGGGCTTCTCGATGAGTACCTACGCTTCAAGGGTCACGATCCGGAGGGCACCTATGCGGCGGAGGCCCGCTCGACCTGGGCGGAGTTCAAGGCGTTCACCGGGGGCAAGCTGATCAAGAATTGCGACCGCACCGACGGCCGTGCCTACGTGGATTTCCTTCGGAACAAGAATCTGAAGACCGCGACCGTGGTGAAGCGGGTCAACTTCCTCGCCGCACCAATCAACCACGCCAACGAGACGGGTGACCTGAAAGGGAATCCGTTCTTCAAGGTGGTCGATCACAAGGACGACAAGCTGGAGCGGTTGTGCTTCGATGCCAACGACATGAAGGTGGCCACCACCCTCATGCTGCCGAAGCTCGGCAAGGATGAGCGGCTGATGTGGCTGATCCTCGCCGCCACCGGCATGCGCCATTCCGAGGTGTTCGCGATTCGTGAGGAGTTCGAGGAAGGCGGGATTCGCTACGTGAAGGTCGGCGCGAAGACCGAATCGAGCAAGCGCCGCGTGCCGCTGCCCGACTGCCTGCTCCCTCACATCCCTGCGAAAATCACCGGTCCGCTGTTCGAGGACCCCAACCTCAAGAACATCTCGAAGAACTTGCTTCGGGCGGTGCGTCGGTTCGTGACCAAGGACGAGCGCAAGGTGGTCTACTCCCTTCGCCACCGCGTCCACACGCGCCTGCGGGAGGTCGGGTGCCCACTCGACATCCAGAAGGAGATTGTCGGTCACGAGAACGGCGACCACGGGAACTACGGCATGTTCTCGATGCGCGTGCTGAAGCGCTGGATCGACGAAATTAGCTACTGAATAGCATCAGGATTTCGCCCGATAGTAGCCTTCCCTTACCGCGCTACCGCGGTGCTGCTCAAAGGCCGCGCGTGGCAGGTGCATCTTGTGAAAAGGCTGAGGGCTACTCGTCTCACTCAGACGGTCTGCCTCGACTTTTCCGTGCGCATAGGGGAGGATACTCGATGTCGAAACGGATGCAGCCATGTGGCTGCGGCCATGGTGCGACAAGTGAATCGAGCCACGTGAATTCCGATCAAGGCGAGCCTTCTGAGGAAGTAAAAGAAGCTTGATTTTAGTATCGCCATGAAAGGAATGCATGTGTCAAGTAAAGTTAAGATCGTTGCGTGCGTTAACTTGAAAGGCGGCGTAGGCAAGACCGCCCTTGCGGTTAATTTTGCAGCATATTGCGGGATCAATAATCTCAAAACGTTGCTGATCGATCTCGATCCGCAGACAAACGCAACATTTTCCTGCATATCGCCCGAGGATTGGCAAAAGCACGCAGCAGAGCACGGAACTGTTGCTGACTTACTTGGTGTCCGGAATCATTCCAGCGCAGAGGGAACAGCAAAGGACCCGGCTACCGTTATAAAAAAAAGATGTATTCAAGAACGTTGATTTAATTCCTTATCACCTCGACCTGTTTACAATTGACCTTGATTTGGGATCCGCCAACGCGAGAGAGACAAAACTACGCAGGGCATTGAAAGACATCGTCGATAACTATGATATAGTTATCTGCGATTGCCCTCCCAACTTAACGGTTCCTACGCAAAATGCGCTGGCGCTCAGTACACATTATGTTGTTCCGGTATCTCCTGACTTCCTATCCAGTCTCGGGATTGCGTTACTCCTTACCCGTGTCGCGAAATTCTCTGAGGAACTGGAGTCGCCCATTAAGCACGTCGGCATAGCCATGTCGCGGGTGGGCCGCCCTTCCTTCTATCGTGCACAGACAATGGAGTCGCTTCGGACTACCTTTGGCAACAAGGTGTTCCAGACGGAGATACGCGAACGATCAGCAGTAAGCGAAGCCACTTCAAAAAATATCTCTGTATTTCAGATGGGCGACAAGGATGCTGTGAACGAGTTCGGGTCTGTCAGTGCTGAGATACTTGCGGGGCTTGGCCTTAAATGAAAACCCATGAACTTGCCACGGCACTCGAAGCTCTCGCCAGCATTCTTCGCTCGGCCTCGAATCAAGAGCTTGATTCACTCAGCATCAACCCAAAGAAAACCAATGTAGATCAATCCAACGCGCTCCCGGCTCTGAATATGCTTGTGGCACTTTCTGAGTTCGACAAAAATCAATGGATCACTCTGATCAAAGAAAACAGGTTTGATGTTGCTGTGAGCCCGAAAGATTCGTCCAGAAATATTTTGGGCCGTCTACTCAAGTATCTTGAGAGCAATCCCGAGGCTAGAAACGTGCTGACGAGGGCAGCGCAAAAATCTCGCTCAAGCACATCGCCAGAGTTAATGAAGGCATTGCAATTTCTGATGACTGTGAAATGAGCGCCTTTGAAGATGAGTTGGCAGCGAACTTCGCAAAGTTCAGCACCGAGTGGAAGCAACAGGCAAGCGAGAATGTTAAGGCACTGGAGGGCAATAAGTTCTATCTTGAAAGCTACCGTCGTATCAGTGCGCTAAATGGCATCAAGCACGACATTATAATGCCTAATCTGTCGCCAGATAGCGCAAGTTTCTTCTTCGAGGCACACAATGACACGCTTGTCTCCCATGTAAATGCTTCAGTTGGCGCGTGGCGATCCTCCCTCAAAGCCCTGCGAAGCTTTATTGAAAACTGCCTTGCGGCGCTGTATTACAAAGATCATCCAATCGAGCTTGAACTGTGGGGACAAGGAAAATTCCGAATCGGATTCACAGACTTGACGAAGTACTTCCTTGATCACCCGCACTTGCAGGGCGTTCCGGCTGCTTTATCAGGGCTTGAAGCGATCAAAGAGGAATACGCAACTCTATCGCAGGCGGTACATGGGTCCGCCGCAAGCTTTCGCATGACGGATAGCGCAGCGGAAATACTGCTCTGGAAAACGGAAGCAGCAAAGATTGGAATGTGGGCTACGCGGGAGAGAAAAACCATTGAATCGGTCGTTCTCCTAATTGTTACGCTTTATCGCGACAAACTATCTGCAACTCAACTGCCTGCACTTAGACAGGTTTTATACTATGCCATTTCTGAGTCGAAGCGCACTAAATTGAAAAGCGAGCTAAAGATCACGATCAAATAAAACTAAGTATCAATCCGTTACAGGTATTTATAACTTTTGAGCTTCGGTCGGAGTTCAACTTCAGTAGTGAGGTTGCGCACCCCGCCTTCGCCGTCGCGTACATGGCGATGCGAGCTACCGCGACCGAACGGTGACCGGTCTGACGCATTATCCCTCGCTCCTCTATGCTGGCCGTCGCAGCCGAGGTGGTACACCCTGATCGCGTCGAGTGGCCAAAGTAGCTGTCCGGGTCGAGCCCAGCGGCGGCGGCGCGGCGCTGGACGATGAGGGCCACGCCCTGCCCCGAGAAGCGCCCGCCGATCCGCCCGTGCCGGTCCACGCCACGAAACACCGCTCCCCTCTCTGACTCCCGCAGCGGCCAGCCATGCCTCGTAGGCGGCCGGGCAGGTCACCCGACCGGTGCGATTCACGGGAAGCACCGCGCCCTCGCCGCCCTGGTCGGTCTTCGAGCGTCGGATGGTGAGCCGCAGGCCCTCGGTCTGCACCGTAATGTCGGCGGCATCGAGGGCGACGAGTTCCGAGCGGCGCAAGGCGGCGGCCGTGCCGACGAGGAGGAGAGCACGGTCGCGCTGGTCGCCGAGGCTGTCTCCGATCCGGTCGAGAACCTGCCGGAGCCGGGGAATCGTCAGGGCCTCTGCGTGGCGCTCTGGACAGTACGAGATCGTTGGCCCCCGTGCTGGGCGTACCGGTATCGAGCGCACCGTGGTGCGCAACGAACCGCTGCCCCCGACGAAGGCCCCCGGCCAGCGGTTCATCCTGACGGACCCGACCAAGACCAAGTAGCCGTCACACCGATCGCGAGATCGGCCGACAGCAATGGCCCGCATCGGCAACGGTGCGGGCCTTCTCGTTCAGAGACCGATTTCCTGAGCGAGGTTCTCCTCGAACAGGCGGCCCTCACGCACGTAGCGGCGCAGGACGGCGAGCGAGGCGTGTCGGGTCTGCGCGGCGATCTTGAACTCGCCCAGCCCGGCGCGGGCGGCGCTCGTAGCGAATCCGCTCCTCAGGCTGTGACCGCTGAAAGCTGCCGCATCGAGCCCGGCGGCGGTGGCGCGGCGCTGGACGATCAGGGCGACGGCGTTGCCGGACAGCCGCCCACCGAGACGACCGTGGCGATCGACGGCACGGAAGGCCGCCCCCTCCACGATCCCGGCTGCGGCGAGCCACCGTTCGTAGGCGGCGACCGGGCAGGTGAGGCGGCCGGTGCGGCCGACCGCGAGCACGGCCCCGTGCCCCTCGGAATCGGTCTTGCTCTGGCGGATCGTCACCCGCAGTCCCTCGGGCAGCACGGCAACGTCGGTCACGTCGAGAGCGACGAGTTCCGAGCGCCGGAGCGCGGCGGCCGTGCCGACCAGCAGCAGGGCGCGATCGCGACGATCACCGAGACCGTCACCGAGATCAGCCACTACCTGCCGGAGGTGTCCCACGGTTAGGGCCTCGGCACGGCGCTGGGCGGAGCCACGCTCGCGGCGCAGTCCGCGCAGCACGTCGGTGATGGCCGGGTGGCGGGTGTCGAGGCTGTGTCCGGCCTGCCGGTGCCGGGCGGCGATGCTGCTGACCCGCCGCGACAGCGTGGCGACGGACAGGCGCTCGTGCGCGGCGAGGTAGAGCCCGACCACGGCCGGTGGGGCGGGCATCGGGTCGAAGCCCTGGGCACCGCACCAGCGCTCGAATTCTCGCCAGTCGCTCTCGTAGGCTCGGAGCGTGTTCGGTGCGCGCGCCTGCCGGGCAAGCCCGGCCGCCCGCTCGACTACGGCATCAAGGTCGAGGGCGGGGCCAAGAATGCTCGCCGAGGTGGGAACGGGGAGCATGGTCATCGGGCCTCTCCCCGCGCATCCACGATGTCCTCATCATCGAGCCGGAGCGACCAGACCATAGCTCCCTGGTCGTCCGTCAGCCACGCGAGGTTGGTCTCGTCATCGACAAGGAAGTCGCCTTCGGCCAACGCCACAGCCATGGCAGCGCTGGCGGTGACCGCCGTGATGGTACGCCCCAGCGTAACGTGATCGGTGATGAGGCCGTTCGGCTCGCGCCAGCCGCGATGCAGGCGATAGGTCCTCATCTCGCTACGTTCCTATTCTCATTGCGGTCGGCTTCACGGCCGCGCCTCCGCAAGCCGTCGCTGGTGCCCGCGCAGACCATCGAGGCAGTCGCCGAGGACGAGGAGCAGCCGGACCGCGCGGGCGGTGTCCGCGCCACGCGCCCGCGGCCGCAGGAGTCGCGCGACCTGCTCGTAGTGCAGCCGGGCCGCCTCGGCGGTGTGGCGGTCGAGCGCGTCCGGCCCGGTCTCGTCCGCTCCCGCCATGATCCGCCCCTGGGCCAGCCGCTGCCCGCCTGGGCTGCGATAAGCGTCATTATCGAAGCTCAGAAATTCTTTCAATCCTTATCTTGACGGATGACTTGACGTAGAGCTTACTACGCTGAGCAATTCGTTATATAGGTAATAAGTCCATGGCCATCAAACCCGTGTTCGACGGCACTGTCGCCGAGTACCTCGAACGGCTGGAGGTTGATCCGTCGCTCGCGATCCTGCCGCTCCAGATGGCCGCCGACCACCAGGGTGTCAGCCGCGCCGCCATCGACCGCAAGGTTCGCCTGGGCCACCTCGACGAGGTCCGCATTGATGGCACGCGCTACGTTCGCGCCTCCAGCGTGATCGCGATCCGGCATGAGTTCGAGCGCAAGGTCGCGGTGGTGCGCGCGTATCTGGAGAAGCTCGCCCGCAGAGGTGAGACGCACGTCTTCTACGAGCCCGTGATGAATCTCGTCGGCCTCTCGCCTCGCGTCCCGGCCGACCGCACCGCCATCGGCGCCATCCTGGGTCGCGTCTCGGAGATCACCTGGGCGCTGACGAAGAAGGACCGCCACCTGCTCTCAGTCCTCGTCCACCGCAAGACGCCCGGCGTCACCCGGCCCGGCCCTGGATTCCTCGCCTTGGCCGAACAGTGGCGGGACAGCGAGGGCCTGCCCGATTGGGAGAGCGAGGACGACCTGATCGAGCGCGAAACGCGGCGCGTCCTGGGCTTCTACGGCCGGTCGGAGGACTGGCCCGAGTAGCTGTAGTCGTGCTCGCGAAGGCAGCGGACCATCTCGACCCAAAAATTTGCCACCGTGGGACAAGATGGCATTGTGGCCCCGGAGATTCGGTGTATATCTCGCCTTGCCCCCCAAGATGGGGCAAAACGGTAACCACCTTACGCCATGATGATCACAATCTCCGCTGAAGACTTCGCCACCCTCAGCGCCCAGACCCAGGCCGAGTTGCTGGCTCAGTTGCAGGGCATTCCTGCTCCCACCGTGCCTCAGAGCGAGAAGGCATACGCCCCCTCGCTCCCCTCCGACATCGATCCCGCCCTCGCCAAGATGTTCGATTGGGAGGACCGGGCCGACCTTACGTTCAAGCAGATTCAGACGTGGATGCTTGCGGCATCTGACAAGACGAAGCTCGGCCTGAAGGTCTTCGCCGAGCACGGCCCCATCATCGATGTCTCGCTCTTGCACGAGGTGGGCATCGAGAATCCCTCGCACTTCCAGTCCCGGACGACGATGCGAACCCGAACCGTGACCGGCGACACCAGCGCCTTCATGCTCGCCTGGAGCGACTGGAGCGTTGGCGATTGCCGCTACGCCGTCACCCCCATCACGCATCAGTCGCTGCGCCGGTACTTCAACCTCGACTGACCTACATCCTTGAACCTGAGCGCGGCCGGGCGACCAGCCGCGCTCCCACGAGAATTCCTGCTCTGACCCGCACTCCTTCAGAGGCTGTCATGATCGCGAGTCCCCTCAGCACCCACGCCCAGGAACGCCTCCAGCAGCGCGCGATTCCGCCCCTGGTGATCGAGTTGCTGGAGGCGTTCGGCTCACCGATCCGGGCGGGCGGCGCCGAGCGCCTGATCTTCGACAAGGCTGCGCGCCGACGCCTGACCCGGCATCTCGGCGGCCCACGTAGCCTGCGCATGGTCGAGCCCTGGCTCAACGTTTACGCGGTCGTCTCCGATGACGGATGCCTCGTCACCGCCGCGCAGCAGCGGCGGCACCATCGTCGATAGGAATCAGCCGACCCTACCCGGCCGATGCCGTGGAGGCCGCCAAGGCCCGGCTCCTCGCTCACGGCATCCCGCTGCCGCACTGAAGGCAACTCGTCACGGGTCGATAGTTTTTAGATAAAAAGCCGATAAATCGCGGATAACCCCTTGCGCCAAACGGCAGCATGCGGCATAAACTAAGGGCTTATTAGGCCGAGGGTATCCACATGTCAGACAAAGCTATCGCGGTTTTTACCTTCAAGTCTCGTGAGTATATCCTCGCGATCGGGGGCACCAATTCGTGGGCACTCAATCGCCCGCACGCCCGGACCTTTCCCTGGGTCGTGTGCTGCCGAAACGCGAACAACCCGGCAGCGGAAGGGGCCGAACCGCACGGTTCAGCCTTCCTTGTCGGCCGCGTGAAGGACATCATCCCTTCGCCTGAGCCGGGCTGGGAGCACCGCTGGCTCATCCAGATCAGCGAGTACGCTGAGGTCGCGGTCCCTCAGGTCTGGCAGGGATGGCGCAATCCGGTGCGCTACACGACGCTGGAGGACCTCGGAATCGATCCCGACACCCTCACTTTCCAGCCGATGCCCGCGCCTGCCGAGGCCGCCGTCGCGGAGATCGAGGAAATCGAGCAGGCCGAGGACGCCCCGTTCACGCTCACCATCGCGCGGGCCAAGGAAGGGCTCGCCAACGCCTTCGGGGTCACGACCGAGGCGGTCGAGATCACGATCCGGGGCTGAGGAGCGGATGGCGAATCGTCAGACGCTGAAAGACGCGAGATTCTACGTGCTCGGATATATCATTAGGATTAAAACAAGGCAGAACGGCCTCGCTATGTGCGGGGCCGCTGCAAGTGCGAAGTCAACATTCGGATATTCTACATTTTTTGGCATATCTCTCTGCATTGATCAAGGTTCGGATAGCATCGCCGTTCCCCAATGCACCTTGCCATTTGATTTTGCTGATCTCCGGATATACCGGGCATACCAGCCCCTGTTGCCCCACAAGGGGAAGTGCATGAATCAAAGTTTCTGTCACAACGTCTCCAGCACTCATCATTAGCTGCAAGTACTAATGAAGAATTTAGCGCAGTCAGCAATAAAATAGAAAGCAATGTTATCTGTGAGCAAAATTTTAATCGAGTAGTCACAAAAATCTCCATCTAATTAATAGTCGCCGCATCCGGCAGTAACTTTGCATTGCTTGTATGTGTTAAGACATCCAGCACGACAGTTTTCAGGGTTAGGACTATTTCTACAAATTTGGTCCATGCATCCATGAGCTTGTGATTGACATAAACTTGCTGCGGATTGATTGCATGACACTTTGATAAATTTTGAGGTTGACACTTGATCTACTGCAAAAGCGCAAGAAGAACTCATCAAAAATGATAGGATAATTATGAAGTTTCGCACTTTTACCTCGAAAAAGTTTGCAGCGTGGATGTGGTCCCACCAGACTACTTCTGGATCTTTCAAAGTCCAGTGTATTTTTGCAATCCATCGGCGGAAAAACAGCAGGCCCTTTCGGACGCGCAGTTCCGCCGTCTCGGCTCGTATGATCCGAAAACGGATTCCACGAAGGCCGCGCAGTTCCGACGGATTGGACAGGAGAATCTACTCACCACGCTCCTGCTGGGGCGATGACGCGGGTAGCTAAATACCGGATGCGCCTCTGGGAAATCCTCTGCACCGAATCCGACGCCACGGGTCTCATCAAGCCCGTGGCTCCATCGAACTCCCGCCCCGATGCCTACCAGAACGGACCATCGAAGAAGCGCCCGCGCTACCAGGGCGGAGGCAACTCGCGCTGGGAGACACCTCCGGAGCCGCGTGAGGCAACACCCTCAACGCCTAAAACTGCGTGACTGACTGAACGACACGCTCTCATCGCCTACAGGCCGCGTACGAGGGCAGCGTCGTCGCGTTCAGAGCACGCAATGCGCAGGAGCCAGAGGTCGCGAGCGACTCGTGTTTGATCGGCGACATAGCCGTCACGAGTCTGGGAGTTGAGGGCCTCAATGAAGGGAGCGAGGTCTCGCGCGGCAATCACCTTACTAACGTAGAACTTGCACATAGAATATCTCTCTTATTACTATTATAGTATACAGTATATATCTGAATAAGTCATCAATCAAATAATGATCGGCATTGGCTCAAGATAACTCAACGCAGATTCGACGGTTGATTTTCTTCTTGAACCTTTAGGCCGGATCAAGACCTTGAATCCCTGACGCCCATGGCTTTGCATGGTCGCAGCGACGTAGCTCGCAATCGCGTCCGGCGACCACGGCCGCGTTTCGCCGCCCGAGAGCGTAGTCACGAGCGACACCTTCGCCGCGTAGCCGAGGATATCTTCGGCACTCTCGATGAAGTCCTTGTCCTCGCGGAGTCCCTGAAGGTGGACCACCGGAGCAGCGCCCTGGAAGAACGTCCGCACAGTGTCATCGCCGAGCGTGCCCACATGGACTAGGGCGTGCACGGTCGTGACCCATTGCGGCCCCCGTGCCCGCTTCGGCTCGAAGCCTAACGCCCGGTACTGCGCCTGCTTGTTGGTGCCGAGACGGAGGAATTCCTCGGCCTCGAACTGATCGAGTTCGAGGCTTCCGGCCGCCCCGAATCCGCGCCATCCCGCTCGATTGATTCCTGCTGCCCGACGCCGGTAATCGATCGCGTTGCCGAGGGACCGACGCCAAGCCCAGAATTGATCGAAGGCGTCCTCCGGCCTTGGCACGAGCCCGAGGATCAAGGTCGCCATCCGATAATCGTCAGGAGCGGCGTCTGGACAAGCCGCCACCAGCGCGCGCCCGAGCTTGCGTCCCCAGAAGGTCGCACAGGTCGGGCAAGCCGGACGGCGACACCAGTGCGTGACCTCGCACCCGTAGGGACTCGTCAGAACTCTGCCGCAGGATTCGAGCTTCGATCGATGCCGCACTGCTTGTTCGTAGCCGTGCAGACGCTCCGCTCGACCGTTACCCGCCCGATCTTCAACGATCCAATCGTAAGCTTGAAGGATTCTATATTGAGTTTCTTTTCGGTTCATCTCTTTCTCTCAGGATAAGCTATATACATTTATCCTGAGGGACAAACTTGTGTCTATATCAATTTATACTTCCAAATACCCGTCCAGCTTGCTTGAAATGACCATGCGCTGACCATCGTCAGTCAGGCCGATTCTGATTTTGTCTATAAGTTTATTCTTGCTGGTCAATAATCTCAGTTATGGTGAGACCTTTCTCTTGACCTAGTTCGACAGCGGCGCGAACCGATTCGTAGTGCTCGATGAACTGCTCGTACAGTGCCTTACCAGCAATGATTTGCTGTCCAAATGGAAGTTCTTGTATCTGTTTTCGCAGATTCCGAGAAAACTCAGCCCTTCCCGGATTTTCATCGACTTCCCTGATGCCAATCTCATCGTGGACAAGTTCGTCCGTCCAATAGTCGAAAGCCATCATTTTCACCGACGACTCACCGAATGTGCGGCGATACATAATGACTGCCAGCACAAGAATCACCATACTCTGAAATGGGTGGTGGTGCTCAAGTACGTCCTGAGGGTCTTTATCGGCATGCTTCAGGAAGTTCGCAGTTCCCGACATATGTTGCCACCCCTTTTTGCCGAGGGCTGCATCGATCTGCTTCGCAAAATCATCTTCTTGATGATGGGGATATAAATCGTAGAGCACTTTGAAAGCAGAGTAAGCAAGATTGAAGACGACAAGGCTGTCCTTGGCGTCAAAAAATAGGTCGATTGACGCCTCGATTAATCTGCGCGCAGCCTCCTGCTTGTTGATCGAATCTGACATTTCGGGGCCGCTCAGTACGAATTCGGCGGATGGTAGCACACCCCGATGCGGCGTAGAGGCATCTACTACCTCCTGGGTGTGAACCAGAACGAACGCTTCGCCCTACGCAAGCGCTTCGGATGAGATTCCGTTAACCCTGATTCCTCACGTCTCGTTAACCGGAATCCGGCTCCGTTCACCGGCCGCTCCAGCGCATCCGGAACTCGACCGCATGGCTGTGGTGGCCGAGTCCCAGGAGGATGCGACGCAGGCCGTCCTCCGCGAAGGCCGATTTGATTGACCACTCGCCACCGTGGCGCTGCGTCAGCCAGTCTCGCACCTCCTGCCTGATTCCGGTCCGGTGCCCCGTGTAGGCAGGCTTTTCATACACCTTCGGGTATCGGGCGGGCGACAGGTCCTCCACGTAGCCCCACGCGTTCTTCCATGAGCCGCACAGAGTGATCACCTCCGAGAGATTCGGGTTGTAGGACTCCTCGACCGGGGCCGGTCCGGGCCGCACAGGCTCCACCTTGGCCAGCAGGGCATCCAAGCGGCGGTCGAAGGCGGTCTTGGCCAAAGCCAGGACATCGGGCTCAGCGGGCTCCTGAGGGGCCTGGGCGGGCACCGAGTCAGGGATGGGCTCCTCGACGATCTCAGCGACCGCGACGACCTTGGCCGGAGGGCTCTCCTCGGGCTCAGAGTCGCACATTTTTGCACCCTTGGGGGGGTCTAAAATATCTTTCATTTCAAGGGCTTTCCGAGGGGTGGAGGATGACGTTTTCAGCCAGTCCTTCCATTCGTCCTTGAGGATGGTGATGACGCTCGGGGCGTAGCGACGACGGCGAATCCCGAGCAGGCCGTAGTTCGCGGCTTCCCTCAGCGCAGACTGCACGGTCCGGACACAGACCCCGGCCTTCGCGGCGATTGCCCCTACGGCGAGTTGGCAGGCGGCGAACTGACGGACCTGAAGGCCGACGACGCCGAGCACAGCCACCTGGGCCGTCGAGAAGTACCGAGCGAGGTTCGCGGGAATCGAGGCGACCTTGGCCATGTAGCGGCGCTTCAGCGCGCGCGGGCGGTCGTCCGCCTTCGTGGGCTTGCGCTTGATGAGCGGAGCACCCACGGACAGGCGCCTCGTCGCTGCGCCTCTCTGGCGCTTCCGGCGGTCGTGGATTCCTTGGAGGGCTTCCTGGGCGTCTTCCTCGGAGACCTCACGCCTCGCCAACGACGCGTAAATGCGCTGGGTGAGTTCGGTCAGTTCCTTGGTCGGATTCCGGAGATCGCCGCGGATTATCTCCCACCACCCCAGCACACGCGGGTTGGCTGACTCCTGAATCAACATCCCTTCGACCCCGTCCATTGGGGCCGAGCGCACCGGACAAAGCTTCGCCTGGGGAGTTGCACCCCTTCGAAAAATCTGTGAGAACGGGGGTCTTCACCTACCCCATTCGATCAAAACCCGGTTTGCCCCTGGAACGGGCGGGCCGGGTTTTTCGTGCGCTCAGCACGAACGCGAGTCATGCCGCGTTTTTCAGACTATGGCAAGCGTGTGTTATTGGGTGATCTTTTACTTGTACAGGATATCTTGTCTAACCAAGTATAGATACTCAGATTTGACAGATTCGCGAAAAGGTGTACAAGATTTACTGCTGCTGAATATTTGAACAAAGGTTTGTCAGCGATTCGGGGAGTACGCTCGCGGCTTCACTTGGAGCCGGACCCGTGCCTATCTCAAGACAATCAATGAGCGAGTGGCGGAAAACCGTTCCCCTCAGGGATGCAAAATGCTTCATGAGCCCCCTGAATCTGAAGGGGCTGTGCATGATATTGGACCGGTATTACGCCCCGACCACGCCGTACCAGAGACTTCGAACCCGCGAAGGTCTCGTGATGGTGTACGTGTCGGAATGGATCGGGCAGTTTCAGGAGGGCCAGAGGTATCTGGCTTCGGCCTATCTCGGTGGGGTAAACCACGCGATTCGCGTCGGCACCGCGTTCGAGATCGAGCGCGGCTTCCTCCCCTACAACATGCTGAGGGAGAAGGCCGTCCCGGACGGTGAAGTCGATTCGCTGGTCGCGTGGTGCGTTGAGCGGGGCATCGCCCTGACGCCGTACGCCAACACCCTACGATTCGATTTCCCGGACGAGAACACGGAGATGGAATTCCGCATGCGCTGGGAGTGAGCGGTGCCTAAGCACGGTGCCTATGGCTTGGGTCAGCTCAGGCTAAGTCATTGATTTTAAAGGGAAAAAGGGTGCTGGTGCCGCAAGAGGGATTCGAACCCCCGACCCCCTCATTACGAATGAGGTGCTCTACCAGCTGAGCTATTGCGGCGTCACATCCGGTTCGTCGCAGCGACGCCCGATGGAATGTGCCGGGTCTTAGACGGCCGCTTTGCCCTTGGCAAGCCTCGGATGCCGTCTGATGGGCGACACCGCGTTGCGGTGCCACCGGGCTTGGGCGTAAGACCTCGCCGATGAACGAGCTTCTCACCTCCGACGCCCTGAAGCCGCAGGTTTCCGGGGGGCCTGCGCGACCGCCTCTCGTGCTCGCCTCGGCCTCTCCCCGCCGGCTGGCGTTGCTGCAACAGGTTGGTATCGAGCCGGATGCACTGCTGCCCGCCGATATCGACGAGACCCCGCGCAAATCCGAATCGCCCCGCGATCTGGCCCGCCGCCTCGCCCGGGAAAAGCTGGAGGCAGTCCAGGCTGCGGCGCGGCGTCGGGACGACCTGCGCGAGGCCTATCTCGTCTCCGCCGACACCGTCGTCGCCGTCGGCCGCCGCGTGCTGCCCAAGGCGGAGTTGCTCGACGAGGCTGCCGACTGCCTGCGGCTGCTCTCGGGGCGGGCGCACCGCGTCTACACGGCCGTCTGCATCCTGTCCCCGAAGGATCGGCGCCGCGAGCGCATGGTCGAGACCCGCGTGCGGTTCAAGCGCCTTTCGAACCGCGAGATCGAGGGCTATCTTTCCTCGGGCGAGTGGCGCGGCAAGGCCGGCGGCTACGCCATCCAGGGCTTGGCGGCTGCCTTTGCGGTGAAGCTCGTCGGCTCGCACAGCGCGGTGGTCGGCCTCCCTTTGTACGAGACGATGAGCCTGCTCGAAGGTGAGGGCTTTCCTGTGCGGGGCGCCTGGGGAGCCGCGACATGAGCCGGCCGGTGAAGAGGACGGCGGCGGACAAGCCACTGGCTCCCTGTCCGATCTGCGGCAAGCCGGCTCGGACCGAAACCAAGCCGTTCTGTTCGCCCCGCTGTGCCGATATCGACCTCGGACGCTGGCTCGGCGAGCGCTACGTCATTCCGGGTCCGGAGGAGGACGAGATGTCCTACTCACCCCATTCAGACGACGAGAATCGTTCACGCTGAGACCGAGATCCGCACCCGGCAAAAAAGCTTCGCCTTCGGTTGCCGGAAGGCTGGACAGGCCCAAAACCCTTCACTATACCCCCGCCAGCCGACGACGCGGTGCGACGCGGCGGATGCCCAGGTAGCTCAGTTGGTAGAGCATGCGACTGAAAATCGCAGTGTCGGCGGTTCGACTCCGTCCCTGGGCACCATCTTTCCGAAGAGCAGTTTGCCTCGGAAAGTCAGGATTTTCTGATCAATAGCGTTGAGCCGACCGTTCTAGGGTCCACTCGCTTTGCTCGGTGTCGCACTGGCCCTCCGACGGGGTTCATGCCCGTGCCCAATGTCTCAGATCACCTTACGCTTGGTCGGCGCGCTCGCTAAGCGGCCGACGGCGGAGTCGTCGAGGGACGATCTCCTGGCAGTCAACGAGACCTGCGGGGATTCGCGCGTTTCCGCTCCGCGCGATCCATCAGGACAGCGGCCAGTCCCCATCACCTGAAGCGTCCCGCGAGCTTGCTCGAAGCTTCGGGATCGACACGGTGCAACCGCTCCAGCGCGCGAAGCGCATCCCGTTCGACCGATTCATGGTAGGCCGCTTTCACCCGATTGACGCGTTCGATGAGAACGTCGAGCTTTTCGAGTGGCGTCAGCTCCCGAGATGCCTCGCCCGATTTTGCCAGTTCCTGAACCGAGTTTGCGGGCGGCATCGCGCCGACCTTCTCGGCGAGTTCACGGACGGCTTCGGAAATGATCCCGAGTTGCTGGCCGAAACTTCCGACCTCCTTGATGACCGCCACTTCAATCTCCGGGACCCCTTGATAGGGCCCTGCCGAGATGTCCTGACTAACGCCGCCGCTCAGCGGTGCGAAAAAGGGAAACGTGAACCATGAGTACCAAGTCGGGCTACCGGACATGACGCACCTCGATCCGCCGCAAGCTGCGCCATGGTCGGATGGTATGGGCCGATATTCAAGTTCGCTCCCATGCCTATTTGCACGGGCCTAATGCAGGATGGCGACTTTGCCAGTCTCAGCATCAAAAATGGCGTGACAAACTTGATGCGCAGGCCTGCGCGATGCGTCAGTATTGAGCAGAAACTAGGTTTCGCCCACCTACAGCTGACGCCGTCCCTCAGAAACAGCTAGACATGGAGACGATTGAACATAAATGCTGAAAGGTTGCATTGCGTAATGAAGGTATAAGCACGATTCAGCTGAAGCTACTGACACGCTTGAATCAATGCTAGGGAAACAAGAGTTAGGCTGGGCGAGTGCCTTACCACTCGAAAAACGAGTCCAGCCGCGGCATCAGGCAGATCAGTGTTCCTGCTGCGCCGATCACGCCTGCCACCATCACTATCGCCGCCACCGTCGGATCCCCGCGTCATCTCTTCGCAGCCATAACGCGGAAGGAGCTTGGGAAGTTTCACCGCCTTGGAATGGCACGCGAGGGGCGTTCACAGGGCCGTCACCACTTCAGGAAGCGGTCGGCGCTCGGCCGTGCCGCGACGGTGATAGCGATCGCACCAACGGCACCGATCATCATGATGGCGGCAGCGAGAATCATAACGGTTGCTCCACGACGTGGATTCAGAGACGTCCTAGGAATCAACGAGTGGGGACGATGGCGCGTGCCGTGCGGCAGATTGACTTGCCCGAAAAGGGTTTGGGCCGGAACCGGGCTTGAACGGAGGCCTCAGCTATCCCGGCCGATTCCCAGCCCCCGCAGGAGGTCGCCGATCGGATCGATCCGCGCGGCTTGCTGCGGCTGGGTCGCAGCCGTCTCCGCGATGGAAGCCGGCAATGCAGCGGAATTCTCGGCAATCGGAGCCGGCCGTACGCGCGTCGCGATCTTTGCAGCACGGTGACGCCGCACGGCTTGCACCCGCTGCGTCGTGTCGGCGCCAGCGAGGTCGTCGGCCGCCAGGAGCGCGACCGTCTCTGGTGACAGCAGAGTGAAGGACGCGGGCTTCGGCGCCGGCACGCCGCCGCTTTCGTCCATGCTCGGCTTCGCCGCACCGGGCACCGCAGCCATACCGGCGCTGTATCGCGGCGGATCGGCCCAGGTGGAACCATCGGCCGCCTCCGCGCTGCTGACGACCACGCTTGCAGCGCGCGACGGCGCCGAATTCTGCGTTCTCACGAGAGGAGAGGTCGCAAGAAGACCAAACACCATAACGGCGGTGGTCGCGAAGACGGATCTATAGTGTTCCATGCTTGCGAAACGTACTGCCAAGGTTCTGGTTCCCCGGCTCGAATCTGTCATCGCACGATTCGAATCATTCACCTCCCGCGCGACCCGGAGCCCGGAGAGACCCCGGCAGGACGCTCCGAACCGCTCCCGCCAACCCGATCGTTCGGCCAGGGGTTCGATCCGGCGACCGGCTCCTGCAGCTCGGCCTGCATGCGCTTGACGCCCCCTCCGCCCGCCATGCTAGAGACCGCGCTCGACACAAATGGGTCCAGGGTCCGTTTGTCATCAACCACTTAAGCAACGCTCCGAAAGCATTCGGCCCGGAGCCCACCTGTCCAGGCGTCGTCGCGCTTTCGCGTCGGTCCTTCGGATGGCAGCCCCTCTCGCCCCGGTGACTGTTTGAGGACCCTCCTCGATCTCCTGCGGGTGATGCGGCGACACGACCGAAGGCGGCTCCTGCTGCTGGGACTCGGGCTCGGGCTCGCGGCCCTGCTCGAAGTGGTCGGCGTCGCCTCGGTGCTCCCCTTCCTCACGCTGGTCGGCGATCCCGATGCGGCCGCGCGAATTCCGTATCTCGGCAACCTCCGCGATGCCTTCGGCCTCGCCGATGACCGCACCTTCCTGCTCGCGACAGGGTTTGCCGCGCTCGCCGCGATCCTGCTGACCAGCGCGGTAAATGCCGCCTTCGCCTATGCGCAACTCCTGTTCGCCCACCTTGTCGGCTATGGGTTTGCCCAGCGCCTGCTCGCCCGCTACGTCGATCGCGAGCGCCTGTTCTTCGCTCATGCCAACAGCGCTGAACTCGCCAAGAACGTGCTGAGCGAGACCGACCGCCTCGTCGTCGGCGTGCTCACCCCAGCTATGGTGATCGCCTCGCGCGGCGCCTCGGCCCTCGCGGTGGTGATCTTCCTGATCGCCTACCAGCCCCGGCTCGCGCTGATCCTCGGCGGCGGCTTCGGCGGGCTCTACGTCGCGATCTACATCGTGATGCGGGCGCGCCTTTCCCGGCTCGGCGCCCGGGCGGTGGCGGGCAACGAAGGCCGCTACCGTGTGGTGCAGGAGACCTTCGGCGCGCTGACCGAACTCAAGCTCTACGGCCGGGCCGAGACGTTCACGAGCAGCTTCGATGCGCCGGCGCGCTCCTACGCCCACGCCCTCGCCTCGAGTCTGGTCACCGGGCAGTTGCCGCGCTTCGTCATCGAATCGCTCGCCTTCGGCGGCGTGATCGCCGTGGTGCTGTTCGCGCTGACGCAAGGGATCGACACCGCCGGCATGCTGCCGCTGCTCGGCCTGTTCGCCTTCGCCGGCTACCGCATGCTGCCGGCCTTCCAGAACATCTTCACCGCCGTCTCGCAGTTGCGCTTCCACCTGCCCGGCGTGCGCCTGATCGTCGATGCGTTGGCAGGCGAGCGGGAGCGCACGCTTCGCACCGCCGAGCGCTTGCCCTTCGCGCAGGCGATCCGTCTGGAGGATGTCGCGTTCGACTACGAAACCGGTCGTCCGACCTTGCGCGGCATCGACCTGACGATCGCCGCCCACACCACGGTCGGCCTCGTCGGGCGCACCGGGTCGGGCAAGTCGACGCTGGTGGGCCTGATCCTCGGCATTCTCACGCCGACGCGGGGGCGCATTCTGATCGACGGCCGTCCACTTGATCCCGACAGCCTGCCGGCCTGGCAGAACCGGATCGGTTACGTGCCGCAGGACGTGTTCCTGATCGATGGCAGCATCACGCAGAACATCGCTCTCGGCATCCCGCCGGACAGTCTCGACCGGGCAGCCGTCGAGCGCGCCGCGCGGCTGGCGGGTGCGCATGATTTCATCGCGGCCCTTTCCGCGGGCTACGAGACCGGCGTGGGCGAGCGCGGTGCCCGGCTCAGCGGCGGCCAGCGCCAGCGCATCGGCATCGCCCGCGCGCTGTACCACGACCCCGATGTCATCGTGTTCGACGAGGCGACCAGTGCGCTGGACGGCGAGACCGAGGCCGCGGTGATGGAGGCGCTCGGCGCGCTGGGCGGCACGCGCACGATCATCATGATTGCCCACCGCCTGACTTCGCTGCGCCGGGCCGACACGGTCCATGTCGTCGAGGAGGGACGGATCGTCGCCTCGGGGCCGCCCTCGCAGGTGATCGCGGAGCCGGCCGCTTCGCCGCCCCCTGCGAACGCCGTCGTGGCACCGGCCCGGTAGCGGTTCCGCCCCGGCCCGGCTATCGCTTCGAAGCGAAGCAGAAGCGTGCGGGGGGCAGGAGCGATGGACGGAACGGTCGAGATCCGTGCGGATGACGGCAGCACGGCGCGGATCGCGCTGAACGGCGCCGAGCCGGTCTCGTGGCAGGTCGATGTCCGCGAATATCTCTGGAGCGGCGATCCGGAGCACTGGAACCGGCATGCGCCCTGGCTCTTCCCCGTCGTCGGCGCCTCGTCCGGCGGCAGCGTGCAGGTGGGCGGCCAGCGCTACCCGATGGCCCAGCATGGTTTTGCCCGCGATCTGCCTTTCGCGGTCGTCAGCCAAAGCGAGGACGCGGTTTCCCTGCGCCTGACCGACAGCGCGGCGACGCGGACGCACTACCCCTTCCCGTTCCAGTTGACGATCGCCGCTCGAATCGCAGCAAAGACCCTCGCCTTCGATATCCGGGTCGAGAATCCGGGTGAAGGCGCCCTGCCCTACGCCCTCGGTTTCCACCCCGCCTTTCCCTGGCCTTTCGCCGGAGGTGAGCGGCGCGCCGATGGCGGCTACGCGGTTCTGTTCGAGGAGGCGGAGCGGCCCTTCGTCCCGGAGGTCGGCGCGGGCGGGCTTCTGGTGCGCAGCGAGCGGGAGCTGACCCTCGACGGCGCACGCCTCGACCTCGATCCCATCCTCTTCAGCGAGGCTCTGGTCTTCCTCAACGCGCGGAGCCGGGCGATGCGCTTCGTGTCGCCGAGCGGCCGAGCCATCGCCATGCGGATGGAAGACTTCCCCCATCTTGCGGTCTGGACCAAGCCGACGGCGCCGTTCCTGTCGCTCGAAGCCTGGACCGGACATGCCGACTGGGCCGATTTCGATGGCGCCTTGGAGAACCGTGATTCGCAGCGCCTTCTGGCGCCGGGCGCGACCGCCCGGCACGGGATAGCGCTGGCGATCGAAGGTTGAGCCTGGAAGGGTGAGCCTGGCTCGGCTCAGTCGACGGCGATGATGACGTCGGAGCTCTTGATCACGGCATAGGCTTCGCCGCCGACCTTCAGACCCAGCGAATCGACCGATTCGTTGGTGATGGCCGAAGTGATGATCTGACCGCTGGCGGTCTCGATCTTCACATGGGCCGTGGTCGAGCCCTTCTCGACCGAAACGACCTTGCCCTTGAGGACGTTGCGCGCACTGAGCTTCATCGAAGGGTGTCTCCGCTGTTGAGGTGCCCCTCCCTGCCCCAGCGTCCGCAGACCGGCAAGCGGACGCCGCCCGCTTTCCCCTCACGCTTCGGGGAAGTCGTCCTCGCCGGGGTCAGCCTCTTCGGAGACGCGTCGGCGGCAGCCCCATTCAGCGAGCCGCACGTTCATCTCTTCGAGAACGAAGTGGCGGGCACTCTCGCGGTCGTAGCCCTCGTTGAGGAGGTCGTCGTACTCGGTGAAGCTGTGCCGGGTGAGCGCGGTCAGGGCGAGCCATGCCGCGGTTTCCGGCACCGCGCCGCGCAGGCCAGGGCTGCGCAACGCCCGGTTCAGCACCGCTTCCGCCTCGAAATCCGGAAGGCGCGGCGCAAGACGGGCCAACGCCTCGGCCAGAACCGCCCGGCGGTCCGTGGGCGGCGCTGCATTTCTCGGACGGTCCGGGCTCCCTGCCCTTTTCATGCGACGGCCTCGCGTCGATCCAAGATACAAAAATGGGCGGAGCCTTGCGGCTCCGCCCTTTGCACCATCGGAGATGAAACGCCTTAGCGCTTCGAGAACTGGAAGCTGCGGCGAGCCTTCTTGCGGCCGTACTTCTTGCGCTCGACGACGCGCGGATCGCGGGTCAGGAAGCCTTCGCGCTTGAGCGAGGAGCGCAGCTCCGGCTCGTAGTAGGTCAGCGCCTTGGACAGGCCATGGCGCACGGCGCCGGCCTGACCAGAGAGACCACCACCCTTCACCGTGACGGTGATGTCGTACTGATCGACGCGGGACACGATCTCCAGCGGCTGGCGCAGGATCATGCGCAGCACCGGACGGGCGAAGTAGGTCTCGACCGGGCGGCCGTTGACGACCACGGTGCCGTTGCCGGGCTTGATCCAGACGCGGGCGACCGCGTCCTTACGCTTGCCGGTCGCGTAGGCGCGGCCCTGGGCGTCCAGCTTCTGAACGTGGACGGGCGCCTCGTTCTCGGGGTTGCTCGTCTGGGTGTTCGCCCGATTGAGGTCGGCGAGGGACTGAAGGGTCGCCATGATCAAGCGCTCACGTTCTTACGGTTGAGGGAGCCGACGTCGAGCGCCTGCGGCTGCTGGGCCTCGTGGGGATGCGCGGCACCCTTGTAGACGCGCAGGTGGCCGAGGATCTGGCGGAAGAGCGGGCCGCGCGGCAGCATGCGCTCAACGGCCTTCTCGACCACGCGCTCGGGGAACCGGCCCTCGAGGATGAACTTGGCCGAGCGCTCCTTGATGCCGCCCGGGTAGCCCGTGTGGTGGTAGTAGACCTTCTGGTCGTACTTGCGGCCGGTGAACTTCACCTTGTCCGCGTTGATGACGATGACGTGGTCGCCGCAATCGACGTGGGGCGTGTAGGCGGGCTTGTGCTTGCCGCGCAGACGCATCGCCACGATCGAAGCGAGACGGCCCACGACGAGGCCCTCGGCGTCGATCACGACCCACTTCTTGTCGACGTCGGCGGGCTTCAGCGAAGTGGTCTTCATGGCCGATTCCCGTGCCGGTGACGTTGGAAACAAGGCGCCGCCGCGTCGGGTGAAGACGCAGCGGCGTACGGCCGGGTCACTAGGGGGATTCTGCGTCTTCGTCAAGGCGGACGGCGAACGCCTCGGAGAGAAAAACGCAATCCGTGGAAGGCTTTTGCGATTACGGTATTTAGATACCGCATATGATGTGTCGGCTCGGCGTTCGTTGCTCGGGGGGATTGCCACGAGCGCGAACGAAAAAGCCCGCCGCGGACGGAGCCGGGCGGGCGGAGTTTGGAGATTCGTCCAGGCTTGCCTGGAACATAAGATTGACGAGCGATAATGCCGTTTAATCCGTCTGATACGAAAAAAACTTCACATCACCCTCGGCCGACCGGATTCACCGGGTGCGCCGCCGAGTGTAAGGCGTTTCGTTCAGGCCGCGCCGGCATGCGGAGCCGGCTCCTCCGTCGAGATCGCATCGACCGTGCGCTCCATCGGCTCCAGGGCCCCATCGGCGCGATCGATGCGGATCTCCATACCGGTCGGCTGCATGTCGCCGTAGGGCGTCGAAAAGGCGATTTCGGCGGCATCCCGTCCGATGCCGATGCGTACGAGCCCGTCGAGATGGGCTTGGCGCGTCGCGTCGAACAGCCACCAGCGCCCATCGAGATAGGCCTCGAACACGGCGTGGAAGTCCCCCGGCACGAGGCCATAGGCGTAGCAGCTCACGAACCGGGCCGGGATGCCGAGGCCGCGGCAGAAGGCGGCACCGAGATGGGCGAAGTCGCGGCACACGCCGGCGCGCATCAGCAGGCTTTCGTCGGCCGTCGTCTCGCCGTCGCTCGCGCCGCGTCGATAGTCGATGTTGTCGTGGATCCAGTTGCAGATCGCATTGACCCGCTGATGGCCCTTCGGAAGGTCGCCGAACTCGGCCTGGGCGAAGGCAGCGAGCCGGTCCGACGAGACGAAGCGGCTCGGAAGCAGGAAGGGAAGGATGTCGAGGGGGAGTTCAGAGACGGGCGTCTCGGAGATCGTCGCCGGGTCGGCCCGAACGACGGTCAGGTCCACCTCGGCATTGTATTCGAGCGAGAACGGGCCCGGCTGCACGTTCACCCCGAGATAACGGTTCTTGAGGTCCGGCGTGACGTAGACGCGCCGCGCCAGATCCGGCGCCAAGGTCAGGCTTTCGCGGGCGATCTCGAGGCTTTGCAGCTTCGCGACCTCGACGTTGAAAATGAAAGTGGTGGGCGCCTTGACGTCGTAGGCAAGACTGCAACCGAGCTTGAATCGCACGGGGACGGCTCCGGGTTTTGTGGGAAAGCGCCCCGATCGCGCGAGACGTTTTGCCGCAAACGCGCGGAGATCCGTTCGGCTCCGCTTTCAGGCTGCTTGTTTTTTGCGCTGCAGCAGAAGCACGGTCAGCGAGCGCACGCCTTGCGCCCCGTGAATCAGCACGCCCTCGATGTCGGCGGTGGCGGACGGGCCGGTATGAAGCACGGCGTAGGCCGCCTGTCCGAAATCCGGACGCTTGTAGGCGGCCTGGACGTTCACGAGGATGTCGGCGGGGTCGAGCAGCACGATCAGGTGCTGAGCGAGATAGGCGACCGCGTTCACGATCAGGTCGTCTTGCGTGAACAGCACCGAGCCGGTCTCTGCGACGCCGAAGCGCGCGCGCACCACCGCCACGTCGACATCGTTGACCTCGGTCGGCCTGGCGACGGCGGCGAGGTCACGGTTCCCCGAGAATTCGGGCACGGCGGAAGCGATCACCGCCGCCCCGTCCAGGCGCGACCGCACCGGGGCGAAGGGATCGGACGGGCTGCCCGCACGCTCGACGCGCCCGCCCATCTTGCCCAGACGCTCGGTAAATTCCGCGACGAGATCGTCACCCACCAGGGGCGGGAACGTCGGCACTTCCGGCAGCGGAAAGTCGCCGGCCGGGCGGTTGGCGCGCAAGCGAGCGAGGATCGTCTCGCGGGCGCTCACGCGTCCTGCCCCTTCTTCATCCGGTTCTGGCGGTACCACGCGTGGAAGCTCTGGCGCGGGGCGTGCGGCATCTCACGCTTCTTCCCCCAGGTGTTGGCGGGGTTGTAGACGGCAAAGCGCGGCAGGACGCGCAGGGCCGAGTCGGCGGTCTGGATCGCGGCGCGGTAGGCGGCCGGACGGCTCAGCACGGCGCCGGCCGCCTTCATCATGCCCTGCTTCAGGAGCGGGATCTGGTGCTCCTCGGCAAGCACCTTGCGCCAGGCAAAAATCTGCTCGTGGATGTTGATCTTCACCGGGCAGACGTTGGTGCAGGAGCCGTTCATGGTCGAGGAGAACGGCAGGGTCGAGTATTTCCGCTTGTTGAAGGTCGGGTCGATGATGAGCCCGATCGGCCCGGAATAGGTCGCGCCATAGGAAAGGCCGCCCGACCGCCGGTAGACCGGGCAGGTGTTCATGCAGGCGCCGCAGCGGATGCATTTGAGGGAGGTCCAGAACTCCTCCATCCCCAGCCGCTCGGAGCGGCCGTTATCGACCAGCACCATGTGCATCTCGGTGCCCGGCCGCGGCCCGCGAAAATGCGAGGTGTACTGGGTAATCGGCGAGCCGAGCGCCGAACGCGAGAGCAGGCGGATGAACACGCCGAGATGCTCGACGCGGGGAATCAGCTTCTCGATGCCGATCGAGTGGATCTGCAGCGGCGGCACGTTGCCGGAGAGGTCGGCATTGCCCTCGTTGGTGCAGGTGACCACCGTTCCGGTTTCGGCGATGGCGAAGTTGCAGCCGGTGAGGCCGGCATCGGCCTTGAGGATCAGCGGACGGGTCGTCTCGCGCTGGCTCTCGGCGAGGTAGTGGGCGTCGTCGTTGTCGGGGTCGGTGCCGAGCGTCCGGGCGAACACCTCTGCGACGTCGAGGCGGGTCTTGTGGACCGCCGGCATCACCACGTGGCTCGGCTCCTCGTCGTCGAGCTGCTGGATGCGCTCGCCCAGATCGGTCTCGATCACATCGATCTCGTGGGCTGCCATGAAGTGGCGGAAGCCACACTCCTCGGTCAGCATCGACTTCGATTTGACCAGCGACTTGGCGCCGTGTTTCCGCAGGATGTCGAGGACGATGCGGTTGTGGTCCGCCCCATCCTCGGCCCAGTGGACATGGACGCCATTGGCCTGTGCGGCCGCCTCGAACTGTTCGAGATACCGGTCGAGATGGGTGAGCGTGTGCGTCTTGATCTGCGAGGCAATCTCGCGAAGCTCCTCCCATTCCGGGATGCCGTGGGCGGCGACATCACGCTTGCGGCGCACGTCCCAGAGGCGCTCGTCATGGGCCTTCTGATGCATCGGCGCGGCGAGGAAGCGCTCGGCGGCCTCCGCCTGGTCGATCGGCCGGTTGCCGCGCACTTTGGCGCCGCGGGGCTGCGGCTCGCGCGGCGCGTCGGCACGGATCGGCTTCGAGGCCGCTTCGGCGTGCTGGAGTCGTTCGCCGCCGGGGCCGCGCTCGCTCTCGTCGGAGGGCGCGCGCACCTCGGGGTGGAGCACGCCCTCGGTCTGGCGCGGGGTCAGGTCGTCGGCGCTCATGCGGCGGCTCCGTTCAGCACCTGGGCGATGTGAATGTATTTGAGGCCGACGCCGAGACGCTCGGCGCAGCCCTTCTGATGCATCAGGCAGGAGGAATCGGCCGAGACTACGTACTGGGCACCCGCGCGGGCCTGATCGGTCACCTTGTCGTAGCCCATCTTGGCCGAGACTGCGGGCTCGAACACAGAGAAGGTGCCGCCGAAACCGCAGCACTCGTCGGGCCGGGTCAGATCGACGATCTCCACCCCCTTCACTTTCTTGAGAAGGTTGAGCGGCTTGGAGAAGAACGGCAGGTTCAGTTCGGTCGGACGGGCATGGCCGATGCCGCGCAGCGCGTTGCAGTTCGAGTGGTAGGCGACCTTGTGCGGGAACGCCGCCCAGGGAAGATCCTCGATCTTGAGCACGTCGTGCAGGAATTCGACGAGTTCGAAGGTTTTAGCCCGCACATGCTTGACCTCGTCGGTCTGCGGGATGGCGGTGAGGTGCTCGCGCACCTGATGCACGCAGGAACCGGACGGGGCGACCACGTAGTCGAACCCGGAAAAATTCTTGACGAACAGCGCCTCGGTCGCGGCGGCCTCCTGATGGCAGCCGGTATTGGTCATCGGCTGGCCGCAGCAGGTCTGATCGTAGGGGTATTCGACGGTGAGGCCGAAGCGCTCCAGCAGTTCCAGCGTGGCGATGCCGACCTCGGGCTCGAAGGCATCGACGTAGCAGGGGACGAACAGTCCGATCCGCATGGCGCTCTTCTGATCGTGATTTCAGACGGCTGCCCCGCCTCACCACCTTGGAACGGTTTCAAGCGGACACGGGCTGCATACGCCTCCGATCCCCGGTTTCCAAGCGTGCCGCCTGATCCCGGTCAGTTGGTCACGGGGATGGTCCGTCCGGCGGCGCGGATACGCTCCAGCACGCTCGCGTAGTTTTCCGGCGTCAGGATTCCGACGAGCTTGTCGCGGATTCGGCCGTCGGGACCGATGATGAAGGTTTCCGGTACGCCGTAAACGCCGAGGTCGATTCCCGCCCGGCCGCTCGTGTCGGCGCCGACCGCGGCGAACGGCACCCCGTTGCGCTCCAACCACCGCCGTCCGGCGTCGCCGGGATCCTTGTAGTCGATGCCGACGAGGCGGATGCCGGGCTCCTGCGCGAGCCGCATCAGCATCGGATGCTCGATCTGGCAGGGGGCGCACCACGAGGCGAAGATGTTGAGGACGGTCACCTGCCCCCTGAGGTCCGCACTCGACAAACCGGGCACCGGCCGGCCGGCGGCCTGGAGGCCCGGCACCGGCTCCAGTGCGAAAGCGGGGACCGGCTTCCCGATCAGCGCCGAGGGCAGCGCCGCAGGATCGGCGCCGGAGCGCAGCCGGACCAGGAAGGTGACGGCCAGGACGGCGAAGACGAGCACCGGCAGCAGCGCGAGGAGCGAGCGGCGGGGGCGCTCCCCCGTGCCGGGCGGGGTCGCTTGCGGAGCCTGCGCGCTCACGAGCGACCTCCCCGCTCGTCCTGCAACTCGGCGAGCGCGCGGCGCTGCGCCCGCCCGTCCCACCAGCCGTTGAGGGCCAAGGCACCGAGCACCAGGGCTGCGAAGCCGTAGGAGCCGATGATGAAGGGGGCGTAAGGTCCGAATTCCATGGCGGGTCTCAGAGTGATCGTCCCATCGATCGTCTTGAAGTGCCTCACAAAACTCCCGGTCTCTGACCGTTCTCGTTCCGGCGATGACAGCGCAGCGGGAGTTTTGTGGGAGACACCTAGATCGCTTGGCCCACGGGAAGGGTCGTCGCGGCGCGGGTCATCGGTGCGGCGTCCTGCACGCCGGCATCGAGACGCTCCGCCTGCCGGATCAGCAGCGTGCGCACCCGGCGGCGGTAGATCTCGGTGCGCATCGCCTGAAGATGCAGCGTGACGCCCAGCAGGGTCATCGCCAGCACCATTTCGAGCAGCGGGTAGAGCATCGAGGAATCGATGGACGAGCCGC
Organism: Methylorubrum sp. Q1; assembly: GCF_004683995.1. Taxonomy (NCBI): domain Bacteria; kingdom Pseudomonadati; phylum Pseudomonadota; class Alphaproteobacteria; order Hyphomicrobiales; family Methylobacteriaceae; genus Methylorubrum; species Methylorubrum sp. Q1. Next base: position 79,086 of record NZ_SRHQ01000015.1, on the reverse strand, counting down.
CCATGCGCAGGATCGACGCCGGCTGGTGCAGCGTCGACCACCAGTTCACCGAGAATTTGATGATCGGCAGGTTCACCGCGCCGACCAGCGTCAGGATCGAGACCGCGCGCGCCGCCCGGCTCGGATCCTCGATGGTCCGCCACAGGGCGATGATGCCGCAATAGATCAGGAACAGCACCAGCATCGAGGTGAGCCGCGCGTCCCAGACCCAGTAGGTCCCCCACATCGGCTTGCCCCAGAGCGAGCCGGTGACGAGGCAGATCAAGGTGAAGGCCGCACCGATCGGCGCGGCGGCGCGTTGCGACACGTCGGCGAGCGGGTGGCGCCAGACCATCGTGCCGATCGCCGAGAGCGTCATCGCCCCATAGAATCCCATGCCGAGAATCGCGGAAGGGACGTGGATGTACATGATCCGTACGGTGTCGCCCTGCTGGTAGTCGGGCGGCACGACGAAGAAAGTCAGGTACAGCCCGGCGGCGGCGAGCAGGGCCGACACCGCGGCAAGCCAGGGCAAGGCCGCACCCGACCAGCGCAGGAAGTGGCCGGGATGGGCGAGGCGGTTCCAGAGAGCGGTCCACATGGAAGCCTCCATACCGCCGAGTGCGCTGCAGCAGCAATGCGCGCGAACGTCCCGTCCGGCGCCTGCTCTTTGTGCTGGCAGCCTGCGAAACATTTGTGCAGCGCGATACCGGAACGCATTACAATCCTAAGAATTGACGTTTAATTCCGTTCAATCTCTATTTTCCGGGATTGAAAATCGAAGTCACGAGCTGTCGCATGCTGATCAAGGCTGGTTACGACATCACCTTCGAGACTGATGCTGCGACGCCGATGTCGTTGCTCCTCAGCCTCCACCCCTCCCGCCAGGGTGATCTGCGCAGCCCGGAAGCGATCGTCTTCGATCCGCCGATTTCGCAGCGGCAGACGCTCGACTCCTTCGGCAACGTCTGCACGCGCATCGTCGCGCCGCCCGGCCGCCTCTCGATCTCGGCGGATCTGCTGGTCGCCGATTCGGGTCTGCCCGACACGGTCGCGCCGGAGGCCGCGCAGATTCCGGTGGAAGCCCTACCCGACGAGGTGATGCTCTATCTGATGGCGAGCCGCTACTGCGACACCGATAAGCTGGCCGGGATTGCGTGGCCGCTCTTCGGCCAGACGCCGGAGGGTTGGGCGCGGGTTCAGGCCATCGTCGATTACGTGCACGAGCGCATCCGCTTCGATTACATGCAGGCGGATGCCACCCGCTCGGCCTTCGACGGCTACAATCAGCAGGTCGGCGTCTGCCGCGATTTCGCGCATCTCGCCATCGCGTTCTGCCGCTGCATGAACATTCCGGCACGCTACTGCACGGGCTATCTCGGCGATATCGGCGTGCCGCCCGTGCCCGATCCGATGGACTTTTCGGCGTGGTTCGAGGTCTATCTCGGCGGGCACTGGTACACTTTCGACGCCCGCCACAACACGCCGCGGATCGGCCGCATCGTCATGGCCAGAGGCCGCGACGCAACGGATTGCGCGATTTCCACGAGCTTCGGTGCGGCGCGGCTGGTGACGTTCGCGGTTCACACCGATGCGGTGGCGGACGGGACGAAAGCCGACCTGATGCGGGCCGCGTAACCTCACGCCATCACGTGATCGGCCACCGCCTCGGCCAGTGAGAGCGACGCGGTAAGTCCGGGACTCTCGATCCCGAAGAGTTGCACCAAGCCGGGCCATCCGTGTTCGCCCGGGCCGTCGATGCGAAAATCCGCCGCCGGCTCGCCGGGACCGCTGAGTTTCGGCCGGATTCCCGCATAATCCGGCATCAGGCGCCCATCCGGCAAGCCGGGCCAGTAGCGCCGGATCGCCGCCTCGAAGCATTCGGCGCGCCCCGGATCGACCGCGTAGTCGGGGGCGTCCACCCACTCGACATCGGGGCCGAACCGCATGCGTCCGGCGAGGTCCAGGGTCAGGTGGATGCCGAGGCCTCCCTCGACCGGGGCTGGGTAGATCAGCCGCGTGAAGGCCGGCCGCCCGCTGCATCCGAAATAACTGCCTTTGGCCAGAACCTGCCGGGGGACGCCGTCCGCCGCCCCCCCCTCGATCCGGCGGGCGAGGGACTGTGCGCCGAGGCCTGCGGCATTGATCAAACAATCGACCTGCAACACGTCCGGCGCCTCGCCGCCGAAGCGGACCTCCCAGCGCCCATCCCGGCGCCCGGCCGCTTCGATGGGAGTGTTCAACGCCAGCACGCCACCGGCATCTTCGACATCGCCGAGGAGCGCCAACATCAGGGCGTGGCTGTCGACGATGCCGGTCGCGGGGGAATGGAGCGCAGCGACGCAGGACAAGGCGGGTTCCAGAGCCACAGCCTCGGCGCGTTCGAGCCAGGTCAGGCCCTCGACCCCGTTCTCGGCCCCGCGGCACAGGATCGCTTCGAGTGCCGGACGCTCCGCCGCCTCCGTCGCCACGATCAGCTTGCCGCACAGCCGGTAGGGCACGCCGTGGCTCTCGCAGAAATCGACGAGGCGGCGGCGCCCCTCGACGCAGTGGCGGGCGCGCAGCGAACCGGGGGGATAATACATCCCGCCGTGGATCACCTCCGAACTGCGGGCGGACACGCCGGTGCCGATCGCCTCGGCTGCCTCGGCCACGATCACCGAGGCGCCGCGCCGCGCGAGGGCACGCGCGATCGCAAGCCCCACCACCCCCGCCCCGACGACGAGTGCCTCCATGCCTACGGCCTGCCTCGCGAACGTTCGGGTGGCCGCACCGCGACGAGGATTCGGCGGCTCCCGGAAAAACAGGCCTTACGGCCAAGAGGCGGACGAGCTTGCTCGTCTCAGTTCTTGCTGTCGAGCGGGCGTCCGAGGAGGCGGGCGAACTCGGCCTCGATCTCCTCCACCGAAAATGGATTCTGCGTTTGAGCGGCGGGCTCCGGCGTCTCCGGCTTGGACGGCTCGGGTTTGGGGGACGCCGGTTTTGGCGGCTCGGCCTTGAAAGGTTCGGACTTCACCGCGTCCGGCTTGGGCGAGGCCACGAACGGCGGGGGTGCGACGGGCTTGACGGGGGCCGCAGGCTTCGGCTCGGGCCGGGGCGGCGGTGCCACCACCGGGGCGGGAGCTGGCTCCGGCTGAACCGGTGCCCCCTGTGGCGGCGGCGCGGCGGGAACGGGCGGAGCCGATTCAGCCGCCATCGCCGCAGCGATCGGGTCGGGCGGCGCGGGCGCCGGCTCAACCGGTTTCGGTGAAGGAGGGGTCACCTCGGCAGGGCCCGCAGGCGGGGGCGTGACCGCGGACGAGGGACGCTTCAGCGCCACCTGAAGCTGGCGGGCCATGTCAGAGAGAACGGCAGGATCGACCGATCGCGGCCCACGACTCGCCATGACCGGTGGCTCCGGCACAGGTTCCTGCACCGGCTCGGCCGACGCGGATTCCGGCCGCGCGGGGCGCTCGGACGCGACCTCCGGGCGGGGGGAGACCACCGGCGGCGCCGTGCGCCGCATCAGTCGGCTGACCGGCGAGACCGGCCTCGCCGGAGCGTCGGCCGGCACGACCTCGGGCTCGAACAGGCCGGGATCGAGGGGCGGCGCCCGGTCGATGCTGGGTTGGGCGCCGGACACCGCCGAGGGCACCACCTCCGGCATGGCGAAGGTCGGCGGCATCGGAGAGTCGAGGAAGGGATCGGTGCGCGGCTCCAGCGCCGGATCGTTCATGCCCGCCTCGCCGCCGGGCCGGGCGCTCCCGTCCGGCGCGTAACGGGTGCCCGCACCGCGCTGGATGTGACGCTCGATCACCACATCGTTGGGGCCACCGACCAGCAGCAGGTGCTCCACGTTGTCCCGCCGCAGCAGGATGAGTTGGCGCTGCCGGTCGAGTTCGTAGATGTCGACGATGCCGAGCCGCGGCTGGCGTCCGCGCTGGCTCGCGTTCGCGGACAGCGCGAGCCCCCGCCCGGACAGCCGCATGAACAGCAGCGCGGCGATCAGGAACAGCACCAGGATGACGAGGAAGATCACCAGGAACTGCAAGGCGTAGGAGCCCTCGGAACTGAAGAACGCTTGCAAGACCCGCGTCTTTCTAAGTCGGGGCTCCGACGCCGCCGCGCGACGTCCGGCGGTGACCGAAGCCGGCGGAGACGCGATCTCGGCCCCACGCATGACACCGGGTGATTATCGCCGCCGCTTCACGCCCCGGCAACGTATGTTGACACTCCGTTAACAACTCGGTGCAGGCGGCAGCGGCCATTCCAACATCCGCGGCGACGTGCGGCCTCGCGGACACCCGGCAGGTTTTGCCCGGTTAACGGCTCCTTAACCATGTGAGCGGCAGATTCTGCCGAGTTCGGACCTGTGGCTTTCCGAAATCCATCGCCGGCCGCGCCGACCCCGAGGCACCATGTCGCTCACCGACCTGCCCCTGCTCGGCATGCTGCGCACCCGGATGCACTGGCATCAGGCCCGCCAGGCCCTGCTCGCCGAGAACGTCGCCAACGCCGACATGCCGGGTTTTCGCCCCCGCGATCTCGCCGAGCCGTCCGCGGCCTCGGTGAAACTCGCGACGCCGGTCGGCGCCTCGGTCGGCGGAGACGGGCTGGCCCGCACCGATTCCACGCATATCGGGATGACGGCGAGCGCCGGTCCGAACGCCGACCCGCGCCGCTTCAAGGGCTTCGAGGTCCGCCCGTCCGGCAACGGGGTGAACCTGGAGGAGGAGATGATGAAGGCCGGCGACAACCAATCCGATTACCAGCTCGTCGCCTCGCTCTACCAGAAGAGCCTCGACGCCCTGAAAATCGCCGTCGGCAAGCGCTGACATCGCTCGCTGACATCGCTGAACGGGGGACCGTCATGGATTTCTTGAAGAGCCTCGGCATCGCCGCCTCCGGCCTGAAAGCGCAGTCCGGCCGGATGCGCATCATCGCCGAGAACATCGCCAACGCCGATTCGACCGCCCAGACCGCGGGCGGCGATCCCTACCGGCGCAAGATCCCGACCTTCACCAGCCGCTTCGACAACGAGCTGAATGCCAGCGTCGTCGAGGCCGGTCGGGTGCGGCGCGACCCCACGCCGTTCCGCACCAAGCACGATCCCGGCAACCCGGCTGCGGACGCGCGCGGCGAGGTGCGCCTGCCCAACGTCAACGGGCTGATCGAGAACATGGACATGCGCGAGGCCCAGCGCTCCTACGAGGCCAACCTCAACATGGTGACCGCCACCCGGCGGATGATCTCCCGCACCCTCGAGATCCTGAAGGCGTAGCCCCGATGACGACGTCCGCCTTCGCCGCCGGCGCCTACGGCGCGGCCCAGAGCCTCGCCCGCCCCGGCGCCGTCAAACCCGTCCAAGGCATGGCCCAGGGCCTGACCGCGCCGGGCGGCTTCACCGGCTTCCTGCAGCAGAGCCTCGACAACGTCGCGCAATCCGGTGCGCAGGCCGACCGCGCCGCCCTCTCGGCGGCCACCGGCAAGGCCAACGTGGTGGACGTGGTGACGGCGGTGGCCGAGAGCGAAACCGCTCTCCAGACCCTGGTCGCCGTGCGCGACCGCGTGATCTCCGCCTACGAAGAGATCATGCGGATGCCGATCTAGTTTTTCTGGCCCCTCGGCCCGCAGGCGGGACGAGGGGAGGCCGGCGATGCCCCGCAGAGCAGACGAAAAGTCCAAAGCCCCATGACCGGCCTCGCCATCCTCGACATCGCCCGCGACGGCATCTTCGTGTTCTTGAAGGTGGCGGGGCCGATGATGATCGTCGCCCTCGTCGTCGGCCTGATCGTGTCGCTGTTCCAGGCGCTGACGCAGATCCAGGAGCAGACGCTCATCTACGTGCCGAAGATCGTCGCGGTGTTCGGGGTGATGCTCCTGATGCTGCCCTTCATCGGCGATGCCATGGCCGCCTACATGGCCCGGATCGCCGCCCGGATCGCCGCGGGCGGATGATGGGGCGGCAGCGCCGGCCGGGCCAAGCGTGTAGGATGAGCGCGCATGACCACGCCGCTCGACCTGCTGCTGCCCGGCCTCGCGGCGGCCTTCCTCATCACGTTCGCCCGGGTCGGCACGCTGATGATGCTGATGCCGGGATTGGGCGAGCAGCTCATCGCGAGCCGCCTGCGGCTCGCCCTCGCTTTGCTGGTGACGCTGGTGCTGTTTCCGACCGTGCGCCCGATGCTGCCGACCGGCAATGCGGCCTTGGCCGCGCCAACCCTGATCGGATTGCTGATCGGCGAGATCCTGATCGGACTGATGCTGGGCCTCTGCGTACGCATGATCGTCGCCGCGCTCCAGACGGCGGGCGTGGTGATCTCGCAGCAGCTCGGCCTGTCCTACGCCATGACCGTCGATCCGACGATGGGCGGACAGCAGGCGGCGATCGGCAACTTCCTGGCGATGCTCGGCGTCACGCTCATCCTGGCGACCGATCTGCACCACGTCGCCCTCGAAGCGATCGGGCGCAGCTACCTCCTGCTGCCGCCGAGCGGCGTGCCGGCGATGGCGGATGCGGCCAAGCTCGGGCTCGACGCGTTCAGCCGCGGCTTCGCCCTGGCGGTGCGGATCTCCGGACCGTTCATCGTGTTCGGCATCCTGTTCAATCTCGGGCTCGGCGTGCTCTCCCGGCTGATGCCGCAATTGCAGGTGTTCTTCCTCGCGGTCCCCGCCTCGGTCATCATCGGCATGATGCTGCTGGTCGGGGCCCTCGGCCTCATCATGGGGCTGTTCCTCGACGATCTCGGCCGCTATCTCGGCGCGTTCCTCGGGCGCTGATCCGGAACAGGGGAGCCTGAGCCGGTGTCCGACGAGACCGACGACGAGGACAAGACCGAAGACCCGACGCCACGGCGCATCGAGCAGGCGATCGAGCGCGGCGACGTCCCCAACTCCCCTGAGATCAACACCTTCTTCATCCTGGCGGCCTTCACCCTCGCCCTGATGCTCTCGGCGCGCCCTGTGGCCGAGGGGCTGACCCGCGACATGCGCGGCTTCCTCGAACATGCCGGCGGCCTGCCTTCGGATGCGGGCACCTATCTCGGCGTGGCGCTGCGCGTGGCTTGGGTCTGCACCAAGGCGCTCGCCGTGCCGCTGGGAATCGCGATGCTCGCGGCCATCGCCGCCGGCCTGATCCAGCATCGGCCGATCTTCACCGCCGAGAGCCTGATGCCGAAATTCGCGCGCATCTCGCCGATGGCCGGCGCCAAGCGCCTGCTCGGCATGGATGCCTGGGTGAATTTCGGCAAAGGGCTCGCCAAGATCATCGTCGTAGGCACCATCGCCGGGACGATCCTGTGGAGCGAGCACGACCGGGCGGAATCCTTCGCCCAGCTCGATCCGGGTGTGGCGCTCCAGGGCACTCTGACGCTCGCCCTCAAGATGATGGGCGGCATGCTCGCGGTCTACGCGGTCATCGCGCTCGGAGACGCGCTCTACCAGCGGAACCGCTGGCACAAGCGCCTGCGCATGACGAAGGAGGAGATGAAGCAGGAGCACAAGGAAAGCGAGGGCAGCCCCGAGGTGAAGGCCCGGATCCGGCAACTCCGCCAGGCCCGCGTGAAGAAGCGGATGATGGCCGCCGTGCCCACCGCCACCGTGGTAGTGACGAACCCGACCCACTTCGCCGTGGCCCTGCGCTACGAGGCCGGGATGGCGGCACCGATCTGCGTCGCCAAGGGCGTCGACTCGCTGGCGCTGCGCATCCGCGCCGTCGCCGCCGACCACGACGTGCCGGTGATGGAGAACCCGCCGCTCGCCCGCGCCCTCCACGCCACCGTCGAGGTCGATGCCGAGATTCCCGCCGAGCACTATCGCGCAGTTGCGGAGGTCATCGGTTTCGTGCTTCGCCTTCGCCGAGCCGCCTGAGGCTCGATCCGCTTCCGCATGGGACGGCGAAGTCGTTCAGGCGCCACGGTTTATGCACCATTGTCCGGCAATGCTCGGGCAGAAGGTGCGGCATTTGACGACCCACAGGGCTCGAAGCAGCCATGTGCCGTCCGTGTGCGAGGGATGGGTAGGGCCTGATGGCTGAGGTCAGCGGACCAGCGGTGCCGGCGTCCGGTTCGATCGATCGTTCGGAGCGTCCCGGCCGGGTCGGCCTGCTGCTGATGCTGGCGGGCCTGCTCGTCGGCGCGGCGGTGGGATTGTCCTTCGTCGCCAACGAGCAGGCGCAGCCGCTCATCCTCGCCCTGCTGGCGCTGCTCGCGATGGCGGGCGTGTTCTTCCTGTTCGCCCTGGCGATCGGCGCGCTTCAGCTCGCCGGCCCGGCTTCGCGCGACGACATCACCCGCGCCATCGTCGACGCGGCCCCCGAGGGCAAGCTCGTCGTCGAGGATAACGGACGGATGATCTACGCCAACGAGGCCTATATGCGCCTTGCCGGCGGCGACAGCTTTTCGAATCTCCGCTCCATCGAGCGCATCTTCGTCGGCGCGCCGGAAGTCTCGGAAGCGGTCTACCGGCTCGCGCAGGCATCCCGCGACGATCGCGCCTATGCCGAAGAGATCCGGATGTCGCCGCCGCCGGGCGGCGCGGCGGACCGCGACTTCGCGTGGTACCGCATCGCGGTTCGGCCGATCCAGCGCCACCGCGGCTCTGCCGCGCTCTGGACGGTGAGCGACATCACCCACGAGCGCGAGCGCCAGGAGAACGTCTTCCAGGAACTCCAGCACGCGATCGACTATCTCGACCACGCACCCGCGGGTTTCCTATCGATCGATGCGGCCGGCTCGATCGTCTACATGAACGCGACGCTCGCCTCCTGGCTCGGCTACGACCTCGCCACCGTCGGCTCCGGCGGGCTGAAACTCCTCGAAATCGCACCCGGCGCCGACATGCTCACCGCCTCGCCGGGCCTGCCCGGCGAGGTGCGCACCGACCGCTACGATATCGACCTGCGCCGCCGCAACGGCCAGCCGCTGCCGACGCGGCTCTACCATCGCGTCGCCTACGGGCAGGACGGGGCGCCCGGCCCCTCGCGCACCTTCGTGCTCAACCGCTCCGCCGGATCGGATGCCGACGAGCCGCAGCGCGCGGCCGAGGTGCGGCTCGCCCGCTTCCTCAACAACAGCCCGATCGCCATCGCCACCCTCGACCGGGACGGCCGGGTGATCCGCGCCAACACCTCGTTCGTGCGCCTGTTCGCCGGCATGCCGCGCCAGCCTTCGGCGGAGGGTGGCCGCGACGCGCCCGATCCGATGATGCGCGACGCGGTGCTGGAGCGCGACCGTGGCGTCATCGAGGGCGCGCTCGCCCGCGCCGCCAACGGCTTCGGCGGCCTCGATCCGATCGAGGTCGGCCTGTCCGGGCCGGGTGATCGCTCGGCCCGCGTCTGGATGAGCCCGGCGGATTCCGACGGGACGCCGAGCCCCGATGCCGAGGCCCGGGCCGGCAGCGACGGCGACCGTGAACGGGTGATTCTCTACGCCCTCGACACGACGGCCCAGCGCCAGCTCGAACAGCAGGTCGCCCAGACCCAGAAGATGGACACGGTGGGCCAGCTCGCCGGCGGCATCGCCCACGACTTCAACAACGTCCTCCAGGCGATCATCGGCTACTCGGACCTCCTGCTCGCGAGCCACCGGCCGACCGACCACGCCTTCCAAGACATCATGCAGATCAAGCAGAACGCGAACCGGGCCGCATCCCTGGTGCGCCAATTGCTGGCCTTCTCCCGCCGCCAAACCCTGCGGCCGGAGGTGATGGATGTCGGCGAGGCACTCTCCGACCTGACCCTCCTGTTGAAGCGGCTGCTCGGCGAGCGGGTGCAGCTCGATTTCCGCCACGGCCGCGAGATCTGGCCGATCAAGGCCGACGTGAACCAGTTCGAGCAGGTGATCGTGAACCTCGCGGTCAACGCCCGCGACGCGATGCCGGGCGGCGGCAGCCTGACGATCCGCACCGCCAACTGCCCGGTCGATGGCGAGCGGCCGGTCGGCATCCCGGCGGGCGATCACGTCATGATCGAGGTGACCGATACCGGCGAGGGCATCCCGCCGGAGGTGCGCCAGAAGATCTTCGAGCCGTTCTTCACGACCAAGGAGATCGGCAAGGGCACCGGGCTCGGGCTTTCGACGGTGTTCGGCATCGTCAACCAGTCCGGCGGGGCGATCGACGTGCAGTCGACGGTGGGCGAAGGCACCACCTTCCGCATCTACCTGCCGCGCCACGAGCCCGGCATCGAGGCCCTGCCCGAGCCGCTGCCGCCGCCGCGATCGGCCTCCGGATCGACGAAAGTTAGCGCTTCCGAGCCGAACTCCGGGACCGGTGACGATGCCGAGGCGGGATTGGCCGAATCGAGCACGGAGTCCGGCTCTCCCGCTGCCCGTCCCCCGGAGCCGCCGCCGAAGCCCGCGGCGGACCATACCGGCCAGGGCACCGTCCTGCTCGTCGAGGACGAGGATCCGGTCCGCGCGGTCAATTCGCGGGCGTTGTCCGCCCGCGGCTACACCGTGCTGGAGGCAGCCTCCGGCATCGAGGCGCTGCGTCTGATCGAGGAGCATGCCGACGGTATCGACGTGGTGGTCTCCGACGTCGTGATGCCGGAGATGGACGGGCCCACCCTGCTGCGCGAGCTGCGTAAGCACATGCCCGACCTCAAGGTGATCTTCGTCTCCGGCTACGCGGAAGACGCCTTCCGCAAGAACCTTCCCGAGGGCGAGGCCTTCAACTTCCTGCCCAAGCCCTTCAGCCTCAAGCAGCTCGTCGAGACGGTGAAGCAGACGATGGCGAGTTGAACGCACCTGAGGGGAGCGTACGACATCCGATCAAACCCTTCGGGATATCGGATGTCGGCATCCATCAAGCGACATGGCGCGCGGCTCGCACGCGAGGCGGAATCCGCCTCCAAATTTGGTCAGAGCGACTTCGGCACAAGGACGGTCAGCATCCTGCGCCGTCGCAGGGAATCTCGACCGGCGGCTTCGCTTCCACATTCTGTTCTTTCCGGCGCAAACAGCGACGACAGGCTTGCGCATTGAGAACAAAACAAGTACGAAATCCATCAGCTCCGGCGGATTGAGCGCCGTGCCCCTCCCATGCATAAGGAAGCCTTGCGATGGCCCAGCCTGCGCTGAAGATGGTGGATTCCTCGACAATGGCAGCAGCCGACAAGGACAAGGCCAAGGCGATCGAGGCTGCGCTGACGCAGATCGAGCGGGCCTTCGGCAAAGGCTCGATCATGCGCCTTGGCAAGAACGACAAGGTGCAGGAGGTCGAGACCATCTCCACGGGCTCGCTCGGCCTCGACATCGCGCTCGGCGTCGGCGGCCTGCCGCGCGGCCGGGTGGTCGAGATCTACGGGCCCGAATCGTCGGGCAAGACGACGCTCGCGCTCCACACCATCGCCGAGGCGCAGAAGAAGGGCGGCGTCTGCGCCTTCGTGGATGCGGAACACGCCCTCGACCCGGTCTATGCGCGCAAGCTGGGCGTCAACCTCGACGACCTGCTGATCTCGCAGCCCGATACCGGCGAACAGGCGCTTGAAATCACCGACACGCTGGTGCGTTCCGGTGCGATCGACGTGCTGGTGGTCGATTCGGTCGCCGCGCTGACCCCGCGCGCCGAGATCGAGGGCGAGATGGGCGAGAGCCAGCCGGGCCTCCAGGCCCGCCTGATGAGCCAGGCCCTGCGCAAGCTCACCGGTTCGATCTCACGCTCGAACTGCATGGTGATCTTCATCAACCAGATCCGCATGAAGATCGGCGTGATGTACGGGAGCCCTGAGACCACCACCGGCGGCAACGCGCTGAAGTTCTACGCCTCGGTGCGCCTCGACATCCGCCGCGTCTCGACGCTGAAGGACCGCGACGAGGCCATCGGCAACTCGGTGCGCGTCAAGGTCGTCAAGAACAAGGTCGCGCCGCCCTTCAAGCAGGTCGAGTTCGACATCATGTTCGGCGAAGGCGTGTCGAAGGTCGGCGAGTTGATCGATCTCGGCGTGAAGGCCGGCATCGTCGAGAAGTCGGGTGCGTGGTTCTCCTACGACAGCCAGCGCCTCGGCCAGGGCCGCGAGAACTCCAAGGGCTTCCTGCGCGACAACCCCGACATCGCCAACAAGATCGAGGCCTCGATCCGGCAGAACTCGGGACTGGTCGCCGACCGGATCCTCGAGACCGCCAAGCCGACCGCCGACGATCTCGACGAAGGCGAGGCTTAAACCGCCCCGCGCCATGACGTGAAGGACGAAGCCCGCCGCGAGCGATCGCGGCGGGCTTTTTTCTGCGCGGGCGGACCGTGCTCAGGCCGCCGCGTGCCGCGCGTCGAACTCGGCCGCGAAGCGGGCGCCGGGCCGGTCCGTGCAGCGATCGACCCAGGCGTCCAGAGCCGGCTCGCCGGGCTTCCCGAACCACGCATAGGGCGAGTGCAGCAGGAGGTCGGCGGCACTGAAGTGGTCACCGAGAAGGTATGGCCGATCCTTCAGCGCCGCGGCGAGCCGCGCCTTGATCTCGGCGCTGGAGCGGAAGGTGCGCGCGAGGGCGGGATGATCGAGACCGATCGCCTCGAGCGTGAGGACCGGCTCGACGACGCCGGCGTACCAGCCAAGCCAGCCGAGATAGGCGCCGCGCTGCGGATGACCGGTGGGAATGCCCAGACCGGTCTTGGGGAACAGCTCGGTCAGGTACTGGATGATCGCGCTCGACTCCCGCACCAGGACGCCGTCGTGATCGAGGAGCGGCACCTTGCCTTCCGGGTGGGGGTTGCGTGCGTCGCGCACGCCCGAACCGTCCATGCGCGGAATCGAGACGCATTCGATCCGCACCGCGTCGTGCGCGTCGAGTTCCTTGAGGAGCGCGACGATGCGGGTCGAGCGGCTCCGGGGGGCGTGGAACAGCGTGATCATCGGGGGCCTCTGGCTGGCGGGTCGGCAAGCGAGGGTGTAGCCCAGGGCACCTGTCAGTTTCCGTCAGTTGGGCGATGGCGCGAACCGATCGACTGTTCCGGCTGCTTCAGGCGATGCGCATCCTGCCCGCGCCGGTCACCGCCGCGAGGCTCGCCGAGGAAACCGGTGTCTCGCTGCGCTCCCTCTATCGCGATATCGACAGCCTGCGCGCCGCCGGCGCCCGGATCGAGGGCGAGCGCGGCTACGGCTACCGTCTGATCGAGGACGTCGCCCTGCCGCCGCAGACCTTCGATCGGACGGAGATCGAGGCGCTGGTGCTCGGCCTCGCCGAGGTCCGCCAGATGGGGGACCCGGCCCTCGCCCAGGCCGCCGCATCGGCGCTCGCGAAGGTGGCCGCCACCCTGCCCGACCGATCCGAGACGTACCTGCTCCACGCGGTCTCGCAGGTGCGCCGCTTCGAGGCCCGCTTCTCCAAGATCCCCGACATGGAGACGATCCGGGCCGGGTGCTGGCAGGAGGAGGCCCTGGCGCTGCGCTACGCCGACAAGGACGGCACGGTCACCGAGCGGAAGATCCTGCCGCTCTCCATCGTTTATCTCGACAGTAAAATGACATTGCTGGCGTGGTGTTGCCTGCGCGAGGCGTTCCGCATGTTCCGGCTGGATCGCATCGAAGCGGTGCAGATGGCGGGCACGAGCTTCCGCCCGCGGCGGGTCACGCTTCTGCGCAGCTACCTCGCCGAACTGAGGGGTAGCGCTGGGCCGCGTCATGAGCCGACGTGACTCGCAAAGCTTGGGCCCGTATGAGGGCGCGAGACTGACCGCCGTGCTGTCCTCAGCCGGCTCCCCGACGCGACATGATGTTCGAGCCTATCCGATGAGCGGCGTCAACGAGATCCGATCGACCTTCCTGGACTACTTCCGGGATGCCGGGCACACGGTGGTGCCCTCGTCTTCGCTCGTGCCGAAGAACGATCCGACGCTGATGTTCACGAACGCCGGCATGGTGCAGTTCAAGAACGTCTTCACGGGGGTCGAGAAGCGTCCCTACGTCAAGGCGACCTCCTCGCAGAAATGCGTCCGCGCCGGGGGCAAGCACAACGACCTCGACAATGTCGGCTACACCGCCCGGCATCACACCTTCTTCGAGATGCTCGGCAACTTTTCGTTCGGCGACTACTTCAAGGCCGACGCGATCGAGCTGGCCTGGACGCTGATCACCAAGGAGTTCGGCCTCTCGCCGGAAAAGCTCCTTGTCACCGTCTACGCGGACGACGAGGAGGCCGCGGGCCTGTGGCGGAAGATCGCCGGCTTCCCGGACGAAAAGATCATCCGCATCGGCACCTCCGACAACTTCTGGCAGATGGGCGATACCGGCCCCTGCGGCCCGTGCTCGGAAATCTTCATCGACCAGGGCCCGACGCTGGCGGGCGGACCGCCCGGTTCTCCGGACGAGGATGGCGACCGCTTCCTCGAATTCTGGAACCTCGTGTTCATGCAGTACGAGCAGGTCGAGCCAGGGGTGCGCAACCCCCTGCCCCGGCCCTCGATCGATACCGGCATGGGCCTGGAGCGGATGGCCGCGATCCTCCAGGGCGTCCACTCGAACTACGACACCGATCTGTTCCGCGCGCTGATCGATGCGGTGGCCCACGCCGTGTCGCGGGCGCCGGAGCCGTCGACGCGCGCCTCCTACCGCGTCATCGCCGACCATCTGCGCTCGACCTCGTTCCTGATCGCCGACGGCGTGCTGCCCTCGAACGAGGGCCGCGGCTACGTCCTGCGCCGAATCATGCGTCGCGCCATGCGCCATCTCGAACTGCTCGGCGCCCGCGATCCCGTCATGTACCGCCTCGTGCCGACCCTGGTGCGCGAGATGGGGCAGGCCTTTCCCGAACTCGCCCGCAGCGAGGCGCTGATCTCCGAGACCCTCCGGCTGGAGGAAGGCCGCTTCCGCAAGACCCTGGAGCGCGGCCTCGCCATCCTCGACACCGAGACCCGCGATCTCGCGGCCGGCCAGAACCTGTCCGGCGAGACGGCTTTCACGCTCTACGACACCTACGGCTTCCCGCTCGACCTGACGCAGGACGCTCTGAAGGCGCGCGGCATCGGCGTCGATACGCAGGCCTTCGACGCGGCGATGCAGCGCCAGAAGCAGGCGGCGCGGGCCGCCTGGCAGGGCTCGGGCGAGGCCGCGACCGAGACGGTCTGGTTCGGGATCAAGGAGCGCACCGGCGCCACCGAATTCCTGGGATATGACACGGAAGCGGCCGAGGCCGTCATCGGCGCCCTGCTGCGCGACGGCAGCGAAGTCGAAACCCTGAAGGCGGGCGAGAACGGCATCGTCGTCGTCAACCAGACCCCGTTCTACGGAGAATCCGGTGGTCAGGTCGGCGATTCCGGCACGATTTCCGGCCCCGGCCTTCGGGCGCGTGTCACCGGGACGGAAAAGAAGCTCGGCGACCTGTTCGTGCATCACGTCACGGTCGAGGAAGGCACGCTCGCCGTCGGGGCGGCGGTGGAACTGAAGGTCGATCACGCGCGCCGCGCCGCGATCCGCGCCAACCACTCGGCGACCCACCTCCTCCACGAAGCCCTGCGTCAGGTGCTCGGCGATCACGTCGCGCAGAAGGGCTCGCTCGTCGCGCCCGAGCGCCTGCGCTTCGATATCAGCCACCCCAAACCCATCGACGAGGCGGAGTTGAGCCGCGTCGAGGAGATCGCCAACGCGGTCCTGCTTCAGAACGCGCCGGTGGTCACCAAGCTGATGGCGGTGGACGAGGCGATCGAATCGGGCGCCCGCGCCCTGTTCGGCGAGAAGTACGGCGATGAGGTGCGCGTCGTCTCCATGGGCCGGCCCGTGGACGACGAGGGCCGCGAAGTCGAAGGCCGCCTGCCGAACTTCTCGATCGAGCTGTGCGGCGGCACCCATGTCTCGCAGCTCGGCGAGATCGGCCAGATCACCGTGCTCGGCGAGAGCGCGGTCGGCGCCGGCGTGCGCCGGATCGAGGCGATGACCGGGACCGCCGCCCGCCGCCACCGCGCCGCCGAGAGCCGCACGCTGAGCCAGCTCGCCGGCCTGCTCAAAGCGCCGGTCTCGGACGTGCCGGAGCGCCTCTCCACGCTCATCGAGGAGCGTCGCCGGCTCGAGAAGGAACTGACGGATGCGCGCAAGAAGATCGCCATGGGCGGAGCTTCGGGCGGCGGCGACGAGGCCCGCGAGATCAACGGCGTGAAGTTGATGGCCCGGGTGGTCGAGGGCGTCGAGATGCGCGACCTGAAGGGTCTCGCCGACGAGGGCAAGAGCCGCCTCGGCTCCGGCATCGTCGCCCTGGTCGGCGTGTCCGCGGACGGCAAGGCCGGGCTGGTCGTCGGCGTCACCGAGGATCTGACCGAGCGCTACGATGCGGTCGGGCTGGTGCGCGCCGGTGCCGGCCACCTCGGCGGCAAGGGCGGCGGCGGACGGCGCGACATGGCCCAGGCCGGCGGTCCGGACGGCGCCGGAGCGGATGCCGCACTTGCCGCGATCGCGGAGGCCTTGGCCGCGGGCTGACCGGCCTTCGCGAACAGGGCGGCCGGGGGGAACAAAAACATCATCGCTCACGGAACGGTGAGCGTGTTCGCGGCTTGGTTGGCCGCCACTCCCCGCCGCCTCCGAGCCTTGTGCCCGGCGCGTCCCGTTTCCTGATCCGGCCAGCGCCGGATTCGGGACAGGGCGTCAACGTCCCGTGAGCCGATGAAACTCTTTCGCTGCCAGTCCTGCGACAACATCCTCTATTTCGAGAACCGCTCGTGCGAGCGCTGCGGTCACCGCCTCGCCTACCTGCCCCAGCTCGGCCGCATCTCGGCCCTCGAGCCTGCAGGGGACAACGCCTGGACGCCGCTGGCGGCGCCGGAGCGCTCGAGCTTCCTCTGCACCAACGCCGCCCACGACACCTGCAACTGGATGGTGCCGCCGGGCACGACCGACGCTTTCTGCCTCGCCTGCCGCCATAACGGCACCGTGCCGGATGTGAACGACCCGGTGAATCTGGAGCGCTGGCGTGAGATGGAGCATGCCAAGCACCGGCTGTTCTACACCCTGTTGCGCTGGAACCTGCCGCTGAAGACCCGCGCCGAGGATCCCGAGCACGGCCTGATCTTCAACTTCCTGGCCGACCCGCCGGATGCGAACGGCCCCAAGGTGATGACCGGCCACGAGAACGGCGTCATCACCATCGCCCTGGTGGAGGCCGACCCGGCCGAGCGCGAGAAGCGCCGCGCCTCGATGGGGGAGCCCTACCGGACCCTGCTCGGCCATTTCCGCCACGAGGTCGGGCACCATTACTGGGACATCCTCGTGCGCGATGCCGGCAAGCTGGAGCCGTGCCGGGCAGTGTTCGGCGACGATTCGCAGGATTACGGCGAAGCGCTGAAGCGCCACTACGACCAGGGCCCGCCCACGAACTGGCAGGACACGTTCGTCTCGGCCTACGCCACGACCCACCCGTGGGAGGACTTCGCCGAGACCTGGGCGCATTACCTCCACATCGTCGACACGCTGGAGATGGCGAGCGCATTCGGGATGCAGGTCAACCCGAAATCCGATCTCGGGGGTGAGCTCGCCGGGCGGGTGGATTTCGACCCCTACCGCGCCGATACGATCGAGCAGATCATCGACGCGTGGCTGCCCTTCGTCTTCGCGATGAACAGCGTCAGCCGGGCTATGGGTGAGGGCGACCTCTATCCGTTCGTGCTCGGTCCGGCCGTGGTGACGAAGCTCGGCTTCATCCACGACCTCGTGCACGGCCGCGTGTAAAAACGCCTCGCAATGATCGGCGACGGGCGGACCTCGCGTCAGGCCCGCCCCGCCTCTGCCGAGAGCATGGCGGGATCGATGCCGATCGCCTTGAGCACCTGATCGTACTTGGTGCCGAGCCCCGGATCGAAGATCAGCTCGGGATCGGCCGGGCAGTTGAGCCAGCCATTGGCCAGAATCTCGTTCTCCAACTGGCCCGCCTGCCAGCCGGCATAGCCGAGCGCCAGAACGGCGTTCGAGGGTCCGCGCCCATCGGCGATGGCGCGCAGGATCTCCACCGTCGCCGTGAGGCAGACGCCCTCGTCGATCTGCAGCGTCGATTGATCGATGTGGAAATCGGCGGTGTGGAGCACGAAGCCGCGCTTGGCATCGACCGGGCCGCCCATCAGCACCGGCATGTGACCGACCCGCTCGCGCAGGCGGATCGCATCCGCCTCGCTGGCGATGTCGAGCTGGATCAGGAGATCCGGCATGCTCAGATCCGCGACCGGCTTGTTGACGATGATGCCCATCGCCCCGTCCGCCGAGTGCGCGCAGAGATAGATCACCGAGCGCGCGAAGCGCTCGTCGCCGATCCCTGGCATGGCCACGAGGAACTGGCCGTCGAGATAGGCCGAGTCTTTGAGCGAGGGATCGGGCGTCAGCATGGGGCCTATGCTACTGCGGCGGCCGTCATTGATCCATAAGGTAAACGCGCACGCGGCGAGGCCGTGCCTCGACAGTCGCGCGAAGCGCGTCTAACGGTTCGTGGCTTTTGCGAGGAGAGCACGGATGACGATTCAGGTTGGCGATCAGCTGCCCCAGGCCACCTTCCGGGTGAACGGGCCGGACGGTCCGCAGGCCAAGACGACCGACGACGTGTTCAAGGGGCGCCGCGTCGTACTGGTCGGCGTGCCGGGCGCCTTCACCCCGGCCTGCCACCGCAACCACCTGCCGGGCTTCGTCGCCAAACGCGAGGAGATCCTGGCCCGCGGCATCGATGCGATCGCCGTGACCTCGGTCAACGACATCTTCGTGCTCAACGCGTGGCAGCAGCAGAGCGGCGCCGAGGGCATCGAGTTCCTGGCCGACGGCAATGCCGAATTCGCCAAGGCGATCGGCCTGGAGATGGACGGCTCCGGCTTCGGCCTCGGCCCGCGCTCCCAGCGCTACGCGATGCTCGTGGATGACGGCGTGGTGCGGATCCTCAACGTCGAGGACACCCCGTCCAAGGCCGAGGTCTCGGGCGCCGAAGCGTTGCTGAAGGTGCTCTGAGCCACCGGACATGAGCCCTCCCCGGCACCGGGGAGGGCTCGACCGGCCTTGGTGTCGCTCACACGACTCCCGCCGCGCTGTCATTGCCAGAGCGAGAACGGTCGGAGACCGGGAGTTTTGTGAGGCACTCTTACTGCTGCCAGCCGTAGTCCCGCGCATCGGTCGCGGTGCGGTGGAAGGCGAGACGGCGGTCGTATTCCAGCGGGTCTTTGGGCTGCACCAGGGCGCCGGGCGGCACGTTGAGCCAGTCCACGAGGCGGGTCAGCATGAACCGCATGGCCGCGCCCCGCGCCAAGATCGGCAGCGCCGCGATCTCGGCCGGTTCGAGCGTCCGCACCGCATCGTAGCCCGCAATCATCGCACCCGCCTTGTCGCGGTGGAAGGTGCCGTCGGCCTCGAAGCACCACGCATTGAGGCCGATCGCCAAATCGTAGGCGAAGGCGTCGGTGCAGGCGAAGTAGAAGTCGATCAGACCCGAGAGGGTATCGCCGATGAAGAACACGTTGTCAGTGAACAGATCGGCGTGGATGACGCCGCTCGGCAGGCCCTGAGGCCAGGAGGCCTCGAGCCAATCGAGGTCGGCGCGGGTTCGGGCCGCGAGGCCGGGCGCCACCGTATCGGCCTGCGCTTGCGCCTGTACGAAGAGTGGGCGCCACGCCCCCACCGACAGATTGTTGGCGCGCACCATCGGAAAATCGCGGCCGGCGGCGTGGAGCCCGGCCAGCGCAGCGCCGAGCGCCCGGCAATGCTCGGCGTTCGGGCGGCTCAACGACACGCCTTCGAGGAAGGTGACGATCGCCGCAGGCCGGCCGCAGAGATGCCCGAGGGCGGTGCCGGCGCGGTTGCGGACCGGCTGCGGACAAGCGAGCCCGGCCCGTGCCAGATGGCCCATCAGGTTGATGAAAAAGGGCAGATCCGCCTCGTTCACCCGCTTCTCGTAGAGGGTGAGGATGTAGTTGCCCGTGCTCGTATGCAGGAAGAAGTTTGAGTTCTCGACGCCTTCCGCGATCCCCTTGTAGGAGAGCAAATCGCCGAGTTCGTATTCTCTGAGGAAGGCGCGCAGCGCCTCGTCGGATACGTCGGTGTAGACCGCCACGGTGCCGCTGCCGGTTTCGCGCAAGAGAAAGGGGCGCCGTGGGCGCCCCTGGAGGTCGTTCGGCCGGCCTGGCTCAGGGGCCGGCGCGTCGTCCGCCCTACTCGGCGGCTTCGCTGCGCAACTCGCGCGGCAGCGGGAAGGACATGTCCTCGACGGTGACCGACACCTGATCCACCGTCACGTCGAAGCGTGCGGCGAAGGCGTCGATGATCTCTTCGACCAGAACTTCCGGCGCAGACGCGCCGGCGGTGAGGCCGAGGCGGCGGATGTCCTTGAAGGCGTCCCAGTCGATCTCCTCGGCACGCAGCACGAGACGGGTGATGGGACAGCCGGCCCGCTCGGCGACCTCGCGCAGGCGCTGCGAGTTCGAGGAATTCGAGGAGCCCACCACGATCAGCGCATCGACCCGCGGCGCGACTTCCTTGACCGCTTCCTGGCGGTTGGTGGTGGCGTAGCAGATGTCGTCCTTGTGCGGGCCGTGGATGCCGGTGAACTTGGCCTTCAGCGCCTCGACGATATGCTTGGTGTCGTCGATCGACAGGGTCGTCTGCGTCACCCAGGCCAAAGCCTGGTCGGCCGGCGGGTTCAGAGCATCGATCTGGTCGATGTCCTCGACCAGGGTGATCGACCCCTTGGGCAGCTGGCCCATGGTGCCGACGACTTCCGGGTGACCGGAATGGCCCACGAGCAGGACGTGGCGCCCGCGCTTGTGATGGATCTCGGCCTCGCGGTGGACCTTGGTCACCAGCGGGCAGGTCGCATCGATGGTGGTGAGGCCGCGCGCGTCGGCGTTCTGCGGCACGGTCTTGGCGACGCCGTGGGCGGAGAAGATGACGGGGGCGCCGCTATCGGGCACCTCGTCCAGTTCGCGCACGAACACGGCGCCCTTCCGCTTCAGGGTCTCGACCACGTATTTGTTGTGGACGATCTCGTGGCGGACGTAGACCGGCGCTCCGTAGATCGCCAGCGCACGCTCCACCACGTCGATGGCGCGCACCACGCCGGCGCAGAAGCCACGGGGGGCACACAGGAGGATCTCCAGTGGCGGCTTGTCGCCCGTCACGGCCGGATGCGGGACCCGGTTCGGGTCGGCGGTGAGGTTGATGGTGTCAGCGCTCATGATCCGACGGATGTGGAGAGGGGTGGCCGGGTCTGTCAACAGCGGCCAGCCCGAAAGCCGCGACAGGCCTGCGCCTGTCCGTCGTCATTTGCTTAGCATACATGACGCGATCCGTGACACCCGCCATCCGCCCAGGGGGCCTGCATCCCGCTGCCTGTGGTAACAGTGCCGACTCGACGCCACCGCAAGGGAAGGCGCCGGGCATGTGACGAACGACACGCGAATCACCCTCGCCTCTTGTTTTGACATCGTCTTTTTCCGAAAGCCGGTGGCCACCTTTCGGGACGATGTCCTAAGGGGAGCCCTTCCCCCATCCGGAACCATCGAGGCAACGGGCTTTCATGGCGAGCGCCACGGACCACGCCAGCTTCCTGCCGCCGGTGCTGACCTTCCTGTCGGCGGCGGTGATCGGCGTTCCGCTGGTGCGCCTGCTCGGCCAGAGCGCGGTGCTGGGCTACCTCGTGGCCGGCGTCGTGATCGGCCCGGCCGGCTTCTCCCTGATCGCCGAGCCCGAGACGGCGGCCAGCGTCGCCGAGATCGGCGTGGTGCTGCTGCTGTTCATCGTCGGGCTCGAACTCGAAATCTCCCGGCTCGTCTCGATGCGGCGCGACATCTTCGGGCTCGGCGCCGCGCAATTGGCGCTGTGTTCGCTCGTCATCGCAGGTGCCGCTCTCGCCTACGGCCTGACGCCGGCCGCGGCGAGCGTCGTCGGCATCGCCATCGCGCTCTCGGCCACCGCGGTCGCACTCCAACTGTTGGAGGAGCGCGGCGATCTCGGCTCACCCTATGGCGGGCGCTCCTTCGCGGTGCTTCTGTTCCAGGACATCTCGGTGGTGGCGATCCTGGCGCTGCTGCCGCTGCTGGCATCGGCCGGCGCCACGCCGAAGGACGGCTGGGTCGACGAGGGCCTGCGCTCCACCGGCCGCGCGGCGGTTGCGGTCGCGGGCGTGGTGCTCGTCGGGCGCTACGGCCTGAACCCATTCTTCCGCCTGCTCGCGGCGGCGGGCGGACGCGAGGTGATGACGGCGGCCGCGCTCCTCGTGGTGCTCGGTACGGCGCTGGTGATGGAGAAGGCCGGCCTCTCCATGGCGATGGGCGCCTTCCTCGCGGGCGTGATGCTCGCCGAGTCGAACTTCCGCCATCAGCTCGAGGCCGACATCGAGCCGTTCCGCGGCATGCTGCTCGGTCTGTTCTTCATGAGCGTCGGCATGTCGATCGACGGCGGCCTGCTCACCAACCACTGGCTGGCGCTGCTCGCCGCGACCATGGCCGCGATCGCGGTGAAGATCGCCCTGGTCGCCGGGCTGTTCCGCCTGTTCGGCTCGCCCTGGCTCGACGCCCTGCGCGGGGCGGCAGTGCTGGCGCCGGCCGGTGAGTTCGCGTTCGTGATCCTGCCGGCGGCGGGCGACCTGCGCATCCTCGCCTCGGACGTGACCCGCTTCTGCGTCGCGCTCGCCGCCCTCACCATGCTGGTCGGACCCATCGCCGCCAAGGGCCTCGACGCTCTCATCGCCCGCCGCCCGAAGGAAGCCGAACCGCCCTCCGACGTCGGCGAGGCGCAGGAATCCGGCGACACCCGCGTGCTGGTGGTGGGATTCGGCCGCTTCGGTCAGATCCTGGCGCAGGTGCTGCTGGCGGAGGGCATCAACATCACCGTCATCGACAAGGACGTCGAGCAGATCCGCAACGCCACGAGCTTCGGCTTCCGGATCTATTACGGCGACGGCACCCGGCTCGACGTGCTGCGCGCCTCCGGCCTCGCCAAGGCGGACTTGATCTGCGTCTGCATCGACGACGCGCCGGCCGCTTTGAAGATCGTCGACATCGTCCACGAGGAGTTCCCGAACGTGCGCACCTACGTGCGGGCCTATGACCGCACGCACGCCATCGAACTCATGAACCGCGACGTCGATTTCCAGCTTCGCGAAACCGTCGAATCCGCCCTCGGCTTCGGCCGCGCCACCCTGGAGAGCCTGGGATTGCCCGCCGAGGCCGCCGCGCGGCGCGTCGAGGATGTGCGCAAGCGCGACGTCGCCCGCCTCGTGCTCCAGCAGGCGGGCGCGATGCCGGACGGCTCCGGCTGGCTGCGCGGCACGCCGGAACTGCGGCCCGAGCCGCTCACCGCCCCCAAAAGCCCCTCGCGAGCGCTGAGTGCCGAAACCCGCGGCCTGATCGAGCAGCAACCGCACGAATCTGCCGCCCGCGCGCTCGAAGCCGAGGATACCGAGCCGAATGCCTGAGGCGGGCACAGGCGCCATGCCGGAGCGAGACAGGCGCGCGGCGCGCTTCGTCTCGGGCTCGATCCTGCGTCACGTCGTGGTAATGAGCGCGACCGGCTCCGTCGGCCTGATGGCGATCTTCGCCGTCGATCTGCTGTCGCTGTTCTACGTTTCGAAGCTCGGCGATCCAGCCCTCACCGCCGCCGTCGGCTTCGCCTCGATCGTCCAGTTCTTCGCCATCGCCTTCAATATCGGCCTGATGATCGCAGCCGGCGCCCTGGTATCGCGGGCGATCGGAGCGAACGATCCGGCCGACGCCCGGCGGATCGCGACTTCGGTCACCGTCCATTGCGTGATCGCCTCGGCTTTGCTGGCTGCCCTCCTGCTCGCCGGGCTCGACCCGCTGCTCTCCGCCATCGGCGCGGAAGGGCACACCCTCGACGTCGCCCGGCGCTATCTCTGGATCAGCCTGCCGTCGAACCTGCTGCTCGGGCCGGGCATGCTGTTCACCGGCCTCCTGCGCGCGGTCGGCGCGGCGCGGGAGGCGATGTTCGTGACGCTCGGCGGCGCCGTCATCACCGTCTTCGTCGATCCGCTGCTGATCTTCGGCCTCGGACTCGGCGTGGACGGAGCGGCGCTCGCGGTCTGCGTGGCCCGCGTCACCTTCGTCGCCGTCGGCTGGGTCGGCGTCCGCCGCTATCGGCTGCTCGAAGCGCCCCGCCTCACGGCCGTTATCGGCGATCTGCCGCTGGTGACCCGGATCGCCGGGCCGGCGGTGCTCACCAACCTCGCCCCCTCGATCGCCAGCGCCTTCGTGGCGCACGCGCTGTCCGGCTTCGGGCCTCCGGCGATCGCCGGGAACGTGGTGATCGAGCGCCTCGCCCCGGTCGCGTTCTGCGGGCTGTTCGCGATGTCGGGCTCGATCGGCCCGATCCTCGGCCAGAACTGGGGTGCCGGGCGCTTCGACCGGATGCGGGGCGTCCTGCGGGTCGGCACGGGGGTGACCGCGCTCTACGTCGTCGTCGTCTGGCTGCTCCTCACCCTGGCGCGGGCGCCGCTGGCCGGTGCCTTCGAACTTCAGGGCGTGGCGGCCGATCTGTTCGCCTTCTTCTGTCTGGTGAGCGGTCCGGTCTGGTTCTTCAACGGGCTCCTGTTCCTCGCCAACGCCTCGTTCAACAATCTGGGCTTCCCCTTCCTCTCGACCCTGCTGAACTGGGGCCGGGCAACGGTGGGCACCGTTCCGCCCGCGCTCGTGGGGGCGGCATGGTACGGGCCGGAGGGGGTGATCGCCGGCACCGGCCTCGGCTCGATCGCCTTCGGGGTAGCTGGCCTCGCCCTCGCCTTCCGCACCGTGGGCCGGCTGGAACGCGGCATGAGCGTGGCGGCAGGACCCGCACCCGAGCCACCCTCCGCCAACGAGGCGGTGCAGGCCGCCCCCTCGAGCGGGATGTCGTTGTAGCCCGAAAAGCGACGGTGGAAGCCGATGCAGGCTGATCGTCCGCTATTCCAAGGGAAATCGCCGCGGAATCGGGGTTATCGCTGGCCAGCCTCGCCCGGTTGCGACACACTCTCGGCTGAGGCCGTTCCGGCGAGCCTTCGGACGTGAGTGTCGGTGGTCACCACCGGCGCGTCCGGAATGAGGATGGGCTCGCATCATGGACGCGTTGTCATGGCGAGGCCCAGAGGCGTTCGGCACCCGGATCGTTGCTGCTCGCTGAGGCGCCCGGCCATGTACACGATGTTCGACATCCTGCAGAGCCAGGGCGACGCGAGCGTGCGGGCCTTCGGGCAGCAGTTCGGTCTCTCGCCGGAGCAGACCCGCCGCGCCATGGAGGCGCTGCTGCCGGCCCTGTCGATGGGCATGCAACGCAACGCTGCGGCCGATCCGATGGGGTTCGGGCGCATGTTCGGGCTCGGCCAGCCGGGAAAAGCGCCGCCACAGGCCGGTGCGGATCTGTTTTCGGGGCTGTTCGGCTCACCCATGATCGCTCAGGCGGTGATCCAGCACGCATCGGCGGCGAGCGGCGTCGGGAGTCAGGCCCTCAGGCAGATGCTGCCGGTCATGGCTGGTATGATCGTGGCCGGCATCGTCCACCTGCTCCTCAATCCGCCTGCCGGGGCGCCGGCCGCCGAGCCCCCGCCCTCCGCCTACCCGGTCGGCACGCTCTGGACGGACTGGCTCAACGGCCTCACCGCCGCGGCGGGACAGATGGCCTCCCCTTCCCCGCCCGCGGCGCGCAAGCCCGAGCCGCGACCGGCCGTCCGTAAGGCAGAGGCGGCACCGGCACCGGATGCGACCAAAGCCTCGATGGAAGTGATCCAGCAGATGCTCCAGACCGGAGCCGAGGTTCAGGAGCAGAACGTCAAGGCGATGAAGGACGCGTTCGACGCGTTCTGGAGCCAGCCGAAGCCGGAGGATACGAAGCCCGAAGCCGGAGCTGCTCCGGCCCCCTCCCCGGCCGCCGGGAGGGAGCCGGCTTCCGCCAAGCGCAAGCCGGTCGGGCCGAAATAGGAAATCGTAGGACGGCTGGTTTCGCCAGGCTCAGCAGAAGCTCGCCATCTGAGGGCGCGCGGCAGGGATCTGCTCGCCCTCGCTTCATCCACGACGGTTCACGCGGCCGTTGGCAACGGATACGGCCTCCGCCTGATCGAAGCCGGGGCCCGACTCGCTCAGCCCGCGCTCTGCCCCAGGAGACGCCCCCTCGTGCCAACACGGTGCGGAATCACGCGAAAGCCCGAATCCACCATCCCGAAGTGATCGACTGTATTTCGCGTCACTACTCGAACTTGATGCGTTCGACGACCGCCGCCAGAAAGTCGGCCAGGACGGTTCCATACGCACGGAAGGCGCCGATGACGGCCATCCCGATGAAGGTGCTGACCAATCCATACTCAATGGCAGTCGCCCCGGATTCATGACGCGCGAAGCGGATGAGAGACCGGTACAAACCCGAAGTGGGCTCCGGGACGGGCGCGGATGGAGGAAGCAAAGACACGGCGCATCGTCCCGGACATTCGGCAATGGCATGATCCTGCCAGCCTGAACTTGCAGCGAGCTTAAGGGGATCGAAGAAAGCGGGGACATTCCCCGCCGACCTGTCTCATTCGACAGCCGATTCGTCCGCTGACGGAGCGACGGGCGATGGATCGCTCAACGTGTGTCCCCGCCCCATCGCCCTGCGGACCCGGGGCCGCATCAACCCGCGAAACGTTCGAGCATCGTCCCGAAAGTCGGCCAATGCCTTCCGGGACGAGATGGGGCTCTCGCCCCAGTCAGGCTTTCCCACGTCAGGCTTTGCCGGTGTCCTTGCGCAAGGCGTCGATGCGCTTGGAGGCCTCCGCCTTGTCGAGGTCGGCCTCGAAGGCTTCCGGTGCCTTGGCCTGCTCGGACAGGGTCTTGAGGTAGGATGCTTGCGCGCCCGTCATCGGCTCCGCGCCGGTCGTCCACTCGTCGGGATCCTTGATCCGGTTCGACTCGTCGGTCGGATCGACCTTCGGGTTCTCGGCCGCAGCTTGGTCCTTGGTGGTTTTGTTGGTCGTCTTGCCGGTCATCGGGACACCCTTCGTTCATGGATTGTTCCAAAAAACGCAGGGCGCTCCGCTAAGTTCCGGGCACCGTTTGACGGGCCCGGAACCGTCGATCATGCGATCCTCAGGCGGCGGCCGCCCGCGGCTGCACCTCGGCGAGATAGTCGTCCATCAGCGTCTTGGTCAGCGCCGCCGGCGTGAAGCGATAGGGGCCGATCTCGGAGACCGGCGTCACCTCGGCGGCCGAACCGGTAATGAAGCACTCGGAGAAGCCGGTCATCTCCTCGGGGCGGATGCGCCGCTCGATCACTTCGACTCCGCGGCGCTTGGCGAGCTCGATCACGGTCTGGCGGGTGATGCCGTCGAGGAAGCGGTCGGCCTGAGGCGTATGGAGCACGCCGTCGGCGATGAAGAAGACGTTGGCGCCGGTGCATTCGGCGACGTTGTCCTCCCAGTCGAGCATCAGCGCGTCGGCATAACCCTTGTTCTCGGCCCGATGCTTGGAGATCGTGCAGATCATGTAGAGGCCCGCCGCCTTCGAGGTGGAGGGCGCCGTGCGTGGATCGGGCCGGCGGTAATCGGCGATGTCGAGGCGGATGCCCTTCATCTTGGTCGCCGGATCGAAGTAGCTCGGCCATTCCCAAGCCGCGATGGCGAGATGGATGGTGTTCTTCTGCGCCGCGACGCCCATCATCTCCGAGCCGCGCCACGCCACGGGGCGCAGGTAGGCGTCTTGGAGGCCGCTGGTCGCCAGCACCTGAGCCTTGGCTGCCTCGATCTGATCGACCGAGTACGGAACCTCGAAATCGAGGAGCTGGGCCGAACGGCGCAGACGCTCGGAATGCTCGCGGCTCTTGAAGATTCGGCCGCCATAGGCCCGCTCACCCTCGAACACCGACGAACCGTAGTGGAGGCCGTGGCTGAGCACGTGGATTTTCGCCTCGCGCCAAGGCACCATGACGCCGTCGAACCAGATCGTGCCTTCGCGCTCATCGAAGGGAATCACGGACATTTCTCGAAGTTCCTCTGCGCGGCCTCGGCAATGCGCGGGGTCGCGGGGTGGGGCAGGAGCCGGTGCGCGGGCGCGTGGACCGTCCGAGGGACGGCGCACCGAGCGGATACCGGCAGGCTTGACGGGTAGCAACGGGGCTGAGATATGTCAACAACACTGACTTATCTTCCCGAGGCTTCCAGGGCTGCCCGAAGCCTTGCGATCGACCGACGTCCTACGAGGTTTTCACGACGTGAGCCGTGCGATGACGCCAGACGCCGACACGGCGCTACAAGCTTCCTGTGAAACTCCTCGCCCAGCTTGCCACGAGACGGGGAGCGACAGCGACGATTTGATCGAGCTTCTGTTCTTCGCCTATCGCGATTTCGTCGGTGATCCCGACCGGATCCTGGCGCAGTACGGCTTCGGCCGGGCGCATCACCGGGTGCTGCACTTCGTCGATCGCTATCCCGGCCTCACCATCGCCGAACTCCTCGATATCCTGCGCATCACCAAACAGAGCCTCAACCGGGTACTCAAGGATTTGATCGATCAGGGCTATGTCGAGCAGCAGACCGGCACGAGCGACCGGCGCCAGCGGCTCCTGTTCTGCACCCCGTCCGGCCGGGCGCTGACGGCCGACCTGACGCGGGTTCAGGTCCGCCGGATCGTGCGGGCGCTCGACGCGCCCTCCGTGGACGACGAGGCCGAGAGCGGACGCGAGGCCCGAGCGGCCTCCGCCCAGGATTTCCTGCTCGCGATGATCGAGCCGGCCGAGCGCGCCGCGATCCGTCGGCTGATGGCGCGCCGCACGACGGGGCGCGCCTGATGTCGGCCGAAAGCGCCCTCAAGGCGCGCCCCGAGCTTCCCGACCACGCGCCCCACATCCTACTGGTCGATGACGACCGGCGGGTGCGCGAACTCCTGTCCCGCTTCCTCTCGGAGCAGGGTTTCCGGGTCACCGCCGCGGCGAACGCGGCCGAGGCGCGCAGCCGTGGCCAGTGCTTCGTGTTCGACGCGCTCGTGCTCGACGTGATGATGCCCGGCGAGAGCGGTTTCGATTATGCCCGCTCGGTGCGCGAGACCTCACGGGTGCCGATCCTGATGCTGACGGCCCGCTCCAACCCCAACGACCGGGTCACGGGCCTGGAGATCGGCGCCGACGACTATCTGCCCAAGCCCTTCGAGCCGCGCGAGCTGATCCTGCGGCTCAACAACATCATCCGCCGCCACGCTGCCCTGCCGGATGCCCGTTTCTCGGGCGAAGGGGCTGTCAGCTTCGGCCCCTTCAGCTTCCGCGCCGACCGGGGTGAGCTGCGGCGCGAGAACGAGCCGGTGAAGATCACCGAGCGCGAGCGCGAAATCCTGACCATGCTGTCCCAGGCGCGCGGCGGCAATGTCGAACGCGAGACACTCGCGGGCAACGGCGGATTGGCAGCCGAGCGCACCATCGACGTGCAGATCAACCGTCTGCGCCGTAAGATCGAGCCGGACCCGGCCAATCCGAGCTTCCTGCACACCGTTCGCGGCGTCGGCTACCGCCTCGCCATCGATTGAGGCCTTCATGGCGGCCCCCGTCCGCCCCTCCGCGACCGCACCGTCTCGAACCGGCACCCTCGCCGGGGCGTTCGGTCGCGTTCGGAAAATCTGGCGGCGCCTCAGCCGCGCCATCGGCGACGCCTTGCCGAAGGGCCTCTACGCCCGCTCGCTGATCATCATCATCGCGCCGATGGTGCTGCTGCAATCGGTGATCGCCTACACCTTCATGGAGCGGCACTGGCAGCTCGTGACCCGCCGGCTCTCGGCGGCCGTGACCGCCGACGTCGCTGCGCTGATGGACATCTACGAGTCCTATCCGCAGGACCGGAACGCGGAGACGCTCTCGCGCATCGCCGGGGAGCGGCTGAACCTCGACATCGACATCCTGAAAGGCGCCAAGCTGCCGAATCCGGGGCCGCGCCCGTTCTTCTCGATTCTCGACGAGGTCTTGTCGGAAGAGATCCGCCGTCAGATCCGCCGCCCGTTCTGGATCGACACGGTGGGGCGCTCGAACCTCATCGAGATCCGCGTGGCGATCCCTGAGGGCGTGATGCGGGTCACCGCCCGGCGCAATCAGGCCTACGCCTCGAACTCGCACATCTTCCTGCTCTGGATGACGGGATCCTCGCTGGTGCTGCTCGGCGTGGCGATCCTGTTCCTGCGCAACCAGATCAAGCCGATCCTGCGGCTCTCGGCGGTGGCCGAGGGGTTCGGCAAGGGCCGCGAGATCGAGTTCAAGCCTCGCGGCGCCCGCGAGGTCCGGCAGGCCGGGCACGCCTTCATCGAGATGAAGCGCCGCATCGAGCGCGCCATGGAGCAGCGCACGGCGATGCTCAACGGGGTGAGCCACGACCTGCGCACCATCATCACCCGCTTCAAGCTCTCGCTCGCCCTGGTCGAGCAGACGCCGGAGGTGGAGGATCTCCAGCGCGACGTGGACGAGATGAGCCGGATGCTCGAGGGCTATCTCGCCTTCGCGCGGGGTGATTCCGCCGAGACCGCCGCCGAGACCGACATGCGAACCGTGCTGGAGGATCTGCGCAGCGACGTCGAGCGGCTCGGCGCCCATGTCGAGGCGGTGGAGATCGAGGGCAGCCCGCTCGTCACGGTGCGGCCCGATGCGATGCGCCGCTGCCTGTTCAACCTCGCCGCCAACGCCGCCCGCTATGCCGACACCGTGGCGATCTCGGGCAAACGCGAGCATCGCGCCTTCCTCGTCGCGATCGACGACGACGGGCCCGGCATCCCGCCGGAGAGCCGCGAGGACGTGTTCAAGCCGTTCGTGCGTCTCGACGATGCACGCCAGGATGCCGGCGGCTCCGGGCTCGGTCTCGCCATCGCCCGCGATATCGCTCGGGCGCATGGCGGCGATGTCAGCCTGCACGACAGCCCGCTCGGCGGATTGCGGGCGACGGTGCGCATCCCCGCCTGATCGAAACGCTCACCTGATCGAAACGCTTGCCCGACCGAAACCCTGGCGGATCGATCGGAGATTCTGAAGCTGCGGGAGTTTCCTCCGGCGGAACGGCGATGCTAAGACCGCTTCGCATTATTCTTCGGGCCGCGCTGCGGTCCCTCAACGAACGCGAGTGACGTAGAATGAACCCGCTGGTGCCGCTTTCCGTCGTGCTGCTCCTTCCGATCGCAGCCGTCTGCGCCGTTCTCTTCACGGATACCGGGATCGAGCCGGCCCTGTTCTACGCAGCGGTCAAGACCTTCGCGATCCTGTTCGTCGTCGGCGGCGCGATCTCCTTCGCCGCGAGCCGCCTCGCCGCGCGCACCAACGGCTGAGCATCTCTCACGAAACGCCCGCCGCTCGGCCGTGCCACATGAGGCACTTTCGGCAAACGGGCGTTTCGTGAGGCGCTGCCGAATCCCGGCACCTACCGGCGTCTGACGGAAGGTCGAGGCCATGCTGCGTGTCGTGCCCTCCTTCGATCGGATCGGCGAGGAGAACGCCTTCGCCGTTCTCGCCCGCGCGAGCGCGCTCGCGGCGCAGGGCCGCGACATCGTCAATCTCGGCATCGGCCAGCCCGACTTCGCCACGCCGGCCCATATCGTCGAGGCCGGCATCAAGGCTCTGCGCGACGGCCATCACGGCTACACGCCGGCCATCGGCATCCCACCGCTCCGTGAGGCGGTGGCGCGGGACCTCCATCGCCGCCACGGGGTCGAGGTCTCGCCCGATGCGGTGATGATCGTGCCGGGCGGCAAGGTCACCATGTTCATGGCGATCCTGATGTTCGGCGAGCCCGGTGCCGAGATCCTGTATCCCGATCCAGGCTTCCCGATCTACCGCTCGATGATCGCGTTCACCGGGGCAACCCCGGTGCCGGTGCCGATCCGCGAGGCCAACGGCTTCGCCTTCTCGGCGGAGGAGACGCTCTCGCTGATCACGGAGCGCACACGCCTCCTGATCGTCAACTCGCCGGCCAACCCGACCGGCGGCGTCACGCCGAAGGCCGAGATCGACGCCCTCGTGCGAGGTCTCGCCGCCCATCCGGGCATCGCGGTGCTGTCCGACGAGATCTACGGCTCCATGACCTATGACGGGGAGGCGCATGTCTCGCTCCTCGCCTATCCCGAGATCCGCGACCGGCTGATCGCGCTCGACGGCGCCTCGAAGACCTACGCGATGACGGGGTGGCGGCTCGGGTGGTCGGTCTGGCCGAAGCCGCTCTACGACGCCGCCCGCAAGCTCGCCGTGAACTCCTTCTCCTGCGTGAACGCCGCCACGCAATGGGCCGGCATCACCGCCCTCGACGGACCCCAGGACTGTGTCGGAGCAATGGTCGCCGCGTTCGATCAGCGTCGAAGCCTCGTCGTGGACGGGCTGAACGGCTTGCCGAACGTCTCGTGCATCACGCCCAAGGGCGCCTTCTACGCTTTCCCGAACATCGCTCGCACGGGGTGGAAGGCCAAGGCCCTGGCGACCGCGTTATTGGACGAAGCCGGCGTCGCGGTGATCGGCGGCCCTGATTTCGGCGTGCACGGCGAGGGCTACCTTCGGCTGTCCTACGCCAACTCTGCCGAGAACATCGCCCGGGCGCTGGAGCGGATGAACCGGTTCCTTTCCGACCGCGCGCCGGGCTGAGATCGAAAAATTCAATCGCGCCGGCGGCAGCTTTCGCGAGATCCGCCTCCTTTCCGGGCATCGAGGGGCAATCTCGGCCTTTCTCGATTTTC
The DNA here is from genome assembly GCF_004683995.1 of Methylorubrum sp. Q1. Lineage (NCBI taxonomy): Bacteria > Pseudomonadati > Pseudomonadota > Alphaproteobacteria > Hyphomicrobiales > Methylobacteriaceae > Methylorubrum > Methylorubrum sp. Q1. Next base: position 46,554 of record NZ_SRHQ01000015.1, on the reverse strand, counting down.
CATGCATCCGAATTCCAGGCTGCGGCGTTACTGGGCCATGCTTCGCTGCGTCGGCTCGCAGCGGACCTCACAACGACGGAGATCCTCGCATGAAGATCAAGACCCTTCTCGCCGCTTCGGCCATCGCCCTCGCGCTGCCGATGGCAGCCCAGGCTCAGGGTACCCTGCGCGGTGCCGAACGTGGCGCCCAGGAAGGCTCCGATGCGGCTGGTCCGATCGGCGGCATCGTCGGTGGCGCGGTCGGCGCGGCCACGGGCACGATCGGCGGCATCCTCGGCGTCGAGGATCGCCCGCGCTTCCGCTCCTATGTCCGCGAGCGCAACGTCCGCTCCTACGATTATGACGGACGCGTCGTCGTCGGCTCCACCCTGCCGTCGTCGGGCGTGACCTACTACGAGGTCCCGAACGACTACAACGTGACCCGCGGCACCCGCTACACCGTGGTCAACGACCGTCCGGTGCTCGTGGATGGCCGTCACCGCATCATCGAAGTGCTCGACTAAGCACGCGGTTCACGAGCCGCTCCACAAAGAGCGGCTTCGTCCGGCCCCGGCAGACTCTGCCGGGGCCGTTTTCATGTTCCGGCCCTTGGTTCCACAGTGCACATCACGGTTTCGGCGGACCTGAGCCGTCCCTCGACGCACGTCGCTCGGGCGCGACAGCCCTCTCCTCGAAGATCAATGTCCGATCAGACGCCGTGATGCTGTCGCGGGCATGCGAAGACGTCGGACGCAACGCTCCAGGTGTTTGCCCGTTTATCCGTCCAAGATGGTGTTTGCGCCCGAGCAGGACTGACGATGACCGGCCCCGATACGACGCCCGAAACCCTTCCCGAAACCCTTCCCGAAAACCCGCCGCTACCGGAGTCGGTCCGTGACCATCTCGGTCATGAACTCCGGAGCGTCTACACCGAGCCGGCGCCGGAGCCGCGCTTTCTCGGCGACGAACCCACCGTGCCGCAGGAATTCGAGCCGCAGCTCCGCCGGCTCGAAACACGGCTGAAGACGCACGAGGAAGGCACCGAGGCCGTCGAACAGGCCCTCGACCGGATTCTCGATGCCTTCGGCGTCACGCCCGACGCCAGTGATCCGAAGAAATAGACCGGTTCATACCCGTCGCGCCGCCAGCAGATCACGGATTTCACTCAGCAGCTTCACCTCGGCCGGCACCTCGGCCTCGGGCTTCGGCTTGGCCTCCTCCCGGGATTTCAGGGCGTTCATGGCGCGGATCACCATGAACAGCACGAAGGCGATGATGGTGAAGTTGACGGCGAGCGTCAGGAACTGACCGTAGCCGATCACCGCTCCGACCTTCTTCGCCTCGGCGTAAGGCAGGCCCGCCTGCACCTTGGAGGACAGCGGGATGTAGTAGTTCGAGAAATCGAGCCCGCCGGTCACTGCGCCGATGATCGGCATGATGACGTCCTGAACCAGCGAATTGACGATGGCGCCGAACGCCGCGCCGATGATCACGCCGACGGCGAGATCGACCACATTGCCGCGCAACGCAAATTTCTTGAACTCTTCCAACATACTCGGGCTCCTCGAACCGCCGGCTCCGCCGCAGGCCGTTGCGTGCAAAGCTATGCCGCAGACGGTGGCCGCCAAGGGGAGCCGCGCCGATCGCCGGCTTGCGACGGGACGGCGCGGTCGGCTCCCCGCTTCGGTGCACATCCGCGCGGAGCGAACCAGTCCGACGCAGTTCAAACGGCTAAGCTGAAAATAGATCGCCGAGCGCCACAATCATTCGGCCGGCATCATGCCCCGATCCGGCAATCCTTCAGAAAAACTCCGAAACATATCTGAGGGTTGTGCCGGCGGTCTGCTCGGCCTGCTTGAACGGATTGGGGAATTTTCCGTCGCCGTTTAGCATCAGTTCATTTTTCACTTGCTACCGAATGGTGACTACTTCAAACGCCCTGCCCTATCCCGAGGTGCCCTTTCGGATGCCCGACGAACTTATTCGCAGTGAATTGCCGGATGATCCCGGTGTAATACGGGTCGAAGCGGCAAAAGCCGTTCCGCGCCACTTGGCTCTCGCCTTGCGGGACTACTTTGATCTGGCGGAGCAAGCCCCGTTGCCGAGCCCGCTCGCTGCCCTGTTGCGACAGTTCGAGACGGCTCTCGCCGCCCATGGCGGACAGGTCGAAACCATCTTCCGCGACGATCTGGTGAAGGCGCTACCGATGCTGCGCACCTTCGCGATCTCGCTCACAGCCAACCCGACCCGTGCCGACGATCTCGTTCAGGAGACGATGGTGAAGGCCTGGGCCAACCGGGAGCGATTCACGCCGGGCACGAACTTCACGGCCTGGCTGTTCACCATCCTGCGCAACCAGTTCTATACCGAGATCCGCAAGGGGCGCCGCGAAGTCGAGGATGCCGACGGCATCCACGCCGGCACGCTCACCGCTCACCCCGATCAGGAGCACGCGGCGGGACTGCGGATGGTGATGAACTTGATCGGCACCCTGCCGCTGCCGCAGCGGCAGGCGCTTCTGCTGGTCGGTGCCGAGGGCTTCACCTACGAGGAAGCGGCCGAGCAGCTCGGTTGCCAGGTCGGCACGGTCAAGAGCCGCGTCAGCCGCGCGCGGGCCTTCCTCGTCGATTCCTTCGAAGGTCTGCCGAACGGATTGTCGGCGGCACGGGCCTGACCCGCGCCGCCCTGGGCACCCGCATCGACCCGAGAGGCCGTCGCCGGCCATCCGGGTCGCACGTCACACGTCGAGGTTCGCGACGCTCAGCGCGTTCTCTTGGATGAACTCGCGGCGCGGCTCCACCACGTCACCCATCAGCTTGACGAACAGGTCGTCGGCGTCGGTCGTATCCTTGACCTTCACCTGCAGCAGGGAGCGCACGTCGCGATCGAGCGTCGTTTCCCAAAGCTGCTGGGCGGTCATCTCGCCGAGGCCCTTGTAGCGCTGAAGCTGGAGACCCTTCCGGCCGAACGCCATCACCGCCTCGAACAGGCCCACAGGACCGTAGAGTTCGGTCTCGTCCCCCTTGCGGGCAAGCGTCACCGGCTCCTCGTAGATCTCGCGCAGGGTCTCCGCCCGCTCGGCAAGACGGCGGGCTTCCTGCGAGGCGAGCAGCGTCGCGTCGAGATTGGCAACCTGCGTCACGCTGCGAAGCGTCCGGCTGAAGACGTAGCCGCCCTCCGAAGCTGCCCCGGTCCAACCCTTCTCGATCTCGTCGGCGATCCGGTCGAGGCGCTTGGCGGTGCGGTCGGCCAGTACCTCCGCCTCGCCGGGATTCTCGGCCACATCCCTGGCGAAGGCGCCGGCCAGAACCGATTGCTCGACCACCGAGCGGTCGTAGCGGGTGTGGAGCCCGTGCAGGATGCCACGGAAGGCGCGCGCTTCCTCGACCAGGGTCTTGAGCTGGGCACCCCCGAATTCGGTGCCGGAGGCCAGCCGGAGCACGGCGCCCTCGACGCCCTGATCGATCAGGTAATCCTCCAGCGCCCGCTCGTCCTTGAGGTAGAGGACGCGCCGGCCGCGCTCCGCTTTGTAGAGCGGCGGCTGGGCGATGTAGAGGTGCCCGCGGTCGATCAGCTCCGGCATCTGCCGGAAGAAGAACGTCAGCAGCAATGTCCGGATATGCGAGCCATCCACGTCCGCATCGGTCATGATGATGATGCGGTGATAGCGCAGCTTGTCCGGGTTGAAACCTTCGCGGTCGGTGCTCGACCGGCCGATGCCGGCGCCGAGCGCGGTGATCAGCGTGCCGATCTCGGCCGAGGACAGCATCCGGTCGGCGCGCACGCGCTCGACGTTGAGGATCTTTCCGCGCAGCGGAAGCACCGCCTGGAAGGTACGGTCACGGCCCTGCTTGGCCGATCCGCCGGCGGAATCGCCCTCCACCAGCAGCAACTCGCACTTGCTCGGATCGCGCTCCTGGCAATCGGCGAGCTTGCCGGGCAGCGAGGCGATGTCGAGCGCACCCTTGCGGGTGATGGTCTCGCGCGCCTTGCGCGCCGCCTCGCGGGCGGCGGCCGCGAGCACGACCTTGCCCATCACCGATTTCGCCTGGGCCGGGTTCTCCTCGAGCCAAGTCGAGAGGCCCTCGTTGAGGATGTTCTCGACCGCCGGGCGGACCTCGGAGGAGACGAGCTTGTCCTTGGTCTGCGACGAGAATTTCGGGTCCGGCACCTGCACGGAGATGACCGCGGTCAGCCCCTCGCGGCAATCGTCGCCGGTGAGCGAGACCTTCTCGCGCTTGGCGATACCCGAGGATTCGGCATAGCCGGTGAGCTGGCGCGTCAGGGCGGCGCGGAAGCCCGCCATGTGGGTGCCGCCGTCGCGCTGCGGGATGTTGTTGGTGAACGGCAGGACGGTCTCGTTGAACGAGTCGTTCCACCACAACGCCACCTCGACGCGGATGCCATCGCGCTCGCCCAGCACGGTCACGGGCTTCGTCATGCCGTCGACCGGCTTCCGGGACCGATCGAGATAGCGCACGAACGCCTCGACGCCGCCCTCGTAGCAGAGCTCCTCGCGCTTGTGCTCGGCATGGCGCGCGTCGGTCACGACGATGCGCACGCCCGAATTGAGGAAGGCCAGCTCGCGCAGACGCTTCTCCAGCGTCGGGTAGTCGAACTCCACCATGGTGAAGGTTTCGGTCGACGGCAGGAAGGTCACCTCCGTGCCGCGCCGATCACCCGCAGGACCGACGACTTCCAGCGGTGCCACCGCGTCACCGTGGCGGAACTCCATGCGGTGTTCCTTGCCAGCGCGCCAGATCCGCAGCTTCAGGCTGGTGGAGAGCGCGTTGACGACGGAGACACCGACGCCGTGCAGGCCGCCGGAGACCTTGTAGGAGTTCTGGTCGAACTTTCCGCCGGCATGGAGCTGGGTCATGATGACCTCGGCCGCCGAAACCCCTTCTTCCCGGTGGATGTCGGTGGGGATGCCGCGCCCGTTGTCGGAGACCGTCACCGAGCCGTCGGCGTTGAGCGTCACCGTCACGAGATCCGCGTGGCCCGCGAGCGCCTCGTCGATGGCGTTGTCCACCACCTCGTAGATCATGTGGTGCAGGCCGGAGCCGTCGTCGGTATCGCCAATATACATGCCGGGCCGCTTGCGGACGGCGTCCAGGCCCTTGAGCACGCGGATCGATTCGGCGCCGTAGCTGTCGGCGTGTTCAGTGTTCGGGGAGTCAGCCATGAAATTCCTCGGGCAGGCGGCTCGGGAGCCTTGATTCGGGCCCGGACGGGCCGGGCATGCCTGCTATCTCGGTACCCATTCCATATAGGCGTTCATCCCTGATTTTGCATCGCTTTTCGCGTCTGGAAAGCGCTGCGGCACCGCGCTTTGTGACGTGGTTCCGTTAATCCTCCGTTAGGCCTCGCGGGCCGGTCGATCGCGTCCGGCCCGAATGTCCCTCGGCTGCCCCCCGTCGCCGATCACCCCTGCAGGAACGGGTTCGTCATCCGCTCCTGTCCGAGCGTTCCGGTCGGCCCGTGGCCGGGGATGAAGGCGACGTCGTCGCCCAGCGGCAGCACCTTCTTCCGAATCATCCGGATCAGTTGCTCGTGGCTGCCGCCGGGCAGGTCGGTCCGGCCGACCGACCCCTGGAACACCACGTCGCCGACCAGGGCGAAGCGGGCATCGCGGCTCATGAAGACGACGCTGCCGGGGGAGTGGCCGGGGGCGTGCCAGATGTCGAAGGCCAGGCCGCCGACGGTGACGGTGTCGCCCTCGTTGAGCCAGCGATCCGGCGTGATCGCGCGGGCGCCGTCGAGACCATAATTCGCGCCCGTCTCGGGCAGGGAATCGAGCAGGAATTTGTCGGCTTCGTGCGGGCCCTCGACGGGAACGCCGAGACGTTCCTTCAGCTCGGCGGCGCCGCCGGCATGGTCGATATGACCGTGCGTGAGCAGGATCTTCTCGACCGTGACGCCCTGCGCGCGAATCGCCGCCTCGATCCGGTCCAGGTCTCCGCCGGGATCGACCACGGCGCCGACCTTGGTGGCGTCGTCCCAGATCAACGTGCAATTCTGCTGAAACGGGGTGACCGGGATGATCGCGGCGCGGGGCGTGGCGGGCATACGGACTCGGCAGCTTGAGGATGACGATACTGCGTCCGGTTCTAGACCGTCGCGCCCGCAATCGCCAATGCGACGCGCTTCATGCACGATCCGCTCGATCCCTCGGAATGGCGAATCGGGCGTCGCTCAGTCGCCGCGCGGGCTGCCTGATCCGGCAGCCTCGCTCAAGCGGACGCCGCCTCACCCTCGATCGGGATCGGGCGCGGACGGCCCATCTCGTCGATGGCGACGAAGGTGAAGGTCGCCTCGGTGACCTTCTCGCGAAACCGGGTCTGGAAGCGCCGCGCCCAGGCCTCCAAGTGGATCTTCATCGAGGTGCGCCCGACCCGCCCGACCCGCGTGTAGACGCACAGCACGTCGCCGACCCGCACGGGCCGGATGAAGGTCATCGCATCGACGGCCACCGTCACGACCCGCCCCTGCGCCCGCTCGACCCCGGCGATGCCGCCGGCCTGATCCATCTGCGAGAGCACCCAGCCGCCGAAGATGTCGCCGTTGGCATTGGTATCGGCCGGCATGGCGATCGTGCGCACCGTCAGGTCGCCGACGGGATGCTCGTCGCTCACATCGATCGCCTGCGTCATCGATCCCCCCTTCGCGCCGATTCGATCGCGCGTTGTCCGACAGCCAAGCACGGGCGCCGGTCCCGCGCCAGAGGCGGAACGGCGTCAGGGCATCAGGCCGAGAAGCTCCAGCCCGGCCGCGAGAAAGATCGCCGCGGCGCAAACGAACAGCTCGAGGGGGATGTCCTGCCAGGACAGGGTACGAGGCGGCGCAATCGCGCGCCGCTGCCGCGTCACGAGATCGATCATGGGACGTCCTCCGGAGTGGTCCGTCTCACGCGGGCCATACTCGCTCGACCACCATCCTATATCGGCTCGTGGCTTTTGGAAAAGCGCGGGACGTGATCGGGCCGCCCAGGAGACGGACACGAAAAAGCCCGGAGCGGCGACACTCCGGGCTCAATTCGGAAACGACCGTTTTCAGAAGTCCGCGGGGACTCCGGAGAAATCAGTTCGGCTCAGTAGTAGAAGCGACGCGGGCCGTAGAAACGGCGCGGGCCGTAGTACGGACGGCGGTAATACGGGCGCCGATAGAACGGGCGCGGGCCGTAGAAGCGGCGGCCGTAATAGCGGCGCGGACCCCAGCCACGGCGGTAATATTGCGCCTTCTCGATGGTCGCGGGCGTGGCTTCGGTCACGAGCGCGGCCGACGGACCGACCGGGGCGGCCGACGCACCCTGCGGTGCCAGCGCGGCAAGGCCCAGGACCATCAGCGCGGCAAGGAGGAGTTTTCTGATCAAGTGGGCATTCCCTCTTCGGCAATCGTGAACGGACACGCCGAACCCGGCGCCCCGCGCGAGCGAGAACGCACGAGGGCGCGAAACGGTTTCGTCAAAAGAGCGCCCGAGGAAGCCGTGAAATCGGGTCAGGCGATCTTCGTCGTCATGTCGACGACGGACGCCTCGGCGCTGCCCTTCACCAGTTCGATGCCGCGCTCGCAATCCTCGCGGCGAACATAGCTCTCACCGGAATCCGCGATGACGTTGCCGTTCTGGACACGTAGGCGCCAGCGCCACTGCCCACCCGAATCACGATAGAGTTCGTAGCGCATCACGCCTGATCTCCTGACAGGCCGTGCTCCGAACGAGAACGGCGCGGGATGAACGCATCCCGCGCCGAAAAGATCGATGTCAGAGATCCGCTACGATACCGACGATCGGTCGCGTGCCGTCTCGCCGGGCGATGGGGCGGGCGTTCGACGCGGGATCGTCAGGCCGTCCGGCGATCAGGTGCGCGGTGCGCGATCGAGCCAGCCGATCGCCCGGCCGCCCTCGCCGCCGGAGCGCGCGGGACGACCGTCGCGACGGCCGTCGCTCGGACGGGCGCCTTGCGGACGCGCACCCTGCGGACGGGCCTCGCCGGCCCGCTCGGGACGGCGCTGGTCCTGCCGCTGACCGTCGGGACGCGGTGCGCCGGCGGCGCGCTGGTCCTGCCGGTGGCCCGGCTGTCCGCTGGGACGACCACCGCGCGCGTCGTGGGCGCGCGGCTCGCCGCGTCCCTCGCCACCCTGGCCGCGACCGCCACCTGGACGACCCTGGCGCTGGCCGGGGCGACCCTGCGGCTGACGCGGCGGACGGCGCGCCTCCTCGGCGGCATTGTCCTGCGCTTCCTGGCGCGTCGGCGGCACGAAGCCCTCGGGGAACCCGCCAACGGGCACCTTCTGGCGCGTGGTGCGCTCGATGTCGCGCAGGTAAGCGCGCTCCTCGTCGTTGCAGAACGAGATCGCCTGACCTTCGGCACCCGCGCGGGCCGTGCGGCCGATGCGGTGGACGTAGGATTCCGGCACGTTCGGCAGATCGTAGTTCACGACGTGGGTCACGCCATCGACATCGATGCCGCGGGCGGCGATGTCGGTCGCCACCAGCACGCGGCACGAACCGTCGCGGAAGGCGGCGAGCGCCCGCTCGCGCTGCGGCTGGCTCTTGTTGCCATGGATCGCCGCGCTGACGACGCCGGCCTTGTCGAGGCCGCGCACGACGCGGTCCGCACCGTGCTTGGTGCGCGTGAAGACGAGCACGCGCTCGATCTTCGGATCACGCAGGACGTGGTTGAGCAGGGCCTGCTTGGCGCCGGTATGGCAGAAGATGACCTGCTGATCGACGCGCTCGGCGGTGGTCGCCACGGGCGTGACCGCCACCTGCACCGGGTTGTTGAGATACTGGTCGGCGAGCCCGGCGATGTTCTTCGGCATGGTGGCCGAGAAGAACAGGCTCTGGCGCTTGGCCGGCAGCATCTTCACGATGCGCTTGAGCGCGTGGATGAAGCCGAGGTCGAGCATCTGGTCGGCCTCGTCGAGGACGAGGATCTCGACGCCCTCCAGCGTCAGCGCGCGGCGATCGACGAGGTCGATGAGCCGGCCGGGCGTGGCGACGAGGATGTCGACGCCCGGCGCGATCGCCCGCTCCTGGCGCGTGATGTTCACACCGCCGAACACGACGGTGTTGGTGTAGGGCAGGTGCCGGCCATAGTCCGAGAAGCTATCGGCGATCTGGCTGGCGAGTTCGCGGGTCGGCGACAGAACGAGCACGCGGCAACCGCGGCGCGGCGCACGGCGGCTGTCGAGCGACAGGCGATGCAGGATCGGCAGGGCGAAGGCGGCGGTCTTGCCGGTGCCGGTCTGAGCGATGCCGCACAGGTCGCGGCCTTCCATCGCGGGCGGGACGGCCTGCGACTGGATCGGCGTCGGTGTGACGTAGCCGGCCTCTTCCAGCGCGCGGAGCACGGGCTGAGCGAGGCCGAAATCGGTAAATTGGGTCAAGTCGGTACTTTCGAGGCAGCGGAACCCGCAATCCGGCGCATCAATGCGCGCGGGACTATCAAAGGCGGGTCCATCAGTCCGGGAGGCTGCCCGCGTGATGGGGCGGCCTGGGGTGCATACACGTTGAAGAGAGGGGCCGGGGCACAACCTTGGAAAAGGCGCGAACCGTCACGCAGCCCCCTCAAGCGACCCCGTTCGGTCGCTGACGCTGCACATGCGATATGCGACGTTGCACCCGCGAAGTCAATGAATGTTGGAGCGTCGCGTTCACGCCTCGTCGAATTGACTCATGCTGAAAATCTCGATGCCCGCGCCGTCGATGACGCGGACGGCCTCCGCGGCCGTGCGCGCGCGCTGCGGCACCCGTGCACGGGCGAACAGCCGCTTGGCCCGCTCTGCCGCGGCCTCCGGGCTCGCTGTTCGCACGGAGACCCGCTGCTGCACGCCGCCCGGTGCGTCCGGCTCCTCCGGCCCGAGCACTTCGATATGATAGGTTTCTCGCACGGACATCCACTTTCTCGCTGACGCCCCGCGCTTACCCGAAGATCGCGCCGGTGGCAGGGGGCGTAACGGACGCCACACCGTCGCGCCTGCTTTTGCTCCGGCGGCCTTGCCGAATTCCCGCCAATGCCGGATGTGATGTCTTCCCCGCGAAGACCCGCGCAGCGAGGACATTCATGACCACATCGCCCTTCGTCACGGTGGAATGGCTGCATCAGCGCCTGAACGCGCCGGACGTCGTCGTGCTCGATGCCTCGTGGTACCTGCCGGCGCAGGGGCGCGATGCTGCGGCGGAGTATCAGGCCGCCCACATCCCCGGTGCGATCCGCTTCGATCTGGATGCGATGAGCGACACCGACTCCGCCCTCCCCCACATGCTGCCGCGACCCGAGGTGTTCTCCTCGAAGATGCGCGCGCTCGGAGTCGGCGACGGGGCGCAGGTCGTGGTCTACGACGGGATGGGGCTGTTCTCGGCGCCGCGGGTTCGCTGGATGCTCCAGACCTTCGGCATGCGCGAGGTCAAGATTCTGGAAGGCGGCATGCCGGCATGGGTCGCGGCGGGCTACCCGACCGAGGACGGCGAGGGCCGCCCGCGCGACCGGCGCCATTTTACGGCCCGGCTCGACAACGGCGCCGTGGCGGATGCGGGTGACATCGCCCGTGCCCTGGCCGGCGGCACGACGCAGGTGGTCGATGCCCGCTCCGGCCCGCGCTTCCGTGGCGAGGAGGCGGAGCCCCGCCCCGGCGTGCGCCCCGGCCACATGCCCGGTGCCAAGAACCTGCATTACGCCGCCCTCCAGGCGAACGGCCGCCTGCGAGACGAGGCCTCGCTGCGTGCCGCGATCGCGGAGGCCGGCGTCGATCTCGACCGCCCCGTCGTCACCACCTGCGGCTCGGGCGTGACCGCGGCCATCGTCGCGCTGGCACTCGAAACCTTGGGCAAGCAGCCGCGGGCGCTCTACGACGGCTCGTGGTCGGAATGGGGTGCCGATCCCGCCCGCCCCGTCGAGACCGGCCCCGCCTGAGCGGCGAAGCGCCGCCGCGTCGGGCCGGTGCATTGCGGGGATGCCGGCCCCCGCGAGGACGACACAGCGTTAAAGGACGGTTAAGAGGACAGGCATAAGCTTGGCCGAAGCCGGCTGCCGGGTGCCCCATCGTGCGGCTCCGGGCGGCAACCCGTACGGCCCGTCTCGAAGGCTCGGAGGATACGGCTTGGGCAGGGGCCCCGAACGCTGGCAGTTCTACCGCCTGCTCGGTCACGAGATCGTCCGCGCGGTTCGCGAACGGACGGCACAGCTCACGGCGCGGCCCGAGATCCTCACCCGCGCGCGGGTGACCGGCCTCGTGATCGCGCCGCACGACCTGCGTACCAGCGACGCCTCGCTCGCCGACGACATCTATTCCGGCCTGTTCGTGTTCGCCGGCCGATCGCTGGTGGTCAGCGGCCGCTCGCCCTTCGACTACGATCCCCCCTCCCCCGAATGGGCGGATGCGCTCTACGGCTTCGGCTGGCTGCGCCACCTGCGGGCTGCCGACACGGCGCTGGCCCGGGCCAATGCCCGCGCCTTCGTCTCGGACTTCATGAGCGGGCGCGGCGAGGCGGCCCGCGCCAGCCCGGTGCCGGTCGCCTCACGCCGGCTGATCTCGTTCCTGTGCCAGTCGCCGCTGGTGCTGGAGGGCGCCGACCACGCCTTCTATCAGGCCTTCCTCAAGGCCGTCGGCAAGGGCGCACGGGAACTGGAGCGCTCGCTGCGGCGCTCGTCACCGCCGCAATCGCGGCTGCTGGCGGCGGTGGCGCTGACCTATGCCGGCCTGTGCTGCGAGGGCATCGAGCCGATTCTGCGCCGGGCCACCCGCATCCTGGTGCGTGAACTCGAAGCGCAGATCCTGCCGGATGGCGGCCACCGCTCCCGCGATCCGCGCTTTGCCATGGAACTGCTGCTCGATCTTCTGCCTCTGCGCCAGAGCTTCCTCAGCCGCAGTGTCGATCCGCCGGAGGCGCTCCTGCGCGCCGTCGACCGGATGCTGCCGGCGCTGCGCCTCCTGCGCCACGGCGATGCCTCGCTCAGCCACTTCAACGGCATGGGCGTGACGGCGGCCGACCATCTCGCAACGCTGCTGGTCTATGATGGGGCCGGCACCGAGCCGCTGATGTACGCCTCCCATTCCGGCTACGCCCGGCTCGAACTGGGGCGGGTCGTGCTCGTCTGCGATGTCGGCGCGCCACCGCCGATGGATCAGTCGCGCGAGGCCGCCGCCGGCTGCCTCTCCTTCGAACTCACGAGCGGGGCGCAGCGCATCGTCGTCAATTGCGGCAGTCCCGCGAGCGGCGGCGAGCTACGCCGGGCGGCGCGGAGCACCGCCGCCCACTCGACGGCAACGGTCGCCGACACCTCCTCCTGCCGCTTCCTCGACGAGCCGGAGGATTGGTGGATCAGCCGGATCGCTGCCCGCTGGCTGCTTTACCGCCGCGGCCCCGTGGTCCTGCGCGGCCCCGGTCCGGTGGCCGTCGAGCGGCGCACGGAGAACGGGGCCGCGGTCCTCGCCGCCCGTCACGACGGCTACGTGACCGAATTCGGCATCCTGCACGAGCGCCGCTGGCGCCTGTCCGACAGCCCCGTGCGCCTGGCGGGCGAGGACGCGTTCCGCCGCGACAGCAAGCGCCCGCGCTCGCGGCCCCAGCCGGTGGCGGTGCGCTTCCACCTCCACACCGCCGTCGCGACGCAGCCTCAGGACGACGGTAGCGTGATGCTGGGCTTGTCGACCGGGGAGCGATGGCGCTTCACGGTAGAGGGTGCGACGGCGGCGATCGAGGAGAGCGTCTATTTCGCAGGCGTCGTCGGTGCGCGGCGGACCGCGCAGATCGTCCTGCACCTGACGGTGGACGAGGACGCGCTGGTGCGCTGGCAGATCGAGCAGGTCTGACCCACATGGCGGAGCGGCGGGCCTCCGCCGGATGCACGGGAGCCCCCGACGACGGCTTCGGTGCGGCTCTTGAGTGTCGCGGTTGAAACAGGTGCCTCTGTGGCCGGACATCATCCGCCCCAACTGGCCGCCCCGGCCGGTTCCGTGCTACCGCGCGCGCAAACTCCTTAACCGACGACACAGGCGATCCCCATGCCGCGCGACCAGATCCGGGTCACCCGCGCCCTCCTTTCCGTTTCGGACAAGACCGGGCTCACGGACTTCGCTGCGGCGCTGAGCCAGCGGGGCGTCGAACTGGTCTCGACGGGCGGCACCCACCGTGCGCTGACCGAAGCGGGGCTCGCCGTCCGGGAAGTCTCCGAGCTGACCCGCTTCCCCGAGATGATGGACGGCCGGGTGAAGACGCTGCATCCGGCCGTCCATGGCGGCTTGCTCGCGGTCCGCGACAACCCCGAGCATCAGGCGGCTTTGGCCGCCCACGGCATCGGCGCGATCGACCTGCTCGTCGTCAACCTCTACCCGTTCGAAGTGACGCTGAAGGCCGGCAAGGCCTATGACGACTGCGTCGAGAACATCGATGTCGGCGGCCCGGCGATGATCCGCGCCGCGGCCAAGAACCATGCCGACGTCGCCGTGGTGGTGGATGTCTCGGACTACGGCGCCATCCTCGCCGAACTCGCGGCGCATGACGGCAACCTCACCGCCACGACCCGCCGCCGGCTCGCGCAGAAGGCGTTCTCGCGCACCGCCTCCTACGACGCGGCAATCGCCAACTGGCTCGCCGCGGTCGAGGGACGCGACAAGGCCCCGACCTTCAAGGCGCTCGGCGGTACGCTCGCCCAGAACCTGCGCTACGGCGAGAACCCGCACCAGTCGGCCGCCTTCTACCGCCTGCCCGGCACACTGCGCCCCGGCATCGCCACCGCCCGGCAGGTCCAGGGCAAGGAGCTGTCCTACAACAATCTCAACGACACCGACGCGGCCTACGAATGCGTCGCCGAGTTCGACCCGGCCCGCACGGCGGCGGTGGCGATCATCAAGCACGCCAACCCCTGCGGCGTGGCGGAAGGCGCGGATCTGCTGTCGGCCTATGAGCAGGCGCTTGCCTGCGATCCGACCTCGGCCTTCGGCGGCATCGTCGCCCTCAACCGGCCTCTCGACGCCGAGGCTGCAAGAAAAATCGTCGAGATCTTCACCGAGGTCATCATCGCCCCCGACGCCTCCGACGAGGCGCTCGCCATCGTCGGCGCCAAGAAGAACCTGCGGCTTCTGCTGGCGGGCGGCCTCGCCGATCCGCGGGCGAAGGGCGAGGTCATCCGCACCGTGGCGGGCGGCTTCCTGGTCCAGGGCCGGGATGCGCTCAGCGTGGACGACATGGACCTGACGGTCGTGACCAAGCGCGCCCCGAGCGAGGCGGAACTCGCCGACATGCGCTTTGCCTATCGGGTGGCCAAGCACGTGAAGTCGAACGCCATCGTCTACGCCAAGGGTGGGGCCACGGTCGGCATCGGCGCCGGGCAGATGTCGCGGGTGGATTCCTCGATCACCGCCGCGCGCAAGGCGGCCGAAGCCGCGCAGCGCCTCGGGCTGTCGGAGAGCCTCGCCAAGGGATCGGCGGTGGCCTCCGACGCGTTCTTCCCCTTCGCCGACGGCCTGCTCGCCGCCGCCGAGGCCGGTGCCACGGCCGTGATCCAGCCCGGCGGCTCGATGCGCGACGACGAGGTGATCCGGGCCGCCGACGAGGCGGGGCTCGCCATGGTGTTCACCGGCGTGCGCCACTTCCGGCACTGACACGAACGCATCGAACCAAAAAAGGCCCCGCTTGAAAGCGGGGCCTTTTTTATTTCACCGACAGAAAGCGCGTCCCTACGATGTTTTGGAGCGCAGGAGAGCGATATCGCGGCCGGTCCGGATCTTCAGAAGCTCCGGACCGGCGTCGGTGGGCAACGTGTCAGTGGGCGTGTGCCCCCGAGGCTCCGATGCCGGTCTCCGAGCGCACGAACTGCGCATCGAAGGCGGCGCGCTCCCGATTGGCCCGGCGGGTGCGATCCATCAGCGAGACGCCCCAGATCGTGATGAAGGCGAGCGGCATTGAGAACAGGGCCGGGTTCGCGTAGGGGAACAGGGCCGCGGGATGCCCGAAGGTCTTCACCCAGACCGCATCGGACAGCACCACCATGCTCACCGCCGCGACGAGGCCGACGAGACCGCCGATGAGGGCGCCCCAGGTCGTGGTGCCGCGCCAGAGGATCGACATCGTCAGGACCGGGAAGTTGCAGCTCGCCGCCACCGAGAAGGCGAGGCCGACCATGAAGGCGACGTTCTGATTCTCGAACACGTAGCCGAGATAGATCGCCACGATGCCGATGCCGACGGCGGAGAGCTTGGAGAGGTTCACCTCCGCCTTCTCCGTGGTGCGACCGCGGGCGAAGACCTGGGCGTAGAGGTCGTGGCTGATCGCCGAGGCGCCGGCCAGCGTCAGGCCGGCCACCACCGCGAGGATGGTCGCGAAGGCCACCGCCGAGATGAAGCCGAGGAAGTACGGCCCGCCCACCGCGTTGGCGAGGTTCACCGCCACCATGTTGGTGCCGCCGACCATGTCCTTGATCTTGTCGTAGGCCACACCGTCGGCGCCGAGCTTGAAGTAGCTCGGGTCGGACATCAGCAGGGCGATGCCGCCGAAGCCGATGATGAAGGTGAGGATGTAGAAGTAGCCGATCAGGCCGGTGGCGTAGAACACCGACTTCCGCGCCGCCTGCGCGTCCGACACCGTGAAGAAGCGCATCAGGATGTGCGGCAGGCCCGCGGTGCCGAACATCAGGCCGACGCCGAGCGAGATCGAGTCAATCGGGTTCGTGACGAGGCCGCCGGGCGCCATGATGGAATCGCCCTTCGGATGGGTCTGCACCGCCGCCGCGAACAGCTTCTCCGGGCTGAAGCCGTACTTGTAGAGCACGGCGCCGGCCATGAAGGTCGCCCCGCCGAGCAGCAGGCAGGCCTTGATGACCTGCACCCAGGTCGTCGCCTTCATGCCGCCGAAGGCGACATAGATGATCATCAGCGCGCCGACGATCACCACCGCGTAGAGGTAGGGCAGGCCGAACAGGAGCTGGATCAGCTTACCCGCGCCGACCATCTGCGCGATCAGGTAGAACGCCACCACGACGAGGGTGCCGGTCGCCGAGATGATGCGGATCGAGGTCTGGTCGAGGCGGAAACTCGCCACGTCGGCGAAGGTGAACTTGCCGAGATTCCGCAGTCGCTCGGCGATCAGGAACAGCACGATCGGCCAGCCGACGAGAAAGCCCGTCGAGTAGATCAGGCCGTCGAAGCCCGAGGAATAGACGAGTCCGGAGATGCCGAGGAAGGACGCCGCCGACATGTAGTCGCCGGCGATCGCGAGTGAGTTCGTGCGTGCGGAGATGCCGCCGCCGGCCGCGTAGAAGTCGGCCGCCGACTTCGAGCCCTTCGCCGCCCGGTAGGTGATGCCGAGGGTGAACAGCACGAAGAACAGGAACATGAAGATCGCGGGCCAGTTCGTGGCCTGCTGCTGCACGGCGCCCATGTCGGGGCCGGCGGCAAGCGCCGAACCGGCGCCGAGCGTGAGGCTCGCGCCCAGGAGCGAAACGGTTCGGGAAACGGGACGGATCATTTCGCAAGGCTCCGGATGAGTTCGGCCGAGAGCCGGTCGTAGCGGGTGTTGGCGCGGGCGACGTAGATACCCGTGAGGATGAAGGCGAAGACGATGACGAACATGCCCATGTAGAAGCCGAGCGAAGCCGTGCCGCCGACCTTCGTCGCGAGGAGCGCCTTGTCGAAGGCGATGAGGCCGATGAAGCCGAAATAGACGAACAGCATCAGGCCGGTGAGGATCCAGCCGAAGCGCGTGCGCTCGTGAACCAGCGTCTTGAAGATCGGGTCTTCGGCGATCCGGTCGAGCCGCGGATCGGGCTCGGGCATGTCGAGGGCGCCCGCCCCTTGGAGTGTGCGGGCGCCCGACGTCGCGGACGGCCTCACCGTCTGGATGCTACTCATCAATCTCCTCCCGCGCGATCCTGTTTCACCGCGGCATGGAACCGGGTGATCGGCTGCTTATTCTGTGATGGTGACAACCGAGGCGTTGGCATCCGCTCCGGCCTAAACCGGCACCGGCCCGCCCGAAGCGGGCAACCGGCACCGTGAATTCCAGGCATCGGGGTCGTGCCCGGATCGGCGCTCGCCGCGTGCGGCGGGCGCTGTCGTGATACGCTCAGGCCGAGCGGTTCTGGCGGTTCTCGATCAGGTCATCGACCACGGCCGGCTCGGCCAGGGTCGAGGTGTCACCGAGCGAGCCGAAATCGTCCTCGGCAATCTTGCGCAGGATGCGGCGCATGATCTTGCCGGAGCGGGTCTTGGGCAACCCCGGCGCGAATTGAAGCAGATCGGGCGAGGCGATCGGGCCGATATCCTTGCGGACCCAGATGACCAGCTCCTTACGCAGTTCTTCCGTGCCCTCCTCACCCTCGTTGAGGGTGACGTAGGCGTAGATGCCCTGGCCCTTCACGTTGTGCGGATAGCCGACGACTGCGGCTTCCGAGACCTTCGGATGGGCAACGAGGGAGGATTCGACCTCCGCCGTACCCATGCGGTGACCGGAAACGTTGATGACGTCGTCCACGCGGCCGGTGATCCAGTAATAGCCGTCCGCGTCGCGCCGGGCCCCGTCGCCGGTGAAGTAGAGATCCTTGTAGGTCGAGAAGTAGGTCTGCTCGAAGCGCTCGTGGTCGCCGTAGACCGTGCGCATCTGGCCCGGCCAGCTGTCCTTGATGCAGAGGTTGCCCTCGCAGGCCCCGTCGAGCGCCTTGCCCTCGGCATCGACCATGACCGGCTGCACGCCGAAGAACGGGAGTGTGGCCGAGCCGGGCTTCAGCCGCGTCGCGCCCGGCAGCGGGGTGATGAGGATGCCGCCGGTTTCGGTCTGCCACCACGTATCGACGATCGGGCAGCGGGAATCGCCGACGACGCGGTAGTACCAGTCCCAGGCCTCCGGGTTGATCGGCTCGCCGACCGAGCCCAGCACCCGCAGGGATTGGCGCGAGGTCTTCTTCACCGGGCCCTCGCCGCCGCCCATGAGCGAGCGGATCGCGGTCGGCGCGGTGTAGAAGATGTTGACGTTGTGCTTGTCGATCACCTCCCAGAAGCGGGAATTCGACGGATATGTCGGGATGCCCTCGAACATCAGCGTGGTCGCGCCGTTCGCGAGCGGACCGTAGACGATGTAGCTGTGCCCGGTGACCCAGCCGACATCGGCCGTGCACCAGTAGACGTCGCCATCGTGGTAATCGAAGACGTATTGGTGGGTCATCGAAGCGTAGACGAGGTAGCCGCCGGTGGTGTGCACCACGCCCTTCGGCTGGCCCGTCGAGCCCGAGGTGTAGAGGATGAAGAGCGGGTGCTCGGCCTCGACGGCTTCCGCCGGGCACTCGTCGGTCACCTGCTCGGCGGCCTCGTGGTAATAGACGTCGCGGCCCGGCTCCATCGCCACGTTGCCGCCCGTGCGCTTGACCACGACGACGTGGTCCACAAGATCCTTGTCGAGACGCTTGATCGCCTCGTCCACGTTGGCCTTGAGCGGCACCTTGCGTCCCCCGCGCAGGCCCTCGTCGGCGGTGATGACGAGCTTCGAGCCGCAGCCCTTGATCCGGCTCGCCAGCGAGTCGGGCGAGAAGCCGCCGAAGACGATGGCATGGATGGCGCCCAGACGCGCGCAGGCCAGCATCGCGTAGGCCGCCTCGGGGATCATCGGCAGGTAGAGCGTGACGCGGTCACCCTTGCCGACGCCGCGATTGCGCAGGACGTTGGCCATCCGGCAGACTTCGGCATGCAACTGCCGGTAGGTGATGTGCTTCGACTCGTTGGGGTCGTCGCCCTCCCAGATGATCGCGGTCTGGTCGCCGCGGGTCTCGAGGTGGCGGTCGATGCAGTTTAGTGCGACATTGGTCTTGCCGTCCTCGAACCATTTGATCGACACATCGCCAGGCGCGAAGCTCGTATTCTTGACCTTGGTGAAGGGCGTCGACCAGTCGATGCGCTTGCCATGCTCGGCCCAGAACGTCTCCGGATCGGAAACCGAAGCTTCGTACATTTCCCTGTACTGGGCCTCATCGATCAAAGCCCGGTCGCGCCAGGCATCCTGAACGTCGATGACCTTCTCGCTCATTTGGTTTCTTCCCTGCCGGTGCCCGATCGTATCGCGAAGGTCCGCGCAGCCGGGGCTTCCTCAGAACTCTTAAGCGCAGTTGAATACACCCGGCAAGCACCAAAAAGTCGAGTTCCGCGATTTTGCGCAATCAAGTTGTACGTTAATTCATTGCAGGCCGCGCAGAGACCGCCGGTCCGCTGAAGCAAGACCGGGAAACGTTTGTCGCGTCGTAAGAATTGAGCCGGCGAGCTCTGGCCGCGCGCGGCCGGCTCCCGCCCCGGTCGGGCGGTCAGGCGGCCGGGAACAGCATCTCGACGAGGGTGCCCTCGTCCTTGCGGCTGGTAATGCGGAAGCGCCCGCGATTGGCTTCCACGAGGGCCTTCGTCAGCGTCAGCCCGAACCCCTTCTCGTCGCCCTCCGCCGCGGGTCCGACATCGGCCCGGAACGGCTCGAGTGCGCTCAGCAGCTCGTCTTCGGTCATGCCGGTGCCCGTGTCGCGCACACGCAGGGCGACCTCTCCCTGCTCGGCGAGCGTGGTCGAGACGATCACCTGTCCACCGGCCTCGGTCACGCGGATCGCGTTTCCGAGCACGGTCAGGGCCGCCTGCCGGATCGAACGCGCGTCCGCTTTCATCGCCGGCAGGTTGGGGGCGAGGCTGGTGCGCAGGACAATGCGATCGCGCGCAGCCTGAGGCTGCTGCGCGGCGATGCACGAAGCGACGAGCTCGTTCAGCGCAAGGTCGGCGAAGGTGAGCTTGCCGCGGCCAGCCTGAATCTCCGCGAGATCGCGCAAGTCGTCGATCAGGCCGGCGATCCGGCCGCCGGAGAGGCGCACTTCGCGTAAATAGGCCTCGAGACGCTCGGCATCCGCCCGATCGAAGCGGTCGGATAGCATCATGTCGGTGAGGCCGAGGATCGCGTTGAGCGAAGGGCGGATCTCGCGGCTGACCCGCGCGAGCGCGTTCGCCTTCCAAGCGCCTTCCGCCTCAGGCTCGCTCCGCCGCGCGGCGTCCGCGACCGGAACTGGAGGCGCCGCGTCCTCGTCGCGGATCTCGCGCAGGCTGGCGCAATAACCCGGCGCATCCTCCCCGAGCAGCCGGGCGATACGCAGGCGCAATGCCGCCGCCCCGGTGCGCACGGTCACGCCGTGGATCTCGCTCGTCCCCGAGCGGCGGGAAGCGGTGACGGCCGTCTCCAGCGCCGACAGGCTCTCGGGCGCGAACAGGTCGGCGAAGCGCCCGCCCACGATCTCCTTGGGATGGGCATGAACGAGTTCGGCAGCGCTCGGGTTCAGGCCGACGACGCGGCCCTCGGCATCGAGCGTGACGACGCCGTCCTCCAGACTGTCCAGCACCTTCTCCGCCCGCAGCCGCGCGGCATTGGCCGGAACGGCGGGGAGTTGGATGTCGCCGGCAGACGGCATGGCTCGCGCAAGGCAGATCTCGGCCGCCGCCCCCTCCCAGACGAGACCGGCCCGATCGACGAGGAGCGCCACCGTGCCGCCCTCCGGCCGCGCGAAGGGCACCGGCCCGATGATCTCCCGATCCCTGGGCGGAAGGCCGCGGAAGAGATGCGCGAGGCCCGCCTGACGCAGGGCCGGCAGATCCGCGTAGCCGGTGAGATCGAGGAAGGTGCGGCTGGCGAACAGCATCTCGCTGCCGCGGTAGACGAACACACCGAGGGGGAGGCTTTCGAGCAGCTCGGTGAGTGCGAGCCGCGCGCGCGCCTCGGCCTCCGGGAGGCGGCCCTGCGGGATCGGGAAGGGCATCACCGAGCCGCTCGGTGCGGATTCGGGACGCACAGGCAGCGGCGCCGCGTCGTCCCCGTCTTCGTCCGGCGCGAACCGCAATCCGAGAACGCGCGCGACTTCGCGGAAGGCGGCATGCTCGTTCACCGACAGGCCGGATTCCGCCTCGCTCTCATCGACCGGGGCCTCCTCCTGCGGGTTCTCAGGTCCGTCCTCCTCATCCTCGACCGGACTCTCCGTCGCGCGCGCGTGACGCTCGCCGAGGATCGCGAAGCCGCCGAACCCGGAGAAGTGGTCCGTCGAACGGCCCGCAGGAGCGCCTGAGATCTCAACCGCGTGCTCGTAGGCACGTCCGCGCACGAGAAGCGACAGGGCACGAAAGGTGCGTCGGCCCGCGAGCGCTTCCGTCAGCGCCGCGCCCTCGATCACACCGTCCGCGGCGAGCATCGCCCAGGAGCGGCCGGACAGGGCTTCGGCGAGGTCGGGATGGGTGCGCGACACATGGGTCAGCACGCCATCGGCGTCGCTGCGCCAAATCACACGGAGCGGCAGTTCCGCCGTTTCCGTTTCCGTTTCCACTTCCGGCGCCGGAGATGGCGACGGAGCCTCGGGCTTCGCGACATCCGGGCCCGCCTCCGCCGAGGGTGGACTGGCCTTGGCCGGCCCGCTGTCGAACGGCCGCAAGGCCGGCAACGGCCCGATCGGTGCGAGGAGCAGGACCGGATGCCCCTCGTCCATCTCGACCCGCGCGGCGAGGGCGACCACAGGCGGCGCCACACCGCGGGGATCGAAGCGCAAGCGGACCATGCGCGGCCGCGTGCCCAGGGCACCGGCGCGGCGGATCTGCTCGGACAGGCGAAGAGCCGGCAGGACGGCGCCGTCCGAACCGGCGACGCCCGCCCGCAGCGGGAGCGCCGCACCGGCGGCGTAGAGGATGCGCTCGGCCGCCCCATCGAGAACGAGCAAAGCGCTGCCCTCGCGAACGAGAGGCGCGATCGATGCGTCGTCTTTCCAGCGCGCCAACGCGTCACGAAGGGCCGCGTCGTCGCCCGGATAGGAAGCCTGCATTACGCGGTCCGACATCCGAACCCTGGTCATGAACCCCTTCATCGCCCTGTCGCCGGTCGTTCGGGGCATGAACACCTGAGCCCTGTGTAACTTAACTGCGGCCAGACGTGGACACTGAAGCCTGCCGCCACACGTTTATCAACTGGTAACCTCAATTGCCCCCCCGGGGCTGGAAAAAAGGTTATCCCCGCGCTATTGTGCAGTGCACATTGTGCGCCGCACAACGAGCGCTCGATGCGAACATCAGGAGAGAGACGTGACGAACACCCCGAATTACGAAGTCCCGACCGAGATGCGCGACTTCGCTGAGAAGAGCGTCGAGCAGGCCCGCAAGGCGTTCGATTCGTTCATCGGCGCGGCCCGCCGCACCGCCGACACCGTCCAGGGCTCGACCGACCTCGCCCGCAACAACGCCACCAGCATCTCCTCGCGCGGCTTCGAGTACGCTGAGCAGAACGTCAACGCTGCGTTCGACCTGGCGCAGAAGCTCGTGCGCTCGCGCGATGTCCAGGAGGCCATGCAGCACCAGGCCGAGTTCGTGCGCGCGCAGTTCGCGGCAATTCAGGCGCAGGCCAAGGAGTTCGGTGGCCTCGCACAGAGCGCATTTCAGCAGAGCGCCGAGAACGCCAAGAGCGTCATGCAGCAGGGTGCCGCCGACGCCCGCCAAGCCTATGAGCAGGGCGTCGAGACGGCCCGCGAGACGGCCAACGACGCGCAGAAGGCCACCTCCTGACGCACCCTCCGAACTTCGGTTTGAACGGCACGTAAGGCCGACGGCCCGCTCCCAACGGAGTGGGCCGTCCTCATTTCAGGGCGCACAATGCAACATTCATCCAGTCAAGCCGTCTCCCGCTCCGCCTCTTTTCCGCCGCCGGGACACCGCAAGGCTCCCCACCTCGCCGGCTCCGTTTGAGGCGGCCCAGCGGAGGTTTTGGACACGATGCGTCCCGTTCGTACTCTCGGCCTCGCGGCCCTGATCGCCGTCGCGGCCGGAAGCCTCGCGCCCGCCCAGGCACAATATTACGACGACGGCTACGATGCGCCTCCGCCCCGCGCGCGCGCCTATCGCGATCGCGACTTTGATGGCCCGCCGCCGCGCCGCGCTATGGGCCTCAATTGCGATGCGGTGCAATCGGGCATCAGCGGCCTGCAGCCGTTCTCCTGCCCTCTGCCGGGCCCGCGCCCGCTGGGAGCCCGCTGCTTCTGCGACATGCCGGTGTCGTTCCTGAACGGTCCGCGTACGGCCGTCGGACGCGTCTCACCTTAAACATTTCCCAAACGACGTCGGTCACCGCTCGGCGCGTCATGATGCACGGGCACCGAACCGATATGAGAAGAGCCGCGCCGGGATGACCGGCGCGGCTCTTCTCGAAGGTCTCGATGATCCCGCGCGTCAGTTGACGATCACGGTGGCACCCACCTTCACGCGGGAATAGAGGTCGGTGACGTCCTCATTGGTCATGCGGATGCAGCCCGAAGACACCGCCTGCCCGATCGTGTCCGGCTCGTTGGAGCCGTGGATCCGGTATTCCGACCTGCCGATATACATCGCGCGGGCGCCGAGAGGGTTTTCGATGCCGCCGGCCATATAGCGCGGCAGATCGGGACGACGGGCGATCATCGCCGCCGGAGGCGTCCAGCCCGGCCATTCACGCTTGGCGGTGATCTTGTTCACGCCACTCCAAGTGAAGCCCGGACGCCCGACGCCGACACCGTAACGAACGGCCTGCCCGCCCGGCAGCACGTAGTAGAGACGACGCTCGGCCGTGGAGACGACAATCGTGCCCGGCGCGTAGCGGCTATTGTACTCCACGATTTCGCGGGGAATACGCGCCACCTGCGCTTGAGCGGCCTCGGCCTCTCCGTATCCCTGGCCGTAGCCTCGCGCGCTGGAGCCGCGCTGCGTGGCGTAGGGATCGTAGACAGGCCAGCCGCCCGGCGACGACTGCTCCTGATAATCGTCGCCGTCCGAGCCGAACGGATCGTAAGGGGCGGCGTTTGCAGCGCCCATCGTGAGAACACAGACGCCGACAACGCCGGCGAGAACAGATGCCAAGGTCTTCATCGCAGGTGCCTACCTGTGCAGTAATCTTTGCCATTACAAGCGTGACTGTGCTTGGTCGGTTCCACGCTGTTTACGGATTTTCCACGATTCGGCCGTGCGGCGGCTCACATCAGCTTAGCCGTAGCGATGTGGTTACTCCCGAATCGGGCACGGCCCGGCGTGACGCGTGACCCGCTTCGGGCCGTCATCCGAGCACCATGGCACTGCCACGGACGGTCGGCCGCCGATCCATCATCAGCCTGGGCCGTCGCTGCGCGTCAGGCACGGGGCGCGGAGATTGCCCGGGTCGCCGATTCGGCAAAACCTCCGGCCCGGCGCTTGCCGGCAAGGCTGTGGCGCTCCGCGAGAACTCCCATCAATAGAGCCGGCTCAACGCCCTGACTTCGTGCAGCAAAGTCGTCTCCGAACCCAATCAATCCGCGGTTCGTTTGATTTCTTCGATCGTCCCGCCTAGCCTGATCGCCTCGAAACCTGGAAGAGGTCGAAGGTATGGTCGGTTGGATCCTCGGCAAACTGAAGTGGCTTACGGTTCTCTGCGCAATCGGCGGACCGATCTTGGCTTTCGCCTGCTGGCAGGACGGCAATCGTCGGCGGGACGTGATGGCAATGGGCATCCAGACCGAGGCGACGATCGACAGCGCGACACGGGTCAAGCGCCGCCGCGACGGAACGAACTACAAGCTCGACCTGAGTTGGATGGATCGCGGCGGCCTACGGCATAAGGCCGAAGGCGTCACGATTTCGCATGCGCTGGCCGCTCAGATCATCGTCGACAACCAGTTGGCCAGCGACCGCCTGCCCATCAAATACATTGCCGGTGAAGCGGGATCACGGAGAGCGGACGACAACGTCATCATTTTGGATGACACCGCGCATCAAGAGCGGACCGACCAGGAACTCGTCTATGTCGGCATGGGTGCGGGCGTCGTCGGACTAATCGGGGCGGCGCTGTTCTTCCTGCCTTGGCGTCGTCGGCGCGACGCAGTCGCGGCCTGACGATCACCCGGCACGGCACCTCGATGCCTCAAGACCACGCGTCCCGCGTGGTCAACTGACCGGGGGCGACGGATCGCGGGCGGCGCGCTCGGCCTCGACCAGTACGTCGAAGGCGCGCCACGGCTTCGGGATGAACACCGCCCCCTCCGGCAAGGCCGTGCCGTGTTCCGGTTCGACGCCGGAGGTCACGACCAGCCGGGTGCGCGGCCAGAGGGTGGCAATGGCTCGGGCAAGCTGAAGCCCATCCATCGCCCCCGCGAGACGGATATCGGCGAAGACCAGAGCGACGTCGCCGCCTCTCTCCTGCAGGACGCTCAAGGCACGCTCGGCGCTGTCGCAGCCGATCACGCGCATCTCGGTCTCCTCCAGCACGCTCTCGGCCAGTTCGCGGGTTTCGCGCTCGTCCTCGACCACGAGGGCGATGCGGGCGTCCGGACGCTCGATCTTCGTCGGCGCGGCGCGTTCGGCGAAATCGACCCGCCGAACCAGGGCAGCGAGATGGTCGGGAATGCCCTCTGCGACGAGGTTGTCGTAGCAGGAGGCGAGCGCCTGCCCGATCTGATCGAGTTTCATGCTCGGCAGAAGCGGATCATCGGCGGGCCCCCGATGCGATCGGTCTCGAAACGTGTCGTTCAAGGCGAAACGATCCTCCCTGCGCGTCCGGGCCGCACCACAACACAACAAAGCGGGTGGGGGCCGCTCAGTTGCGTTGGAGGAAGATTTTCACCGTCGCGGGCCCGTCGCGCGGCGGGCGGCCGCACGTCTACTGAACCGCCTCTGCGTCGGCGAGCGCGACGAGGCCGGCCACGGTGCGGACGTCGCGATAGCGGTCGCCGCGGGCGTTCATCATGGCCTCGAACTTCTGGTGCACCTGCGCGACCGAGAGGCTCGCGGGCTTGCGGTGACGGCCCCGGCCGGTGGTGCCGGCAAAGAAGATCGACCGGTTGGCCCGAGCCGGGCCCGGCAGCAGGGTCGCGGCGGCGGCGGTCGGCTTGTCGACCACTCGAGACAGGAAATTCTCGGCGTCGTCCGGCCCGAGGAAGTGCGCGAGGTAGACCTCGCCGAGAGTCAGCTCGCGGCCGATCTTCAGGGCGATGCGTCCGGCGTCACGCTTCAGCATCTCGCCGGCCATGACGGCCGAGAGGTAGGGGTCGCGGCGCAGATCGAGAATGCGGGAGCGCTCGGCCTGATCCTGGATCGACGGCCGGTCGTTGCCGTCCGGGACGATCAGGCCGGCCTCCTTCTCGTATCCGTATCGGGGTCCGAAATCGCGGATCACGCCGAGCCAGGTGCGTTCGATGAACTGGAACAGGCCGGTGGCCGAAGAGGTCTTGGCCTGGACGGCGGTGATGAAGCTCGACTCCTTGTCGGCCACCGCCATGAGCAGGACCGGATCGGTCTGGACCGCCTGAGCCGCCTTCACGATCGTCTGGACGAGGTGGCGGCGGATCTTCATCGGCCCGAATTCGAGGATGTCGTTCGGGTCGCCGGTCGAGGTCTGCGAGAGCAGGAAGTCGTAGGAGACGCGGTCGACCGTGTTGGCACCGAGTTCGGTGTCGAGATCGCCTATGGGGTGGAAGCTCGCGGAGGCGGCCAGCACGCTCGACACCGGCATCTCGGGCGCGAGCGCCTGAAGGCGCGGCTTCGGCATGGCGAGGTCGGACACCTTGGTCGAGGCCTCGGCCCGGCCGAAATCAGTGCCGGCATTGAGCAGAACCGCGCTCAAGCCGCCGGCGAGCAGGGTCATGGAAAGGATGGAGCGGACCAGCGCCGTGCGGCTGCCATGGTCGCGCCCCGTCCGGGAATTGAGGGTGATGGCGTCGGAGGACGGGGTGGGACGCCCGCTCTTGCGAGGAGCGTGGGAGGAAATCTTGGTGGTCCGCGGCGATCCGATCGAACGGCCCTGCATCGTTGTCGTCGCTCACTCTTCGTGATGGCGCCAGCGGCGTGTGGGCCACACTTACGCCGCCGGATGTGGCGCAAACACGGCCGAGGTTGTGGCATCCCCAGGGCAAGCCGCGGCAATTTGCAGGCAAGCTGAGCCGTTTCACCGGCTGTCCCCGATGTTTTCCACCGGCGTTGAGGTTCACAGCCGACAAGATCGGAGGAGAATGCGGTGCGCGCCGATCCGCGTTGCACCATCGACGGAAGAAGGCCCTCGACGATGCTTCGGCCCGATCGCATCTTGGAGACGGCCCTGTACGTCGATGACTTACAGAGAGCCCATGCGTTCTATGAAACCGTCATCGGTCTCGAGCGCGTCCTGCAGTCGGAGACACTCTGGGCCTACGATGTCGGCGGGCGGAACGTGCTTCTGCTGTTCAGGCGCGGCGCATCCGTGTCACCGCAGTGCCTGCATGGCGGGTCGATCCCGCCGCATGACGGGACAGGGCCGCTGCATCTCTGTTTCGGGACGACGCAAGACGACCTGCCGGCATGGGAGGCGAAGCTCGCATCGCGGGGTATCGCCATCGAAGGGCGTGTCGCGTGGCCGAGCGGGGCGACGAGCCTCTATTGCCGAGATCCGGATGGGCACATGCTCGAACGCGCGACGCGGGGGCTATGGCCGAGCTATTGCGCGTCGCCGGTCACAGCCGCCGCAACGCCACGCTCTCGATGCGGTGGCTCGGCCCCTTGGCCAGGATCAGGCTCGCCCGCTGGCGCGTGGGCAGAATGTTGTCGCGCAGGTTCGGCAGGTTGATCGTCGTCCAGAGCCGGTCGGCGATCTCCAGCGCCTCGTTCTCGGAGACCTCGGCGTATTTGCGGAAGTAGGAGAGCGGATCGCGGAAGGCGGTCTGGCGCAGGCGCAGGAAGCGGTTGACGTACCAGCGGTGCAGGTCGTCCTCGTGCCCGTCGAGATAGATCGAGAAATCGAAGAAGTCGGAAACGAAGGGGATCGCGGTGCCGTCCAGCGGCAGGCGTGCCGGCTGGAGGACGTTCAGGCCCTCGACGATGAGAATATCGGGCGATTCGATCACCTGCTCCTCGCCCGGCACCACATCGTAGACGAGGTGGGAATAGACCGGGGCGGAGACCCGTTTGTGGCCGGCTTTGATGTCGGCGAGGAAGCGCAGCAGGGCGGCGCTGTCGTAGCTTTCGGGAAAGCCCTTGCGCTCCATCGCGCCCATGCGCTGCAATTCGGCGTTGGGGTGGAGGAAGCCGTCGGTCGTGATGAGATCGACCTTCGGGGTGTTGGGCCAGCGGGCGAGCAGCGCCTTCAGCACCCGCGCCGTGGTCGATTTGCCGACCGCCACCGAGCCCGCAAGGCCGATGATATAGGGCACCTTGTGGTCGTGCTCGGCGAGCAGGAAGCGCTGCGTCGCCTTGAACAGCCCCTGCGTCGCCGCGACGTAGAGCGAGAGCAGGCGCGAGAGCGGCAGGTAGATCGCCACGACCTCCTCGATCGAGATCGGATCGTTGAGGGATTGCAGCCGGCCGATATCCTCGGCGCTCAGCGTCAGTGGGGCGTCGGCGCGCAATTGCGCCCATTCGTCCCGCGAAAAGATCCGATAGGGCGAGAGACGGCCCGGCCCGTGGCCGGTGACCGGATTCTGGCGCTCCTCCGGTTCGATCCCCGCCGACGGGATCGGAGCGCCGATCATGTGTGCCTCCGCGCCGCCTTCTCGGCGAGACCGCTCTGAGCGGTGCGCCGACCCAGTTCCGCCATCACGTCGTCGAGCGGCACGCCCGCCGCCTTCAAGGTCACGACGAGATGGTAGAGCACGTCCGCCGCTTCCGAGACGAGCGCCTTGGGGTCGCCCTGCACGGCCGCGATGACGGCCTCGACCGCCTCCTCGCCGAGCTTCTTGGCGGCCTTGGCCGGCCCCTCGGAGAGCAGCTTGGCGGTGTAGGATGTCTCGGGGGGCGTGCCGGCGCGGCTGTCCACGAGGGCGGCGAGGTCGTCGAGGCTGAACTTCGTCATAAGGCGCGCAAGCGGAAACCGTATCATGCGGCATCGCATGATCGGATACCGGCACCCCGAACCCTGCGCAGGCTCAGCCCCCCGGTCAAGGGGCGCGGGCATCGGCGCAGCGGATACCCGTTACGGATCGAGCCGCATCGCAAGTCCGGCGGCGGCCATATGGGTCTTGGCCTCGCCGACCGTGTGCTGGCCGAAGTGGAAGATCGAGGCCGCCAGCACCGCGCTCGCGCCGCCGTCACGGACGCCCGCCACGAGGTCGTCGAGCCCGCCGACACCGCCGGAGGCGATCACCGGCACCCTCACCGCATCGGCGATGGCACGGGTGAGCGCGAGGTCGTAGCCGGAGCGGGTGCCGTCCTTGTCCATGGAGGTGACGAGGAGTTCGCCCGCGCCCCGCTCGGAGACCGTGCGGGCGAATTCGACCGCATCGATCCCGGTCGGGTTGCGCCCGCCATGGGTGAAGATCTCCCAGCGCGCGGCCTCGTCCGGACCGGAGACCCGCTTGGCATCGATCGCGACCACGATGCACTGGCTGCCGAACTTCTCCGCCGCCTCGGCGACGAAATCGGGGTTCTTCACGGCGGCTGTGTTGATGCCGACCTTGTCGGCGCCCGCGAGCAGGAGCGTGCGCACGTCGGCCACGGTTCGCACCCCGCCGCCGACGGTGAGCGGCATGAAGCAGGCTTCCGCCGTGCGGCTCACCACGTCGAGCAGGGTGCCGCGCGCCTCGTGGCTCGCGGTGATGTCGAGGAAGCAGAGTTCGTCGGCGCCGGCCGCATCGTAGGCCTTGGCCGATTCGACCGGATCGCCGGCATCGCGCAGTTCGAGGAACTGCACGCCCTTCACGACGCGCCCGTCCTTCACGTCGAGGCAGGGGATGATGCGGGTCTTGAGCACGCGTGAATGCCTTCAGGCTGTCGGGGCCGGCGGTCGGACGACGCTCATGCCGCGCCCCCCTTGGCACGGGCGATGGCGGCGAGCGCTTCCTTCGGGTCGATCCGTCCGTCGTAGAGGGCGCGGCCGGTGATGGCGCCGGCCAGCACGGCGCAGTCCGGCTCCAGCAGCCGCTCGACGTCGGCGATCGAGGCAAGGCCGCCCGAGGCGATCACCGGGATGCTGACGGCCGAGGCCAGCGCCAGCGTCATCTCGATGTTGAGGCCCTTGAGGATGCCGTCGCGGGCGATGTCGGTGTAGATGATGGCGGCGACACCCGCATCCTCGAAGCGTTGCCCGAGCTCTTCCGCGGTCATGCTGGAGGTCTGGGCCCAGCCCTCCACCGCCACGCGCCCGTCCTTGGCGTCGATGCCGACGGCGATGCGCCCCGGATGGCGACGGGCCGCCTCGCGAACGAAGGCGGGGTCGCGCACGGCCGCGGTGCCGATGATGACGCGGCTCACGCCCTTTTCCAGCCAGCCTTCGAGGGTGCGCATCTCGCGCACGCCGCCGCCGAGCTGCACCGGCAGGCTCACCCGCGCCAGGATCGCATCGACCGCCGCGGCGTTGCGGGGCTCCCCGGCGAAGGCACCGTCGAGATCGACCACGTGGAGCCAGGAGAACCCCTGAGACTCGAAGGCCGCCCCTTGCGCGGCAGGGTCGTCGTTGAAGACCTTGGCCTGGGCCATGTCGCCTTGAACGAGGCGGACGCAGCGCCCTTCCTTGAGGTCGATGGCCGGATACAGGATCACGCGTCAACTCGCGAATACGATGTGTCGGACAAAGGCGGCCTTCAGGGGCGCCAGCGCAGGAAGTTGCCGAGGAGCGCGAGACCGAGGTGCTGGCTCTTCTCGGGGTGGAACTGGGTGCCGACCATGTTGTCGTGCGCGACCATGGCCGTGACCGGCCCGCCATACTCGGCATGGGCGATCACGTCCGCCGGCTCGGCAGCCTTCAGCGCGAAGCTGTGGACGAAATAGGCGTGCAACCCGCCCTCCCCGATCGCGATGTCGCGCAGCAGGGCGTGCTCGCGGTCGAGATGCAGGGTGTTCCAGCCCATATGCGGGATCTTGAGCGCCGGGTCGGCCGGCTCGATCGGGGCGACATCGCCCGGAATCCAGTTCAGGCCCGCGGTCTCCTCGTATTCGAGGCCGCGGCTCGCCATGAGCTGCATGCCGACGCAGATGCCGAGGAACGGCTTGCCCTGCGCCCTGACGGCCTCGGTCATGGCCTCGACCATGCCGGGCACCGCATCGAGGCCGCGGCGGCAATCGGCATAGGCGCCGACGCCGGGCAGCACCACACGGTCGGCAGCGGCCACGGCTTCCGGCACGTCGGTGACGACGATGCGGGTGCCGTCGAGCCCGGCCTCGCGCGCCGCGCGCTCGAACGCCTTCGCCGCCGAATGGAGATTGCCCGATCCGTAATCGATGATCGCGACGGTCTGCTCGCTCACCGTCCACCCTCGCTCGCGGGGAAAAGCCCGATCACCGCATCATCGCCGCGGCGATGGGTCGGGCGGCTGACGGCCGTCGCGGCGAAACCCGGCGCGGCGACGCCCGGAACCGACGCGGCATCGAGCCAGCGGGCGGCGGCCTTCAGTTCGGCCTCCTCCTGCGAGCCGGCCATCACCGCGTCCTGGGCCGGCTTGCCCCGGCGGCCATAGGTCCAGCGGCGCAGGCTCGACGCCTCCATGCCGATCAGCAGGCTCACCAGCACCGTGACGATCAGCGCCGCGAAGGGCGAGAGGCCGAGCGCCCGGCCCGCGAGCGCAAGCCCGACGAGCCCCACCAGCACGAGGAGCGAGGCGAGCCAGAGACGGTGGCGCAGGAACCACAGCACCGTGAAGGCGAAGGCGCTCCAAGAGAAGCCGTCGCGCACGAGATGCGCCTGTTCCAGCGCCCGCGGGTCACCCCGAACCGAGCCCTCGGGAACGTGCAGCGTGTAGGTCCGCATCCTCGCTCCTCCTCAAATGGTCTCAGAGCGATCCCTTGGTGGAGGGAACGCGGCCATCCTCACGCGGGTCGATGGCGACGGCCTTGCGCAAGCTCCGGGCCAGCCCCTTGAAGACGCTCTCGGCAATATGGTGCGCGTTCTCGCCGTAGAGAGTCTCGACGTGCAGCGTGATGCCGGCATTCATCGCGAAGGCCTGGAAGAACTCCCGCACCAGTTCGGTGTCGAACTGGCCGATCTTCTCGACGCGGAAGCTCGTGCGGAACACGAGGAACGGACGGCCGGAAATGTCGATCGCGATGCGGCTCAGCGTCTCGTCCATCGGCAGGTGGATGTCGGCGTAGCGGGCGATGCCGCGCTTGTCGCCGAGCGCCTGAGCCACCGCCTGGCCCAGCGCGATGCCGGTATCCTCGGTGGTGTGATGCTGATCGACGTGCAGGTCGCCGGCGACCTTGATCGTCACGTCGAACAGGCCGTGCCGGGCGAACAGCTCCAGCATGTGATCGAGAAAGCCGACGCCGGTCGCGATCGCGGCCTTGCCGGTGCCGTCGAGATCGATCGAGACGGACACGTCGGTCTCCGCCGTGCGGCGGCTGATGCTGGCTGTACGCATCGGATACGGGCGTCTGATCCTGAAAACGGGCAGCGGGCCTTCAGCGGCCGGCCGGGCCTGCCTTGTAGTGTGGTTTTGCCCGGCGGGGGAAGGGTCTTGAAGGGTCTTGCTTTAGGGTCCTGGCGGCGATCCCGCGTGAGCCGCCCCGCGAAGCCGCTCGGCGTCATCCGCTGGTCATGCCGGCGCGCCAGCCTGCCGGGGTCACCGATGCCGAGAAGCCGCATGCTGTCCCGCCGTTCCGTCCTCGCCGCCAGCGCCGCGCTCCTTGCTGCCCGAGCGGGAGCCGCCGACGGGCCGCTGCGCTTCGGCGTGATCGCCGATCCGCAATATGCCGAGGCGCCGCCCAACCTGACGCTCGGCCGCTACTACGCCAACAGCCTCGATAAGATGCGGGCCGCGGTCGCGGCCCTGAATGGGGAGGAGCTGCGCTTCGTCGTGACGCTGGGCGACATAATCGACCGCGACGTGGCGAGCTACGACCGCATCCTGCCGATCTACCGGACGCTGCGCCACGAGACCCGGTTCCTGCTCGGCAACCACGATTTCGACGTGGCGTCCGAACAGCGCGGGCGGGTGCCGGGCCTGCTCGGCATGGAGGGCCCGTACTACGATTTCGTGGTGGCCGGCCTCCGCTTCATCGTGCTCGATGGCAACGACGTCTCGCTGTTCGCCCCGCCACCGGACGATCCGCGCCGGACGCTGGCGGCGGAGCGCCTGGAGCAGGCCAAGGCGGAGGGGCTCGTCAACGCCAAGCCCTGGAACGGATCCCTCAGCGAGTCGCAGTTCGCGTGGCTGGAGCGAAGGCTGGCGGCGGCGCGGATCGCCGGCGAGCGGGTCGTCGTGCTCAACCACTACCCCGTCGCGCCCGAGAACCCGCACAACCTTTGGGATGCCGGACGGCTCACGGGACTGCTGGCGAGGCAGCCACACGTTATCGCCTATTTCAACGGTCACAATCATGCGGGCAACTACGCCGAGCGCGACGGAATCCACTACGTCAACTTCCACGGCATGGTAGACACGCCGGACAGCTCGGCCTTCGCCGTGGTGGAGATCGCGGGTGACCGCCTGGAGATCCGCGGGTTCGGCCGCGAGCCGAACCGCTCACTGACCCTCAAGACCGCCTGAGGACGCCCGGGCTCCGACGGCTCGGAGCACCAGCCATGCGTTTCCTCGCCGCCGCCATTCTCGTGTCACTTACGGCCTCGCCTGCCCTCGCGGCCTTCCCCTGCGACGAGCTGTGGGGCGAGCGCAACGCGATCTACAAGGATGCCGGCTACTGCTTCCGCACCGAGCGCGCGATTCGCGCCTTCGGCAATTCCGGCTGCAAGTACGACGCACTGGCCGACGTGCCGCTCTCCGCCCGCCAGCGCGCCGACATCGCCGACATCCAGCGCCAGGAACGCGACAACGGCTGCGCGCGCTGATTTTTTTTGCAGGCGCTCTCCATGACGGCGAGCGCCTGCCTCTCTCCGCATACTGGGAGAGGCGGACGCGTCACTGATTGATGTGACGGTCCGCCCCGAAGCAGCCGTCAGCCGTTCAGCACGCGCCCGGCGACCGCATCGAGCTTGGCCAGCAGCGCCGGGTCGCGGTGTGAGGGCGCCGTCATGATCGCGCCGTCGAGCGCCCGGTGCGAGCCCGCCGGGCACTCCTCGCGCTCGGCCGGAAAATCGCAGGCGACGCGGGAGACGAGCTGGGCCGCCTTGTCGGCGTTGGCGCGGGCGACGGCGACCACAGAGGCCACGTCCACGCTGTCGTGGCTCGGGTGCCAGCAATCGTAATCCGTCACCATGGCGATGGTCGCGTAGGTGATCTCGGCCTCGCGGGCGAGCTTGGCCTCGGGCATGTTGGTCATGCCGATGACGTCGAAATTCGCCGCCTTGTAGTGCTTCGACTCGGCCATGGAAGAGAATTGCGGCCCCTCCATGCAGACGTAGGTGCCGCCCTTGTGAACCGTGATGCCCTCGGCTTCCGCCGCGGCGGCGATGCGCCGCTGCAGCAGCGGCCCGACGGGGTGGGCGAAGGGCACGTGAGCGACACAGCCATTGCCGAAGAACGAGGTCGCGCGCCCGAAGGTGCGGTCGATGAACTGATCGACCAGCACGAACAGGCCGGGATGCAACTCGTTGCGGAATGAGCCGCAGGCCGAGAGCGAAACGATGTCGGTGACACCGGCCCGCTTCAGCACGTCGATGTTGGCGCGGTAGTTGATGCCGGTGGGCGAGAAACGGTGGCCGCGCCCGTGCCGGGCCAGGAACACCACCTTGGTCCCACCGATGCGGCCGATCCGCAGCGCGTCGGAGGGCTCGCCCCAGGGCGACGTGATCGCCTCCTCGCGGACATCCTCCAGGCCGGGCAGGTCGTAGACGCCCGAGCCGCCGATCACGCCGAGAACCGCTGCCGTCATGCAAAAATCCCTTGTGTGTAGAACGTGGCCAAGGCCGGAAGGCACGCGGCGCATCTGCTGCGCGTAAAGCGTCGTAAGTCCCGGCGATGACGGTTTGAATGCGCCCGAATCGGTTCGTCCGGCGCTGCGGAACCTTTACCGTAGGCGTTCCCCCACACGCAAACGGGCCCGCGAGGGGCCCGTTCGTCGGTTCGATCGTGGGAGCTTTCGCTCAGTAGGTCTTGTGCAGCTCGGGCTGGAGGCCGTGAACTTCGCCCCCGACCTTCTTCCAGACCTGCTTTTTCACGTAGAACAGCAGACCCGCCAGAACGAAGAGGAACAGGATCACCCGAAGGCCCAGGGACTTGCGGGCCATCATGTGCGGCTCGGCCGCCCAGGCCATGAAGGCCGCCACGTCGTGCGAGTACTGCTCGACCGTCTCCGGCACGACAGGCTCGCCCTTGTCGTTCTTCGGGTAGGTGATCTGCCCTTCGCTCAGCGGGTTCGGCATCGCGATCACGTGGCCGGGATAGTACTTATTGTAGTAGCCGCTGTCCGGCATCGTGAAGCCCTTCGGGGCGTCCTCGTAGCCGGTCAGGAGCGCGTGGATGTAATCGACGCCCTGCTCGGAATAGCCGGTGAAGGGCAGCGCATCGAACACGAACAGCGGGAAGCCGCGCTCGTAGGTGCGAGCCT
Source organism: Methylorubrum sp. Q1 (assembly GCF_004683995.1). Classification (NCBI taxonomy): domain Bacteria; kingdom Pseudomonadati; phylum Pseudomonadota; class Alphaproteobacteria; order Hyphomicrobiales; family Methylobacteriaceae; genus Methylorubrum; species Methylorubrum sp. Q1. Next base: position 11,196 of record NZ_SRHQ01000015.1, on the reverse strand, counting down.
TGGCCAGAACCGAGAAGTCCGGCGGCGCCTTGCCGCCATTGGCCGCGGCGGCGGCCTTGTCGTTCGGGAAGGGCGACGGGAAGCGATCGGCCGGACGGGCCGGGCGCTCCTTCTCGGCACCGGAATCGTCGAGTTCCTTGACGCTGTAGGTCTCGGCGAGCGCCTTGACCTGCCCTTCCGTGAAGCCGGGTCCGCCCGGCTCCGCGAGGTTGCGGAAGGCGACCAGCCGCATGGAGTGACAGCTCGCGCAGACTTCCTTGTAGACTTGGAAGCCGCGCTGGAGCTGCGCCTGGTCGAAGCGGCCGAACATGCCGGCGAAGCTCCACTTCTCCCGCGGCGGGTTGGTGCCGTGTCCGTCATCGGCCAGAGCCGAGCCGGCACCGAGGGAGGCCGCGAGCAGGGTCGCGGCGGCGAGGCGTGCGATGCGCATCGTTGTTCTCTCCCTCGGGCCTTAGGCGCGCTTGGCCGGTTCGGCCGCAGCACCCGCGGGCATGCCGGATCCGCTCACCTGCTTGCCCAGACCGGTCACGGTCTCGAGAATCGAGCCCGGCAGGCGGTCAGGCGTCTCGAACAGGCCGACCAGCGGCATGACGATGAGGAAGTGGGCGAAGTAGTAGATGGTGCAGATCCGCGAGGCGAGGACGTAGCCGCCCTCCGGGGGCTTCGCGCCGAGCCAGCCGAGGATGATGGCGTTGACGAGGAAGACCCAGAAGAACACCCGGTAGACCGGACGGTAGTTGCAGGAGCGGACCCGCGAGGTGTCGAGCCAGGGCGCGAAGGCCAGGATCAGCACCGCGCCGAACATCAGGATCACGCCGCCGAGCTTATCCGGCACCGCACGCAGGATCGCGTAGAAGGGCAGGAAGTACCATTCCGGCACGATGTGCGCGGGCGTCACCGACGGGTTGGCCGGGACGTAGTTGTCGGCGTGGCCGAGATAGTTCGGCTGGTAGAAGATGAACCATGCGAACAGGATCATGAACACCACCACCGCGAACACGTCCTTGATGGTCGCGTAGGGGGTGAAGGGCACGGCGTCCTTGCTCGACTTGATCGGGATGCCGGCCGGGTTGTTCTGGCCCGTGACGTGCAGCGCCCAGACGTGGAGCACGACGACGCCCGCGATCATCCACGGCAGCAGGAAGTGCAGCGAGAAGAAGCGGTTGATGGTCGGGTTGCCGACCGAGTAGCCGCCCCAGAGCAGGCTCTGGATCGTGTCGCCGACGACCGGGATCGCCGCCAGGATGTTGGTGATGACGGTGGCGCCCCAGAAGCTCATCTGGCCCCACGGCAGGGTGTAGCCGAGGAAGGCGGTGGCCATCATCAAGAGGTAGATGATGACGCCAAGGAGGTAGAGCACCTCGCGCGGGGCCTTGTACGACCCGTAATAGAGGTTGCGGAAGATGTGGACGTAGACCGCCACGAAGAACATCGACGCGCCGTTGGCGTGCGCGTAGCGCAAGAGCCAGCCGTAATTCACGTCGCGCATGATGTGTTCGACGCTCTCGAACGCGTTGCTCGCATTCGGATCGTAATGCATCGCCAGCCAGACGCCGGTGATGATCTGGATGCCGAGGAAGGCGATCAGGATCGCGCCGAAGGTCCAGAAGTAGTTGAGGTTACGCGGAACCGGGAAGGCGACGAAGGACGAGTGCACCAGCCCGACCAGCGGCAGCCGTGACTCGAACCACTTCGCGAGGCGGCTCTTGGGTACGTAGGTCGAGGTCGCGTGTGCGCTGCTCATCGGTTTGCCCGCTCCGGCTTCTCGTGTCCTGTTGTCAGGCGACCGCCTTGCCGCCTTCTTCGCCGATCTTGATCTTGGTATCGGACTCGAAGGCGTAGGGCGGAATCGGCAGGTTGGTCGGCGCCGGGCCGCGGCGCACGCGGCCGACGGCGTCGAACTGCGAACCGTGGCAGGGGCAGGACCAGCCCTCGTAATTGCCGGAATGGCCGATCGGCACGCAGCCGAGATGGGTGCAGTTGCCGTAGGCCACGAGCCAGCGATCGTGGCCGGACTTGACGCGGGCGTCGAAGGCGGCCGGGTCGATCATCTCGGAGAGCGGCACGGCCTTCATGTCCGTGACTTCCTTCTCCGTGAGCTTGCGCACGAAGATCAGCTTGCCGCGCCAGAACACGTTGACGATCTGGCCCTCCTGGATCGGGCTGAGATCGACATCGAGCGGCGCACCGGCCGCGACGGTCGCCGCATCGGGCGCCATGGAGGCCACGAACGGCCACGCCACCGCGCCGGCCCCGACAGCCAATCCCGCGCCTGTCGCGAGGAAGAGGAAATCTCGCTTGGTGCCCTGAGGCCCTTCGTCCGCCAAGGTGGTCCTCCCGTCAGCCGCCGCGCCGAGCCTCTCCGGGCAGCGCTCCGGCGATTTCGCCCGCGCGCACCTTGAAGGCTTTCAAATTCAAAGTCTGACGCAACGGCAGACACCATTGCGCCGGGGCAATCAATGCGACCGTGGGTCACCGGATTACCGTTTGGTTCGCGCGGCTCTGTGACATGTCAGATGCGAACATGTCTAGACTGCTGCGCTTGAGCGCTGTGCAGTGCCGCAACGTTCGCTACCGATCGTTACCCCGGTACACCATCCGGGCGTTTCGGCCTCCGTCGGAGCCCGCCCCGGACGGCCGCCCATGGCCGATGCGCAAGGTCGCCGACCGCAGAGCGATCGCTCTGCATTCTTTTCTCCGGCCTCGGGCGCCGGCGTCCGCCTCCGCGGCCTCAGGCTGCCGCTCCGCTCGATGCCTTGCAGGACCGAAGCCCTGAAAAGCCCGCTCCGCGCCGCACTCTTCGCGCGGCGAAGCCGCCCAAGCGGCTTCGGGCGCTTGCACCGCCGAAGAGCACGGGCGTAAACGACGCGTCTTGAGGAGTTTTTCGATGACCGACCGCCAGCCCGGCTTCAACACCCTCGCGATCCACGCCGGCGCGAGCCCCGACCCCGCCACGGGCGCGCGGGCAACGCCGATCTATCAGACGACGAGCTTCGTCTTCGACGACGTGGACCACGCCGCCTCATTGTTCGGGCTCCAGGCCTTCGGCAACATCTACACCCGCATCACCAACCCGACGAACGCGGTGCTGGAGGAGCGCATCGCCGCGCTCGAAGGCGGCACCGCCGCGCTCGCCGTCGCCTCGGGCCACGCCGCCGAATTCCTGACCCTGCACGCGCTGATGCGGCCGGGCGACGAGTTCATCGCGGCCAACAAGCTCTACGGCGGCTCGATCAACCAGTTCAACCACTCTTACAAGAACTTCGGCTGGCAGGTGGTTTGGGCGGACACCGACGATCCGGATTCGTTCGAGCGCGCCATCACCCCGCGCACCAAGGCGATCTTCTGTGAGAGCATCGCCAACCCGGGCGGGGTCATCACCGACATCGCCGCCCTCTCGGTGATCGCCAAGCGTCACAACATCCCGCTCATCGTCGACAACACGATGGCGACGCCGTACCTGATCAAGCCGTTCGAGCACGGCGCCGACATCGTCGTGCATTCGGCCACCAAGTTCCTCGGCGGCCACGGCAATTCCATCGGTGGCCTCATCGTCGATGGCGGTACGTTCCCGTGGCAGGGCGATGCGCGCTATCCGATGCTGTCGGAGCCGCGGCCGGAATATGCCGGGATGGTGCTGGCCGAAACCTTCGGCAATTTCGGCTTCGCCATCGCCGTGCGCGTGCTGAGCCTGCGCGATCTCGGGCCGTCGCTGTCGCCGTTCAACGCCTTCCTGATCCTCAACGGCATCGAGACCCTGCCGCTCCGGATGCAGCGCCACTCCGACAACGCCCTAAAGGTGGCGACCTTCCTCAAGGACCACGCTGACGTCGATTGGGTGAGCTATCCCGGCCTCACGAGCGACCGCTACCACGCGCTCGCGCAGCGCTACACGCCCAAGGGCGCGGGTGCCGTATTCACCTTCGGCCTCAAGGGCGGCTACGAGGCCGGCGTGAAACTGGTCTCGAATCTCCAGCTCTTCAGCCATCTCGCTAATATCGGCGACACCCGCTCGCTGGTGATCCACCCGGCCTCGACCACGCACCGCCAGCTCACGGACGAGCAGAAGCGGGCGGCAGGCGCCGGCCCCGAGGTCGTGCGCCTCTCGATCGGCATCGAGGATGCGCAGGATCTCATCGACGATCTCGACGACGCCCTGCGGGCGTGAGCCTCAGCCCTTGCGGGACAGCGTCAGCGCGTCCCGCAGGTCGTGCCCGTCGGTGAGGAGCAGGCCCTCACGGCGCATCCGCGCCAGCAGCGCCCGGTCGGGAAAGCCGCGGTAGGGCAGCACCGGACCGGCTCGACCCGCCGGCATCGTCCCCTCGGCGGCGATCTCGCCGAGCACGCGATCGACCAGGAGGCGACCGTGCTCGTGCAGGCGCACGGCCGCGCGTGTGGCCGTTGTGCCGTCGGGCAGCGCGACCGCTTCCTGGGCCAGGATCGCCCCGGCATCGATCGCGGGCGCGAGGCGGTGAACGGTGACGCCGAACTCCGCCTTCCCGTCCGCCAACGCGTGAATCGTCGGCACGGGGCCGCGATGGAGCGGCAGCAGGCTCGGGTGGAGGTTGATCCCGCCGAGCCGCGCCCGCGCGAGCGTCGCTGCGGACAGAATTTGGTCGAAGTGGAAGGTGACGATCAGGTCGGGCGCGTGCGCTGCGAAGGCCTGAGCCACCTCCTCGCCGTTCACGTCGTCGACGCGCAAGGCCGGGATATCGAACTGGCGGCAGAGGGCGGCGAGCGGCGTCGCCTCGGGCGTCGCGCGACTGCCGGCGAGGCGCTGCGTCAGGGGTGAGAGCGGGCGCAGCAGGTCCGGCAGCCCGAAATTCACGCCGAGATAGGGCAGGAAGCCGGGGCCGGACCGGGCGAGATGCCGCCGGATCTGACCGACGAGCCCGCCGGTTGCCGGCCGCTCGGCGTTGGAGAGGCCGACGAAGGCGATCGCCGCCGCGTGATCCGCCACGAAGCGACGCACGGCGCGGGCGTTCGGCAGCGCCTCCAGCGCGAACAGGGCGATCCGGAGGGACGGCATCAGCGCCGCGGCCGGTTGCGGAAGCGGAAGCCGCTGAGACCCGCGCTACGCAGCCATTCGGGCACCAACAGCGCGCCGCGGGCGAGCGCGGCGAGGATCGCCGGGAAGGCGATGACGTCCTGGTCGCGCTCCAACCCGCGGGCGATGCGGGCGGCGGCTTCGTCCGCCGTCATTTCCAGGGGGCGCCAACCCTTGATGACCCCGCCCATCGGCGTCTTGACGTAGCCCGGCGTCACCACGCTGAGGCGCACGCCCAGAGGCTTCAGCTTCTGGCGGAGCGCGAGGCCGTGGGCGAGGAGCGCCGCCTTGGCGCCGCTATAGGCCGGGGCGTCGGGCAGCGGCGCGTAGGCCGCCAGCGAGGAGATCAGCGCGATCTGCCCCCGGCCGCGCCCGCTCATCAGGGTCACGCAGGGCAGCATCACGTTGAGCGCCCCGGTCAGGTTGATGTCCGCCGTCTCGAAGGCCGTCGCCTCGGTCTCCAGGCCGCCGGACGGATGCCCGCCGTTCACCGCGGCGTTGACGATGACGAGATCGAGCGGTGTCGCCGCATCGGTCTCACGGAGCCAGGCGCCGACCGCCTCCCGCTCGCGCACGTCGATCAGCCGCGTCAGAACCTCGGCTCCGCGCGTCCGGCACTCCTGCGCCACCGCGTCCAGCCGCTCCCGATCGCGGCCCGTGAGCACGAGGCTCGCACCGGTCTCGGCGTAGAAGCGCGCGAGGGCTGCGCCGATGCCGCTGGAGGCACCGGTGATCAGGATGACGGGCAAGGAGAGGGGTCTTTCCGCTGAGGAGCCGGGTCGTGACCGTGTCGAAGGCCGGCGATCAATAGGCGGGGGAGAGGCTTTCGTCGCGCCCGGCCTGCTCCAGCGTGTCGCGGGCGGCCGCCAGCGCGGCAGGCGGAAGCGCCGCCTCGAGACGCGGCACGGCGCCGGCCACGGCCCGCTCGATCGCCGAGCGGGAGAAGTAGCCGCCGTTGATCTGGGTGCGGTGCATGACGACCCGGAAGAAATCCTGCATCAGCGCCGCGTCGGGTCCCTGCGGGGCACTCCAGAAGGTGTCGATGTCGCCCTGATGGGTCAGGCCCGGCAGGTTGTACACCGCCGAGCCGAAGGCCAGCGTCGGCCGTCCGCGCTCGAGGGCGAGCATCCCGACGGTGGAGTTCACCAGCACGACGCCGCGGCTGCCGTCGATGAGCTTGGGCAGGTCGCCGCCGTCGATGAAGTCGAGCCGGTCGTTGCAGCCGTGGCGCTTGGCCGATTGGCGGGCGCGCTTGCGCCAGTTCATGATGCCGCTGTCGAGCGGGTGCAGCTTCACCAGAAGCCGCGTCGGCGCCTGCGAATGCTTGGCGAAGGAGGCGATCACCCGGTCCATGAAGCCCTCGACGCCGAGGAACGGCGAGTGGACGCGGATCTGGTAGTCGCTGTCGAGCTGGAGCGGCAGCAGGAAGTAATCGGCGTTGATCGCGTGGTAGATCTCGTTCACCCGCGCCGCCTCGCGGCGGGTGCGGCGGCGGCGCACGAACTTCCGGATCCAGCCGGCATATTCGGCAGCGATGTGGTTCGGCCGGTGGGTGCGAAAGCCCGGATAGAGGTAGGGAAAGCCGATATTGGCGATGTTGAAGCCGATATCCCACAGGCTGCGCCGGCCCATGTCTCCGGTGAGCGGCATGGCCCGTCCGGGCTGCGGCAGCTTGCGGGCGAGTTCCCGGATCTCCTCCGCCCGCTTCGGCAGGGTCGAGTTGCCGTTCACCCCGCCGGCCTCGCAGGTGATCCAGTAGGGCCGGATGTAGCCCTCCTCGAACACATGGATGCGCACGCCCATCGGCTTGGCGACGAGCACCGCCGCCTGATGATAGGGCCGGCAATCGCCGAACAGCACGATGTCGGTGACGGCGTGCGTGCGGATATAGGCTTCGAGATAGGCGTCCCAGCCGTCGCGCTTGCCGCGGTAGTGGTCGGCGGGAAAGGGCCAGAACAACCAGTCGCCGGCCGAGAAATTGATGCGGCGAACCCCGTGGCCGCGCTCGCGCAGGGCGCTGCCGAGGACCGAGAAGAACGGGGAGGCGATCCCCTGCAGGAACAGGAAGGTGGCGGCGCGGGGGCCTATGGCATGGGCACGAGGCTGCGTCATTCCCAGGCGCTCAATCCCTAGTCGTGAAGCGGTGTGCGTTGCGTCATCTGGCCGAACGCCTCTCACGACAGCCCCGCGAACGACAACCGCTGCGCGAGGCGACCGGGAGAATTTGCAGCCTCCGTTGCCGATCGATCACGCCACGACTGTGACGATCGGTCGAGGCACCTCTCGCGCCAGATTGCGGCTCCGTTGTGTCCGGTGCCAATCCATCCCCGGAAAAGTGCGTTCTTCACAGCCGTGGCCGAAGCGCGCCGTACCGACGGTGCCGGCGCATAGGAAGTTGCAGCCCATGCTCGGACCGGCCTGGGCCCAGGACGAGGCTTGGGCTATGGAGCAGGCCCCGCCATGATCGACCGGCCATGACCGACCTGCGCCCCATCGAGCCGCACGGCGATACCGGGCTGCCCCGCTCCTACCTGCCGCTCGGCCGGACGGTCCGGCTTCTGCGCGCGCAGATCGAGGCGGCAACGGGCGCGTCGCTGACCTTCCGCTCACCCGGCCCGCCGGCTTTGTGGTCTGCGGCGGCGGACGGCAAAGCGGTTCTGCGGGTCGCGCCGGGCCCACTGCTCAGCCCCTACGATTCGCCCGACAGCGGCCTTTCGAGCCTTCGGCTCAGCTATGCCGGCCGGCCCGTCGGGGGCGAGCCCCCCTCCCCGGACTTCGGCGACCTTCTTCGCGCGCGCGGCCTTGCCGGCTCCAACCGGTTCGCCGGCTCGCTTCCGGATGGAGCAGCCGATCCCTTCTTGAGTCAGACGCGGCCTGCCCTCGCCCTGATCGACCCGCAAACCGCCGCGTCGGGCGCGGCCCTGCAAACCTTCCTGACGCGGCTTCTCGCCGAGAATCCGGGGACGCGCTTCGTCGCCGCCGGGCCCGACGGATGCCCGCGCAATGGCACGCCGACCGATCCCCGGCTGACCGTGATCGCGGACCCAGCCGATCCCTGGCTGCTGTTTCCCCTCGCGGCACACATCCACGTGGCGCGTTGGGATGCGGCCTGCGAACCGGCGCTGGCCGGCTTCGAGACCCATTGCCCCGACCCTGCGGCGGGTCCGCGCCCAGCGGATGCGGCGGCGTTCCTGGCGCTCCGTTACGGCATCGGCGTGCACGGCTTCGATCCGTGGACGCGCCGGCCGATCCCGCTCGCGGATGCGGTGGAGCGCGTGGCGTGGCTGCGCGACCGCTTCCTCGGCAACGACCGCCGCGTCGTCCTCGTCGGCGTATCCGGCTGGAAGCGGGCCGCGCTCGATGTCTTCGCCACCGGGCCGGCGGGACCACCACTCCACACCATGATCGCGGACGAGGCGGTGGCGCTCGCCCGCTCGCAGGACGGCCGGGTCCAGGCCTGGGCGACCCGCTGCCCGGAGCAGCTCCCGCGCCTCTGTGCGGAAGCCGGCTTGCCCTTCGCGCGGATCGAGGACGGCTTCCTGCGCTCGGTCGGGCTCGGCGCCAGCCTGGAGCCGGGTGCCTCCATCGTCGTGGACGACCTCGGCATCTATTACGACCCGCGGGTGGAGAGCCGGCTGGCCCGCACCCTGAAGGAGGCCGAATTCCCGCCCGGCCTGACTGCCCGCGCCGCCGCCTTGCGCGAATCGATCGTGGCGCGGCGCCTGAGCAAGTACAATGTCGGCCTCGAAGGTGTCGGCGAGGACTGGCCCACGGACCGGCGGATCGTGCTGGTACCGGGCCAGGTCGAGGACGACGCCTCGGTGTTGACCGGTTCGCCCAAGGTGCGCGGCAACCTCGCCCTTCTGCAGGCCGCCCGCGCCCGCAACCCGGACGCCTTCCTGCTCTACAAGCCGCATCCCGACGTCGAGGCCGGGTTCCGTCCCGGCGCGATCCCGGAGGAGGAAGTGCGGCCGCTCGCGGACCGTGTCGTCGGCGGCCTCTCCATCGTCGACCTGCTCGACCGCTGCCACCATGTCGAGACCATGACCTCGCTGGCGGGCTTCGAGGCGCTGATCCGCGGGCTGAGCGTGGCGGTCCACGGCCGCCCCTTCTATGCCGGCTGGGGGCTGACCGAGGATCTGGCGCCGGGGGCCGACCGCGGCCGCACATTGTCCCTCGACGCCCTGGTGGCCGGTGCGCTGATCCTCTACCCGCTCTATCTCGATCCGGTGGCGATGAAACCGTGCACGCCCGAGCAACTGCTCGACCGGCTCAGCGAGGCCCGAGCCGCCGCGCCGCCCTCGCGTCTCGCCCTCGGCGCGGTCCGTCACGCGACGATGCGGCTGCGCTATGCCCTGATCAATCCGGTCATACGCCGCCTGCGCGCCCGCCGCGGCGTGCGCAGCGAATCCGGCCGCTGAGACAGGCATGAGCCTCGCGACCTATTTTGTGCCCCTCGCGGTCGCGGTCACCGGCGCCTTCGCCATCGAGGCGGCGGCCTCGCCGCAGCGCCCGAGCCTCCGGCCCGGCGATCTGGCGATCCGAGCCGCCGGCTACGCGCTGATCACGCTGTTCTGGTTCCAGTTCTCGTGGCGGCCCTGGCTCGCGGCCTCCTCGTGCCTGCTGACGCTCGCCATCCTCTCGGTGGTGGACCGCCTGAAGCGCCGGGTGATCGGTGAGCCGGTGGTGTTCAGCGACCTCGCGCTGCTCGCGCAGGTGCCGCGCCACCCGCAGCTCTACTACACCCTGCCGATCACCGATCTGCGGATCGCCGGGCCACTGCTGCTCGCTGTCTGTGTCGTCGTCGCTTGGTATGTTCTGGAACCCGCCGCCTTGCCGAGCGGGACGGGGGCATCCATCCTCGCGATCCTCGGCCTGCCGGCGGCGCTGGCGGCGCTGGCGCTCGCGGGCCTGACGCCGCTCGGGCAGAGGGCCCTGCGCCACATCTTCCCGCACCCGGACCTCGCCCGCGACGTCGCTCGCTACGGGCTCGTCGCGACGATGATGGGCTACGCCCTGCGCCGCCTCGGCGAGGACGATGCGCGGCCGGTGCCGGTGCGTGGTGAAGGCAGTCCCGATGACGAGGTCGTCGTGGTCGTCCAGCTCGAATCCTTCCTCGATCCGGCACGTCTGGGCGGTCCGGACCTCCCGGCGATGGCGCGGATCCGGGCGCTGGCGGCGCAGTACGGTCGCCTCGCGGTACCCGCGCACGGCGCCTACACCATGCGTTCCGAGCACGCCGTCCTCACCGGCCTCGACCCGGAAAGCCTCGGCTTCGGCCGCTACGACCCCTACCTCGCGCGCAAGGGTGAGGAGCCGACCAGCCTCGCCCGCCTCGCCCGCGCCGCCGGGTTCGAGACTGTGTTCGTGCACCCCTTCCACCGCGACTTCTTTGACCGGGCTCGGGTGTTTCAGCGCCTCGGCTTCGAGCGCCTCGTCATGGAGGAGGATTTCGCCGGCGCACGTCGGATCGGCCCCTATATCGGCGACGTCGCCGTCGCCGACCGCATTCTGGCGGAGGTGGCGCTGGGCCAGGGGCGGGCGAAGGACCGCACGTTCGTCTTCTCCGTCACGATGGAGAATCACGGACCCTGGAAGCCGGGCCGGCTCTCCGCCATCGACGCGCCGCTGGCGCAGTACCTCCACCACGTCGCCCATACCGGCCAAGCGATCGAGCGGCTGATCGACGGGCTCGCCGGTCGGCGGGCGACCCTCTGCGTGTTCGGCGACCATGCGCCCTCGCTGCCGGACCTCCGTCCGCCGGAATCCGGCCCGATGGCGACGGATTACGCCCTGTTCCGTTTCGGCCGGGACGGCAGCCCGGCCCCCGCCCGGATCGATCTCACCGCGGCACAGCTCGGCTGTGTCCTGCGGGACGCCGTCACCCCGAAACGTTCAGGATTTGGGGGATAAGCGTAGCCGTGCCACGGTGGTGACGCATTGCTGCGTGAGCCCTCGCCGGCCGTCGGCGCATCGTACGCGTCAGTCAAGCATCAGGCCGGGGCCCGTATTCAATGGATCGCAGTGACTGCGTGACGATCGGAAAGGGGACGGACGTGGCGTTACGCCCCGCCTCGACCCGGATGGAGACTCCGATGAAGTGCGCTGCGGCCCTGGCGATCCTTGCCGCCTGCCTCGCCCTGCCGGGC